>CBHTUE010000220.1:0-8315 GCA_966096115.1 uncultured Phenylobacterium sp.
GGCGGCGTTCCCGAGCCCGCGTCCTGGGCGTTGATGATCATCGGGTTCGGACTGGCCGGCGCACGAATGCGGCCGATCCTGTCCCGCCGCCAGCCCACGGCGCCGAACTGAGGCGCGAGGACGAGGCCGTCGCAGCTCTGGGACCGGCGGCCTGATCGATCGATCGCGCCCGACAGCGCGCTGATACGCGTCAGCGCGTGGCGCAGAACAGATCACCGCAACTGTGTGCGGTGTGCTGATTTGATCTGGATTATCGACCGCGGTTCGATGAAATCCCTAAACTAGGGAGGCGGACCGTCCACCGCCCGGAGGGAAGCCTACTTGCAGAAGCGTCGGTCTGATTCCGCTGCGGACGAGCGCCTGTCAGCAGCGCTGGACAATGTCAGCGACGCCTTCTTCGCCCTCGATCCAAGTTGGCGCGTCACCCTTTTCAACAGCGCGGCCGAAGAGTTCTTCGGCACGGCGCGCGGGGACGTGCTCGGGCGCGAGTTCTGGAGCCTCTATGGCCTCGGCCGCGAGACCCGGTACGCGAGGGCGCTGCTGCGGGCCATGGACAAGCGGCAAGCCACTCGTTTCACCCAGCCCTCGGCGATGCGGGCCGGCCGGATGGTTGAGGTGCGCATCGGGCCGCAACCGGACGGCTCCATCGGGGTCTCGACGCACGACATCACCGAACGCACCAAGGCCGAGGAGGCAGCCCTGCTGAACCAGCAGCGGCTTGACCTGGCGGTGGAGGCGCACCGAATGGGGGTGTTCGACTGGGACCCGGCGAACGGTCACGCTGTCTGGAGCGCCGAGTTGGCGGCGCTGTTCGGGCTGGATTCGGGGGTTCTGGCCGGCCCGATGGATATGATCCGGGCGATGATGCCCGACGACGACCTCGCCCGCATCGACGCGTCCATGCAGGCGGCCATGGACGCCGGCGCGCCGACCGCGTCCTACGAGTACCGCATCCGCCGCCCGGACGGCGCGGTTCGCTGGCTCGAGGGCGCCGCGCGCTTTCTTTACGGCGCCAAGGGCAAGGCCGTTCGGATCGTGGGCACCAACATCGACATCACCGAGCGCAAGACCGCCGAGGCCCACCAACGCCTGCTGCTGAACGAGCTGAACCATCGCGTGAAGAACACGCTGGCCACCGTCCAGGCCATGGCCCGCCAGTCGCTCCGCAGTGTCGATCCCGCTGCGTGGGAGGCGTTCGAAGGCCGGCTTGCCGCGCTGTCGGCGGCGCACAACGTGCTTACGCAACGGAACTGGGAGGCGGCCTCGATCCCCCAGATCGTGGAGGTGGCTACGGCGGCCTACGACAGCGGTGGCCGGCGCGTCAGCGCCGAAGGACCGGCGATCAATCTGGAACCGAAGACCACCGTGGCCCTGGCCCTGGCGATGCACGAACTGGCGACGAACGCGGTGAAGTACGGAGCCCTCTCGACGCCGATGGGCCAGGTGGACGTGCGCTGGTCTCAGGCCGACGCGCGGCTGAGGCTGACCTGGACCGAGACCGGCGGACCGTCCGTCCGCGCGCCGGAGCGGCTGGGTTTTGGCGCGCGCCTGCTGGAGCGCGGCCTGGCCGAGGAACTGCGCGGGACGGTGCGCCTTGACTTCCGGCCGGAAGGCCTCGTCTGCACGGTCGAGGCGTCGCTGGCGATGGGGACAAGCGAGCCATCCGCGTTGGGATAGGCCTCACCCCCTTGCGCCGGGGTGTCGCCGCAGCCGCCGGGCGTGCGAGCTTACGCGGCGGTCCCACATCCGCGACCTGACCTTATTGAAGTTCGCAGCTGGGTCGAACTCGAATCGAAACACGGACCGCGGCAGTGGCCCCGAACGCCCGGTTCCTGGGGCGATCCCAATGTCTCCAGCTGGCGCAATGGCGACCCGTGCCGGGCGGCGCGTTGGCGCGTCAGCGTTGCGGCGGGGCCCGCTCTAACGCCCGCGCGCCCGCCAGGACATTGGTCATCGAATAGTTGCCCTCGTGGCAGGCGAACTCGTAGAGCGCAGCCTCGCTGGCCACGAACGCCATCTCCGCGCGCCAGGGCCGGGCGAAGATGACCGGATCATCGACCGAGAATTCGTATTTCAACGCGCGCGGACCCACGCGCGTGAAGCGCTCGAGGACCCTTGCCCCCTCATTGAAGAAGAACGGCGCCTGGCTCAGCGGAGCATCCGTGCGCAGGTTGGTCGTTTCGACGACGAGCGTGTCCTTCTCCCAATGGCCAACCGAGTCGCCGGTCCACGATTTTACCTGGGCCGGCGGATGCGCTGCGCCGATCCGGATCACCCGCAGCTCGCTGTTGTTCTCCGCCAGGATCGCGACCTGGTCCCGCGTCTGCACGAAGCGGTAGTTGGCGTTGTAGGGCGAGTTCAGCATGACGGGCCCCATCGCCCCCCAGCTGGGCAGCAGGCAGCGATCCCCCGCCACCGGCCGCGCCTCCGGGCCGTCCAGGGACTCGATCTGGCCTTTGTCGAAGACCTGCCGGCGTCGCCGGCCCTCGGCGGAGTACGGCAGCTGGCCGTCGTCGGGGTCGATCAGCCACGACGTGCGGAACTGGCCGTCCACCCGCGCCAGATGTGCGTCGTCCCACCACTCGCTCTCCGAACCGCCGACGTTCGCCACCGTGCTGGCGGGCGAGTAGCTGGTCATCAGCCTACGCTCGGCGTCGCGGACGTCGGCGGGAGCCACGACCAGCGGCAGGAGGCCCGCCGGCCGTTGCAGCCGGGTGAGCGCGTTGTTGTTCCAGGTCCCGCCCAGGTCAGGGTCGCCATAGGCGTTTCGCGGGACGCGATAGCCCTGCGCGACGGCCGCGGTTCCGAGCATCGTGAGCAACCCCGCCAGCAGGACCGCGCGAAGGCGTCCCGCCAGCGATTTCAGATCCATGCCGAGGCCCCCCAAGATCAGGGCTACGGTAGTCGCCGTCGCGAAGGCTCCGCAACAGTTCGGGACCGCAGGCCGCCGATAAGGGGCGGCCAGACTTCCGTTCTCCGCCCTGATCCCAACTTCAGCGCCCGGTGACGCCGACGGCCGCAAGGGCTGTGGGTGGATCGACCATTCCGTGACGCCCGAAGGCAGGGGCTTGGGACAGCTGAGCACGCCTCACAGTGCGATCGGGCGCCGACCGATCCATGGACTGCGCGGCGGTCACGCAGGGCCGATCACCTCCCCGCTGCGCAGGCGAAGATCTTCACTGGGTCCGGTCGAAGACCAGCACCTGGGAGAACTTCTGGCCTTTTCGGTTCGTGCCCTCGTCAGAGACCGTCAGGACCTTGCCGTCGGCCGAAACGGATCGCACGGCGACTCCCACGATCTTGCCGTCCCGCTTTTCCTCCGACCGGACGGTGCGTTCGTCGACCCGCACGGCATTCAAGGTGTCGTAGCTCGCGGAGCCTTTCATCGGATAGTCGCGGCCATCGTAGCGATAGCTGTAGTTTACCTGCATGGTTTCACCGCCGGCATCGGTGCCTGTCCAGGTGACCGAGACGCCTGTGGATATGGCTTCGTAGACGCGCGTCTGGCTCCGCCATCCTGGGCCGGGGGTGAACGTCGACTTGGCCGTATTCAGCTTCCAGGTCCCCAGAACCGGATCTTCAGCGGGCGCGGCCGGCGCCGCCGATGGACCCAGGGCAAGAAGGCCCGCGAAGAGTACGAGCACATAGCGTCGGATCACGGCGTTTCTCCTGAAGGCCCAAAATGGCAGCGCGCCGACACGTCCCGGCTCAAGGCTGGACGGCGGGATCGCCGCGACGCCGCAGCAAGGCCAGGACGCGCCGCGGATCCGGCGAGCGGACTGCGGCCAGGCGGCCATCACCTGCAGCGACCTGGACGCCAAGGAGCGCCAGCCAGACCAGCGGCAGCTCGGCCCCGGCCTTCGTGAAATAGAAGCCCTTGCGCGCCATCCAGAAGTGGGTCGCGCCCAGCATCATCGGCATGGCGTAGAGGGCGACGTATCGGGTCATCACGCCTGGGATCAACAGCAGCGCGCCGGCGATTTCCGCCGAAAGGACGTAGGCCGGCACGAAGGGCGGATATCCAGCCGCGAGGAGGTTGCCCCACCAGGCCTCGAGCCCGCCCGGCAGGATCGCGAACTTCCAATAGAGATGCGCGATGAAGAGCGCCCCGAGAAGCAGACGGATCAGCAACGCCGCTCTCTCGGGCGCCCGCTCGCCCGTCGGCCCCACACGCCCCATGTACGCCCCCGATCGCGCTCGCGTGAAGCCGTTCAAGTACCGCAGTCTGATGAATGGCGGCAACGGGTTGGCGGCGGTCCTCAGCTGCTCCCTATGCGGTCGGGCGAGGGGTTCCCGCCGACGGGCAGGGACTTCAACCTCTCCGGCCCTCTCAGCCGGGAAGGGCGATCGAATGTCCGTTCTCCGGCCCGAACTCAACGTCCGCTGCTGGCGCAAAGCAGCCCTCGCGGCCTCAGACGCAAAAGTCCGCAACTGGTCGGGCCCAGGCGCCGGCCTCGTCCCCTACAGCCGCCTCCGCCGGCCCTCTGCGCCCACCACACCCTACGCCTGGTGCATCACCGTCCCGCCGGTCACCGTGCGGACCACCTGCACGTCCTTGATCTTGCCCGGATCCACCGTGTGCAGGTCGTCGGCCAGGACCACGAAGTCGGCCAGCTTGCCGACGCTGATCGAGCCCTTGATCGCCTCCTCGTGGCTGGCGTGGGCGCCGTTGATCGTGTTCACCCGCAGCGCCTCATCGACGGTGATCCGCTGGTTGGCGCCCCAGGTCTCGCCATTCCAGCCCGTGCGGGTGACCATGCCCTGCATCCCCATCAGCGGCGCGAACGGCCCCGGCTGGAAGTCCGACCCCGCCGCCACCGGCACGCCCGCGTCGATGAAGCTGCGATAGGCCATGAAGTGCTTCATCAGCTCCTCGCCGTAGAAGTGGAACTTGTCGGCGTTGTAGTAGGCGTAGGTCGTGAAGCAGGCCGGCGTGACGTTCGCAGCCTTGATCCGCGCCACCAGCTCGTCGTTGACCATCGTGCAGTGGGTGATCTTCGGCCGCGCGTCGGGACGCGGCCACGCCTTCTGCGCCCGCTCCAGCGCCGTCAGCACGTTGCCGATCGCCACGTCGCCGTTGGCGTGGCAGTTCACGTCGATCCCGGCGCGGTGCACCCGCAGCACCCAGGCGTCCAGCACGTCCTGCGTCTCGGTGACGTTGCCGGAGTAGGGCGGCGACACCCCCGGATAGGGCCGGCTCATCGCCATGGTCCGCTCGGAAAACGAGCCGTCGGCCAGATGTTCGAACGTCGCCCCCAGCTTGATCCACTCGTCGCCGAAGCCGGTCTGGAGCCCGGAGCGGATCATCGCCTCCAGCACCTCGCCGACCGCCTCGTAGCTGACCCGGTGCTTGAGCTCGCCGCGGCTGCGCACGTCCTGCAGGGCGAACAGGTCGCCGCCTTCATGGTGCACGCTGGTCAGCCCGTAGCGGACGAACATCTTGGAGATGTGCGCCAGCCCGTTGCGCCGCCGTTCATAGGCCTGCGCCTCGGTGAACGTCTGTCGCAGCCCGACCTTCTCGAACGGCGCGTTGGCCCGGTCGGTCACCCGGCCCGTCAGCTCGCCCGCGCCGTCGCGGTCATAGGTGCCGCCCGGCGGGTTGGGCGTGGCCTTGGTGACCCCGGCCATCTGCAGGGCCTTGGAATTGTAGAAGAAGGTGTGCCCGCCGCGATGGCGCACGATGACCGGATGCTCGGTCGACACCTGGTCCAGGTCGTGGACGTTGATCAGCCGGCCGTCCTTGGTCTTGGTGTCGTCGTAGAAGAAGCCCTCGACCCAGGTGTTCGGCGGCAGGGTCGCAGCCTTCGCCTTCAGCTTGCCCACGATGCTGGCGATGGTCACGAACTCCACCTCGAAGGGGTTCCCGACCAGCACCTCGTACAGCAGCACGTCGCCGTAGCAGTGGTTGTGGCAGTCGATGAACCCGGGCGTGATGGTCATGCCCTTGGCGTCGTAGGTCTGGGTCCGCTTGCCGATCAGGGGGCGGATGTCGTCGTTGCTGCCGACCGCGATGAACCGGCTGTTCCGCACCGCGAACGCCTGCGCGCGGGGCAGGGCGGGATCGACCGTGTAGACCCTGGCGTTCGTCACCACGAGGTCGGCGTCGCCGGTCTCGGCCGCCAGCGCCGTGCCCGCGAGCGCCGCACCGGCAAGCCCGAGGAACCCTCTGCGGTTCGCTGCTCCCATCGCCCGTCCCCCAATCCAACTTCTTCATCGTCATCCCCCGGCTTGTCCGGGGGACGCATTCACATCGAAACCCTAGGAAAGGCCCGCGAGCCGCGACGCCGCGGCCAACTCCGCTCTCACGCGGGGCCGCAGCGTGGGTCCCCCGGAAAAGCCGGGGGATGACGCGCCGTTGCGTTTCAACATGGTGGCCGTCCTCCCCTAGCTCGGCGCCTCACCCGCGATCGTCGTGCGATACAGTTCCCGGCGGAAGCCGTCGTAGTCGTTGAAGGCCTGGTGGACGCAGATGCGGTTGTCCCAGACCACATAGGTCCCGGCCTCCCACCGCAGGCGGCAGGTGAACGCCGGCTGGGTGATGTGTTCCACGAGGAATGTGAGCAGCGGCGCGGCCTCGGCCCGCGTCAGCCCCTCGATCCCGGTGGCGTAGGTGGCGTCGCAGTAGAGCGCCTTCTCCCCCGTCACCGGATGGGTGCGCACCAGCGGGTGCGCCGTGCCCTCGACCTTGCGGGCGACGTCGTCGGGCAGCCGGACCAGGTCCTTGGTCGCCGCCACGCGGCCCAGCGGGGTCTCGTCCGGCGCCTGCACGGCCTGCGCCTCGGCCACCACGCGGGCCATCGACATCCGCACCCTCAGCGGCGCCAGCATCTGCTGCATCACGGGCGACAGCATCGCCCAGGCCAGCGCGGTGTTGGCCCAGATCGTGTCGCCCCCGTAGGGCGGGACCTCCACGCCGTACAGCATGCTGATTGCCGGCGGCTCCGCCAGGAACGCCGAGTCGGTGTGCCAGCCCGAGCCGAACACCATCCCCACCTGCTGGCCGGCTTCCTTGATCACCGGCTGCACCTCGGGGTGGCCAGGCACGCCCTGCGTATAGGCGTCCTCCGCGAACGGCCCGAACCGCGCGCTGAACGCCGACTGCTGGGCGTGGCTGATCCGCTGGCCGCGGAAGTAAATCATCTTGTGCCGGAACAGCGCCGCCCGCACCTCGGCGAACGCGTCGTCGCTCAGCTCCGCGATCGACCCGGCCTCGATCTCCGCCCCCATCGCCGCCGCCAGCGGCCGCACCGCGATGTGCCGGGCCGGCCGCGCATGGTTGTCGAACCGCCCGGTGGGATGGGTGAGCATCCCCCGAGGTCAGCACGCGCGGCGGAGCGGGGCAATGGCGACGCCTCCGGCCGGCGGAGGCCTTGAAAACCACGGACAGGCACGGAAACACACAGAACGTGGGAGCCGCGGCGATCGCGGCGGTCCGATCGCCCCGGGCTTTCTGTGTGTTTCTGTGCCTGTCCGTGGTTCCAAACCGTCGTACGTCAGATTCGGTCGTAAGCAGCGCCGATGTTCCACATTCGTTTTTGGGAACATCTTGCGAACCCAGAACGAACACGGTACGTCTGAGTCATCGGCGGCGGCCCGGTGGTTGGGCCGAAGTTGTTGGCGGAATCGTGGGATAGAAGGGCTCGGAACATGTCGCAATCAGCGTTGAAGCTCGTGGCTAAAGACGACACGGAAAAGCAGCGGGCCCTCGAGGCGGCGCTGGCGCAGATCGACCGGGCCTTCGGCAAGGGCTCGGTGATGAAGCTGGGCGACAAGGGCCTGATCGAGATCGAGTCGTATTCGACCGGCTCGCTGGGCCTGGACCTGGCGCTGGGCATCGGCGGCCTGCCCAAGGGCCGGATCGTCGAGATCTATGGGCCGGAAAGCTCGGGCAAGACCACGCTGGCGCTGCATGTGGTGGCCGAGGTGCAGAAGGCGGGCGGGACCGCGGCCTTCGTCGACGCCGAGCATGCGCTGGACCCGGGCTATGCCCACAAGCTGGGGGTGAACCTGGACGACCTGCTGGTCGCCCAGCCCGACACCGGCGAGCAGGCGCTGGAGATCACCGACACCCTGGTGCGCTCCAACGCGGTGGACGTGATCGTGATCGACTCGGTGGCGGCGCTGACGCCGCGGGCCGAGATCGAGGGCGAGATGGGCGATTCGCTGCCCGGCCTGCAGGCCCGCCTGATGAGCCAGGCGCTGCGCAAGCTCACCGCCTCGATCTCCAAGGCCAAGACCCTGGTGATCTTCATCAACCAGATCCGCATGAAGATCGGCGTGATGTACGGCTCGCCGGAGACGACCACGGGCGGCAA
>CBHTUE010000221.1:0-8125 GCA_966096115.1 uncultured Phenylobacterium sp.
CCTCGACATTGTCGCGGATCGCGCCGCGGGCGGCCTCGTCGGTCTCCACGAACAGGCAGAAGGCCGCGCCGCGCGACAGGGCCTCGAACCCCAGAGCGCCTGAGCCGGCGAACAGGTCCATCACCCGCAGGTCGCGCATCCCCGGCGACCAGGGGGCGTGCTCCAGGATGTTGAAGATCGCCTGGCGCGCGCGGTCGGAGGTGGGCCGGGTGGCCTGGCCCTCGGGCGCGACCAGCGTCTTGCCGCGAAACTCTCCGGAGACGATGCGCAACGTGGGGTCATCCTTGCTGGTCCAACCTTCCCGTTCCAAGGTTTCGGTCAACAAGCAAGCGGAGGATGACGATGGGCCTGGTGACGGTGAGCCGACACGGCGCGACGGCGGTGATGACCTACGCCAACCCCCCGTTCGGCACGATGACCGCGGCGGGCTCGCAGGAGATGCTGGACCTGTTCCGGCCGCTCAGCGCCGACCCCGCGGTGCGCGCCATCGTGATCACGGGCGGCCTGCCGGACATCTTCATCCGCCACTACGACGTCGACGAACTGAACGGCATGGGCGAGGCGCTGAAGGATCGGCCGCCGCCCCCGCCCGCGGCCGGGCCGCCGGAGCAAGGCTTCCTGGCCCTGGTCGACGCCATCACCGCGGCGCCTAAGCCGGTGATCGCGGCGATCAACGGCCTCTGCATGGGCGGCGGCTTCGAGCTCAGCCTGGCCTGCGACCTGCGGATCGCCAACCCGAAGGCCGCCGCTATCGGCCTGCCCGAGACCCGTATCGGCATCTTCCCCGGCGGCGGCGGCACGCAACGGCTGCCGCGGGTGGTGGGCGAGGCCAAGGCCGTGGAGATCATCCTGCGCGGCCTGACGTTCACCGGCGCCGAGGCGCACGCGATCGGCATGGTGCACGAACTGGCCGACGACGCCCTGGCCCGCGCGCTGGAGATCGCCGCGGAGTTCGAGGGCAAGGGCGCCGAGGGCGTCGCCTACGCCAAGCGGCTCACCCGCGCGGCGCTCGACCGCCCGGTGGCCGAGGGCCTGGCCGACGAGCGGGCGAGCTTCCTGACCGTGATGCAGACGGCTTCGGCCCGCGAGGGGCTGGCGACCGGGCGGCGGCCCGCACAGATCCAGGAGCTTTAGCGCCGGCGCCCTTCTTGAGGGCCACCGCGGTCTTCCGGTCGATGATGCCCGGCTCGGTGGGCGCCCTGACCTTGCCGGCCGGCTTGGGCTTGCGCGCCGGCCGCGATCCGGCCTTCGCACGCACCTTGGCGTCGGCGGCCTCCTTCAGCGGCTGGCGGGCCTTGGGCTTCGGCTTGGCCCAACCGGCCTTGTAGACCGGCTTCTCCTTTGGCTTGCGAACCGGCGCCAGCTCGGCCTGGGTCTTGGCCTCGTCCTGGGCGCGGCGCGAGGCGCTCTTGCGGGGCGAGCGGTAGAGCGGCCGTTCGCCGGTGGGCAGGTTCTCGGGCTCGATGTGCTCGGCGAACTGCTCGCGCACCACGCGCGGACCGACCTCCTCCAGCTCGCCGACGCCCAGCGTCCCCAGCGCCAGCGGCCCATAGGCCAGGCGGATCAGCCGGTTGACCTTCAGGCCGATGGACTCCAGCACGCGGCGCACCTCGCGGTTCTTGCCCTCGTGCAGGGTGACAGTGAGCCAGAGGTTCGCGCCCTGCGGGCCCTCCTTGGCCTTGTCCAGCCGGGCCTCGACAGGACCGTACTTCACACCCTCGACGATGACGCCCTTCTGCAGCGTGTCGAGCTTCTCCTGGGTCGTGCGGCCATGGGCGCGGGCGCGGTAGCGGCGGACGATCCCGGTCGAGGGCATTTCCAGCGCGCGCGCCAGGAAGCCGTCATTGGTGAGCAGCAGCAGGCCCTCGGAGTTGATGTCGAGGCGGCCCACCGAGATCAGCCGCGGCAGGCCGCCCGGCAATGCGCCGAACACTGTCGGGCGGCCGGCAGGGTCCTTGTGCGTGGTCACCAGGCCCACGGGCTTGTGGTAGCGGAACAGGCGCGCCGGCTCGGGCTCGCCCACCACGTCGCCGTCGACCGTCAGGATGTCGCCGGGCTCGACCTTGACCGCCGGCGTCTCCAACGTGCGGCCGTTGATGGCGACGCGCCCCTCGCCGATCAGCCGCTCGACGTCGCGGCGCGAGCCGACGCCCGAGCGGGCCAGGAGCTTGGCCACGCGTTCGCCGCCGCCCTCGTCAGGGCCGCTTTCGGAATCGATGTCTTGACCCGGATCGTCGGGCTGGGGTCGTAGTGGATCGTGGACCATGATTTCCGCACCATGCGCATCGCGCTCGAAGCGGCGCAAGCCGCGGCCGCCGATGGGGAGACCCCGGTGGGCGCCGTCGTGTTCGATCCGGCCACCGGCGAGGTGGTCGCGGTCGGGGCCAACCAGCCGATCGGCAGCCACGATCCCACGGCGCACGCCGAGGTCGTGGCGATCCGCGAGGCGGCGCGCAAGCGCGGCAACTATCGCCTGAACGGCCTGCAGCTGTTCGTCACGCTGGAGCCCTGCGCCATGTGCGCCGGGGCGATCAGCCACGCGCGGATCAGCCGACTGGTGTTCGGCGCCGAGGACGAGAAGGGCGGGGCCGTGGTGAACGGGCCGCGATTCTTCGAGCAGCGCACCTGCCACTGGGCGCCCAAGGTGCAGGGCGGCGTGCTGGCCGAGGAGGCGGGCGAGATGCTCCGCGACTTCTTCCGGGCGCTGCGCAAGTCGTAACTCGAACGTCGGAGGGTTCATCCATGCGCATCGTACTCGCCCTCGCTGCCCTGGCCCTCGCCGCGCCGGCCGGCGCCGCCGACATCGGCCAGCTGAGCTGGATCGCCGGGACCTGGCGCGAGGCCAAGGCCGGCGTCACCACCACCGAGGCCTGGGCGGCGCCGGCCCAGGGGATCATGACCGGCGTCACCACGACCGAACGTCCCGGCAAGCCGGTCTCCCGCGAGCAGATGCGGATCAGCACGGCACCCGCCGGGCTCACCTTCACCGCCCTGCCCGCCGGCCAGCCGCCTACGCCGTTCGTGCTTATCCCCGGCAAGCCCGGCGAGGCGGTGTTCGAGAACAAGGCCCACGACTTCCCGCAGCGGGTGATCTACCGCCGCTGCGGCCCCGACCTCTGCGCGCGGATCGAAGGGACGATCGGCGGCAAGCCGCGGTCGCAGGACTGGCGGTACATACGGGTGAAGTAGCAGCCGCGCCTCGCGGGAGGGCTTGCGCATCCCGCTCGCCGAGTCCGATGATGCTTCCAAACAAAGGTATGGAGGACGTCATGGCGGGACTTCTGGACGGCAAGGTCGCGATTATCACCGGCGCCGGCGGCGGGTTAGGCGAGGCGTACGCCAAGCTGTTCGCCAAGGAGGGCGCGTCCGTCGTCGTCAACGACCTGGGTGGGTCGCGTGACGGCTCCGGGACCGGGACCAGCGCGGCGGCGGAAAAGGTGGTCGCCGAGATCAAGGCCGCGGGCGGCCAGGCGGTGGCCAACGGCGACGACGTCTCCACCCTGGCCGGCGGCGAGAACATCCTGAAGACCGCGCTCGACGCCTTCGGCCGCTGCGACATCCTGGTCTGCAACGCCGGCATCCTGCGCGACAAGTCGTTCGCCAACACCTCGGAAGAGGACTGGGACAAGGTGATCAAGGTGCACCTGAAGGGCACCTATTGCTGCGCCCTGCCGGTCTGGAAGCACATGAAGGAGCACGGCGGCGGCTCGATGGTCCTGACCTCCTCCACCTCGGGCCTCTACGGCAACTTCGGGCAGACCAACTACGGGGCGGCGAAGGCGGGCATCTACGGAATGGTCCGGGTGATGTCGATCGAGGGGCGCAAGTACAACATCCGGGTCATGGGCCTGGCGCCCGGCGCCTACACGCGGATGACCTCGGACCTGCCCGGCCGCATCGGCCGCGATCCCGATCCGCTGAGCCTGCCGGAGAACGTAGCCCCGGGCGTGCTCTACATGGTCTCCGACCTGGCGGCCGACCACTCGGGCAAGATCCTCGGTGTCTCCTCGCGCGGCGTGCGCGAGATCAAGATGCTGGAGACGGAGGGCTTCGCGCCTGGCCGACCCTACACCGCCCAGGAGGTCGCCAAGGCCGCGGACCAGGTGTTCTTCCCGACCCCGGAATCGAGGCGGGTGGCGCAGGTTAAGCTGGTCGAGCCGCAGAAGGCGCCGGCTTAGGCCGCCCTCGCCCTCCCCTTCTGGGGAGGGACAGACCGCGCAGCGGTCAGGGTGGGGAAGTGTGGTGGAGGATCTCGGCGCGAGGGGATTGGCGCCAATCGCTAGGCGCCGCGCCCGGTCGCGACTCCCCCACCCTGGCGGCTACGCCGCCTGTCCCTCCCCAGAAGGGGAGGGCGACGCGAATTGCGCCAGTCTCCGGTCCAGCCCGTCTCTCACCGCCGGCCACTCCTCGGCCAGGACGGAGAATACCACGGTGTCGCGGATGCGGCCGGTCCAGGTGACGCGGTCGGAGCGGATGATGCCTTCCTGCACCGCGCCCAGCTTCAGGACCGCGGCGCGCGAGCGGGCGTTGATGGCGTCGACGCAGAACTGCACGCGCCGGGCGCCGCTGGCGAAGGCGTCCTCGAGCAGCAGACGCTTGGACGCCGGGTTCACGGCGCGGGCGCGGGCCTCCGGGCGGTAGTAGGTGCCGCCGATCTCCACCGTCGCGTTCTGCGGATCGATGCGCAGATAGCTGGAGACGCCGACGCAGACGCCGTCCTCGACCACCGCATAGTTCAGCCGGTCGGCGCCCGGCGTTTCGTAGAACCTCGCCCAGCCCGCGTCGAAATGCTCGCCGCCCATCGGGTACGGATAGAGCTTCAGCCAGGTCTCCAGGTCGGCGTCACAGGCGGCGCGGAAGGCCTCGCGGTGGACGAGGGCCATGGGCTCCAGTTGCACGAAGCGGTTCGTCAGGATCTTGGGTTCGAGCTGCATGTCGCCGCCTTAGGGGCAAATCGGTCTGGCTCAAACGTCCAATTGTCCGCAAGTGGACAGACCACATGGCCGCCACAGCTTGGCCGTCAAAAAACTTGATCCGCGACCCTTGCGCGACCGGCCGGGCGACATATCTGAAGCGTGCCCATTCCTGGGCGTTTCCTCCCTAATGACTTCCGGCTGGGCCCTGCAAAGGACCCAGCCATTTTTTTGGTCTAGCCCAGGCCCAGGTAGAGGCGGGCGGCCTGGGCAAGGTAGGCCACGGCGATCACGCTCAGGATCAGGCGCAGGTAGCGCTTGAAGTTGATGTCGCTGAGGCGGTTCAGCAGGATGCCGCCGGCGGCGGTGCCCACCATCGACAGCGGGATCGCCAGGGCGAACACCCACAGCGGCGGCATGCCGTCGCCGTGCGCGGCCAGCAGCGGCATTCCGTAGACGATGATCTTCATCAGGTGGCTGAACACCTGGGTCGCGGCCTTGGTGGCGACGATCTGGTGGCGCGTCAGCGAGGTGCGGACGAAGAAGATGTCGAGGAACGGTCCGGCCACGCCGGCCGTGAGGTTCACGCCGGTGACGCTGAGCCCACAGATGAAGGCCTGGATCGGCCGCTGCGCGTCCAGCTTGATCCAGCGGTCCGGCAGCCAGACCAGCCAGGGGACCAGGCCCATGAAAAGGTAGAGCGTCGCCGTCGTCGGGATCACCGTGATCAGGCCGGCGACGAAGGCCGCGATGAACGCGCCCAGGGCGTAGATGCCGATGATCGGCCAGGCGATGTGCCGGCGATGCAGGATCGCCCGCCAGCCGTTAGCGACGAGCTGCAGGATCCCGTGGCAGACGAAGGTGGCCGACACCGGCAGCACCAGCGCCAGGGCGCCCTTGAGCAGCAGGCCGCCGGCCATGCCGAACACGCCCGAGATGGCCGCTGTGATCAGGGCGGCGCCGATGATGAAGGCGCCGGTCAGAAAGCTCATGGTAGTCCTCCGGGGTTGCGACCAACCCCGGAAGGCGGTCACAGGCCGCCTCCGGTCGCTGGTCAGCTGCGCGTCGCGCGCGGGACTGAAGGGGCGCTGCGAGCCGCGGCGGGCGAGCGCTGGAGGAGGACCCACCGTCTGCACGGGCAGACTGGGCCTTGGGCGCCTGGGCGATGGCCCGGCGGCTGAGATGGAATGCGGTTTCCATGGCGGAGCGGCGTTCGCATACCGGAAGTATGCGCAAAGGCCAAGCTTTCGCGCCTCCTCTGCCTCGGGCTTCGCCTTGGGGAGAGGAGGCTACTTCTTGCTGGGCCCGCAGCGCCAGCCGCCCTTGCCGTCGGGCTGGCCGACCGCGGGATACGGGCACAGCAGCTGGGTTTCGTCGCCCTTCTCGGCCTTGGCGACGATGCTCTTGGGCGCCTCGCCGGCGGTGACCCAGCGGTCGAGGATGTCCAGCCACGCCACCTCGCCCGGGCCACTGCCGCCCCGGCAGTGGAGCATGCCCGGCGTCATGTAGAGGCGATAGAAGCTCGAGGTGTCGCCCATCGTCGCGTGCAGCGCGTTGGCGTAGCGCGGGCTGCCGGCGGGCGGAATCGCGGGGTCGTTCCAGCCGTGGTACTGGATCAGCTTCCCGCCATGCTTCTTGAACGGCGTCAGGTCCGGATCGACCGCGTCGAGGATGGCGGCGGTCTTCATCCGGTCGCGATCGTACTTCGGGCCCAGGTCGGCCTTCAGGAAGTCGAACGCGGGATCGCCGTAGACGAAGTACTTCAGGAACTGGCTGGAGATCGCATGGCCCGAGGCCTCGGCGATCTCGGCCTTCGAGGTCCCGGTGTTCCAGGCCTGGTAGCCGCCCTTCAGCGCCTCGCCACCCGGCGTGTAGCCTGGGAACAGCGAGCGCCCGTTCGGCCCCGGCCGGCCGTTGTAGAGGGCCCGGGCGGCCGCGACCTGCGGCGCGGTCAGGCAGCCGGCGGTGTTCCCGGCCTTGCACTGCAGCGCGCCGGGATCGAAGCGGCAGGCCTCCTGGTCGCGGATGAAGGCGCCGCCGTGGGCGCACTGCTTCAACGCCGCGGTCTGCAGCAACTCCAGGGCCGCCAGGTCCAGGTAGGCGCCGGGCTTCGCCAGCATCTGCTGCATGTACGCGCGGCCGCCGGTGGAGAGCGTGTTGTAGTTGGCCGGGGCGCCGGCGACGATGCCGTCGAAGTCGTTCGGGAACCGCTGCACCTCCATCAGCGCCTCGCGCCCGCCGGCCGAACAGCCGACGAAATAGCTGCGCTTGGGGCCGGAGCCCTTCTGCAGGGCGATCAGCGCCTTGGAGACGTCGGTGGTTTCCTTCAGCGACCGCGTGGCGAAGTCGACGATCTTCTCGGGATGGCCCAGCGCCCAGGTGGCCGTGCGCCCGTTGCCGGGGTGACCGTCGTCGGTGCCGGCGGATGCGTAGCCGGCCTCGGCGCGGGCCCTGATCTGGGCCGAGGGGATGGCGCCGGCCAGGCCACCGTTGCCGACCTGGGCGTACTTGCCGTTCCAGGCCCCGCCCACCGGGATCATCACCTCGATCCTGATGTCGCTGTCCTTGGTGGGTCGGCTGGTGACGAGCACCTGGCAGGCCTCACCCGACGCCAGCGTCACCGACTTGGCCGAGGTCACCTCGGCGTGCGGCAGCTTCGCATTGGCCAGGTCCGGGCACGCCGTCTCGGCGCGGGCGGCCAGCGGCGCGACGAACGCCAGCGCGGCCCCCGCCGCGAACAGCAGATGCTTCATCTCACGTCTCCCCAAGCCCTGGCGCTTTGCGCGCTCAGCCCTTCGTCTTCTTCACCGTGCAGCTCTTGCCGTCGGCGCTGGCCACGCCCGGATAGGGGCACAGGCGCTGCGAGCCGTTGGCGACCGAAGTCGCGGTCAGTTCGCCCGGCGCGGCCTTCTCGTTCACCCACTTGTCCAGCAGGGCCAGCCAGTCGACGGTCGAGGGCCCGGCGCCGCCGCCGCAGTGGAGCATGCCCGGCACCAGGTACATCCGGTAGAAGCCGGACGTGTCGCCCAGGGTCCGGCGGACGTCCTCGTAGTAGCGGATCGACGAGCGGGCCGGGATCGCGGGGTCATTCCACCCGTGGTACTGGATCAGCTTGCCGCCGCGCTTCCGGAAGGCGGTCAGGTTCGGGTTCGGGCTGTCGATCACCGCGGCCATCTTCTTCTGGGCGCGGTCGTATTCGGCCCCCAGGTCCA
>CBHTUE010000222.1:0-8112 GCA_966096115.1 uncultured Phenylobacterium sp.
GCCGGTTCCGGCTAGAGACACGCCCCGCCCCAAGGACTGAGACGTGCGACTTCCCCAGGCCAGACTCGATCAGGTGCTCGACCGCTTCCGCGAGATCGAGGCGCGGATGGGCGCAGCCTCGGACGGGGCGGAGATCGTGCGCCTGTCGAAGGAGCACGCCGAGCTGAAGCCGGTGGCCGACGCGGTGATGGCGCTGGAGCGGGTGAAGGCCGAGGCGCCGGAGTTGGAGGAGATGGCCGCGGCCGGCGATCCCGAGATGGCGCAGATGGCCCGCGACGAACTTGAGGTTCTGAAGGATAAGCTGCCGGCGCTGGAGCACGAGGTGGCGCTGCTGCTGGCCCCCAAGGACAAGGACGAGAACGCGTCCGCCATTCTCGAAGTGCGGGCCGGGACGGGGGGCGACGAGGCGGCGCTGTTCGCCGGCGACCTCTTCCGCATGTACTCGCGCTACGCCCAGCTCCAGGGCTGGCGGGTAGAGATAGACTCGGCCTCCGAGGGCGACGCCGGCGGCTACAAGGAAATCATCGCCGCGGTCACCGGCGACGGCGTGTTCGGCCGCCTGAAGTTCGAGAGCGGCGTGCACCGGGTGCAGCGGGTGCCGGACACCGAGGCCCAGGGGCGCATCCACACCTCGGCGGCCACGGTCGCCGTCCTGCCCGAGCCCGAGGACGTGGAGATCGAGATCCGCGACCAGGACATCCGCATCGACACCTACCGTTCGTCCGGCGCCGGCGGCCAGCACGTGAACAAGACCGACTCGGCCGTGCGTATCACCCACCTGCCCACCGGCATCGTGGTGACGAGCTCGGAGAAGTCGCAGCACCAGAACCGCGCCCGCGCCATGAAGGCGCTGAAGGTGAAGCTGTACGACCAGCAGCGCGAGGCGCTGGACAGCGCCCGATCCGAGAGCCGCAAGAGCCAAGTGGGCTCCGGCGACCGCTCGGAACGGATCCGCACCTACAACTTCCCGCAGGGCCGGGTGACCGACCACCGCATCAACCTGACCCTCTACAACCTGCCCAAGGTGATGGAGGGCGAGGCCCTGGACGACGTCATCAACCCGCTGATCGCCGAAGATCAGGCCGCCCGCCTGGCGGCGCTGGAAGACGAGTTCAGCTGACCGCGCGAAGCGCGGTCCTTTTAAGACCACGGACAGGCACAGAAACACACAGAAAGCCGGCGCGATGGCGAGTACGGCGGTTCGGTCACGCTAGGCTTTCTGTGTGTTTCTGTGCCTGTCCGTGGTTCGTCTTCTTAAGGATGCCTGCGGCGCTTATCCGAACCGCTCCCGGTACTCGCTCGGCGCCACACCGACGTGGCGGCGGAACGCGCGGCGCAGGTTCTGTTCGGCGGCGAAGCCGCAGGTGCGGGCCACGTCCTTCAGGCTGTGGGCGCCGCCCTCCAGCCGGCGGCGCGCCTCTTCCAGGCGCAGGCGGCCCACGTAGGCCGCGGGCGTCGCGCCCATCTCGTCCTTGAACCGCCGCGAGAAGTGTCGCGCGCTCATCCCCGCGGCTTCGGCCAGCCGCTCCAGCGGCAGGTCCTCTTCCAGGTGGTCGAGGATCCACAGCTGCAGCTGGCCCAGCCGATCCTCGCGCTTCTCCGCCTCCAGGAAGCGGCTGAACTGGGCCTGGCCGCCGGGGCGCTTGCGATAGATCACCAGCGCCTGGGCGACGCCGACGGCCACCGCCTTGCCGTGGTCCTGCTCGACCAGCTCCAGGGCCATGTCCATGCCGGTGGTCACCCCCGCCGAGGTGAAGAGCCGCCCGTCCTGCACGAAGATCGCGTCCGGCTCGACGGCGCAGTCCGGCGCGAGCCGGGCGAGGTCGTCGAAATAGCCCCAGTGGGTGGTGGCGCGCCGGCCGGCCAGCAGCCCCGCCGCGGCCAGCACCAGCGAGCCGGTGCAGATGGAGCCGATGCGCTGCACCCTGGGGGCCATGGCCCGCAGCCAGGCCAGCAGCGCCGGGTCGGCCGCCGCCGACTCCCAGCCGATGCCGCCGGCGACCAGCAGGGTGTCGGCCTCCGCCACCTCGCGGAAGCTGCGCTGCGCGGTCAGGGCCAGGCCGCCGGACGTGGCGATCGGCCCCGCCGTCAGCCCGATCAGCTCCGTCTCGTACACCGGCCCCGACACCAGCCGGCGGTCGCTGAGCCAGCGGGCGGTGCGGGCGAACACCTCCAGCGGCCCGACGACGTCGAGGATTTGGGCGTCGGGATAACCCAGCAGGACGATGCGATGCGGCGTGGTCATGGCGAGATTTGACCGCCACGCCGCGTTCGCGCCAACTTAACGATCGCTAACCCGGGCGGCGGCGCGCCCGCAGCTCGGCGATCCTCCGGCGCACCAAGTCGACGCCATGGCGTAACCCGGCGAACCGGACGCCCACCGTGTCGGCCATGGCCGCGCCGCGCTCGCCCATCGGCTCGGGATCGCCGGTCGTGGAGTCCAGCGCCGTCTGGTGCTCGATCTCGGCGTTCAGTTCGGCGCCGATCAGGATCACCATCACCGAGAACCACACCCAGAGCATGAAGCCGATCACCGCGCCCAGCGAGCCGTAGGTCACGTCCAGGCTGGCCACATGGGTCAGGTACCAGGAGAAGCCCACGGAGCCGCCCATCCACAACGCCGCCGCCGCGGCCCCGCCCGGAACCAGCCAGCGCCAGCGGGCCCGTTCGCGGCTGGGCCCGAAGCGGTAGGCGATGGTGAAGGCGGCGGCGGCGAGGACGAACACCAGCGGCCAGCGCACGGCCACCAGGCCGTCGCTGCGCAGCCCCGCAGCCTCCAGCGCGATCGGCCCGGCCACCAGCACCACGCTCACCAGGGTCAGGAACACGATCAGCGCGGCGGTGAAGCCCAGGGTCACCGCCGAGCGCAGGACGTAGTTGCGCTTCTCGGTTTCGTCGTAGGCGATGTTCAGCCCGTCGAAGAGCGCGCGCATCCCTGCGCTGGCGCTCCACAGCGACAGCAAAAGGCTGCCTGCGAAGGCCAGCGACAGGCCGGCCGGCTTGCCGGTCGCCAGGCGCATCATCTGTTCGCCAATGAGGCGCACCGCCTCCGGCGGGAACACGGCGGAGAGCTGGACCAGCTGCTCCTGCACCGCCTTCACGTCGGCGATCAGGCCGTAGAGCGAGACGAACACCCCCAGCGCCGGAAAGATCGCCAGCAAGGTGTAGTAGGTGACGCTGCCGGCCACGACGGTCAGGCGGTCCTGATTCACCTCGCTCCAGGTGCGCCACGCGATGTCCCGCCACCCGCGCCAGGGGATCTGATGCGGCCAGGACGCCACGCGGCCGCGATGCGGCTCCTGCCGTTCGAAGTGCTCGGGCTCGGCGACGGTCTGGCGGCTGAGGCCGGGGGCCGGCTTGGGGTCTACCGGCGGCAACTGCGGCGGCGGGCGTTTGGCCGGCGGCCTGGTCTTGGCCTTGGCCCGGGCCTTCGGCCGCGCCCGCGACGGATGTGTGGCGCTGACCAAGGCCGGAGACTCCCAAAGCGACGCTGGCGAAACCCGTCCACCGACCTCCCGTTCCGCAAACCTTGTGGAGCCGCGCCGTTTGCGCCTAAAGCCCGCCCATGAGCGGCCCCCCGAACGGCTATGTCGCGGCGATCTACCGCCACCCGGTGAAGGGCTTCACGCCTGAGAGCCTGACCCACGTCGACCTCGCCCCCAGCGAGGGGTTTCCCCACGACCGCACCTATGCCGTGGAGAACGGGCCGTCGGGCTTCGATCCCGACGCGCCCGCCTGGGTGACCAAGCAGAAGTTCACCGTGCTAGCCGCGATCCCCAAGGTGGCGGCCGCGCGGACCCGGGTGGACGACGCCACCGGCGTGCTGACGGCGGAGGCGCCCGGCCGGCCCACCTTCGCCGGGCGGCTGAGCGAGCCTGCGGGCCGCGAAGCCTTCGCCGCCTGGCTCACCGACTTCCTCGATCCCGACGACGTGCGCGGGCCGCTGAAGGTCGTCGACGCCCGGGGCCAGTTCCGGTTCACCGACCACCCGATGGGCCAGGTCTCGGTGATCAACCTCGCCAGCGTGCGCGACCTGTCGGCGAAGATGGGCGTCGAGCTCGACCCCCTGCGGTTCCGCGGCAACGTTTACGTCGAGGGCTGGCCGCCCTGGGCGGAGAACGGATGGGAGGGCCGCGAGTTGATGCTGGGGTGGGCCAGGGCCACCGTGTTCAAGCCCATCGTCCGCTGCGCGGCGACCGAGGTGGACCCCACCACGGCGGAACGCGACCTCGAGGTGGTGAAGGCGCTGTTCGACACCTACGGCCACATGCACTGCGGCATCTACATCCGGATGACCTCGGCCGGCCGCATCGGCCTGGGCGACGCCGTGACCGAGCCGCAGCCCCAAGGACGACCGGCATGACGTTGACCCTCGTCCAGGCCTGGAAGGGCGCCAAGGCGCGGCTGGACGCGGCGGGGATCACCGGGCCGGTGATCGATGCGCGGCTGCTGGTGGAGGCGGCGGCCGAGGCGACGCGCTCGGACATCATCACCGACCCCCATCGCGAGCTGACGACCGAACAGGCCGCGACCCTGGAGGACTACCTGAGCCGCCGCGAACGCCGCGAGCCGGTCAGCCACATCCTGGGCCGTAAGGGGTTCTGGAAGATCATGCTGCGGGTCACCCCCGACGTGCTGACGCCGCGCCCCGACACCGAGACGGTCGTGGAATACGTGCTGCGCGACTTCCCCGAGCACGCCGCCTGGCAGGTGCTGGACCTGGGCGTGGGCTCGGGGGCGATCCTGTTGTCGATCCTGGCCGAGCGACCCGCGGCTAAGGGGCTGGGGATCGACATCTCCGAGGAAGCCCTGGCGGTGGCGCGTGACAACGCCGCGAGCCTCGGCCTAGCGGGGCGCCTGGCGCTGATGCGCAGCGACTGGACCACTCTGCTTGGCGACGCCACCTTCGACCTGGTGGTCTCCAACCCGCCCTACATCGCCAGCGAGGTGATCGAGACGCTGGAGCCGGAGGTGCGCGACCACGAACCGCGCCTGGCGCTGGAGGGCGGCGCCGACGGCCTGGAACACTATCGGCTGCTGGCGCCGGAGATCCTGCGGGTCCTGAAGCCCGGCGGGCAGTTCGCCGTCGAGATCGGCTACGACCAGAAAGAGGCCGTGGAGGCGCTGTTCCGCGAGGCCGGCGCGCTCGGCGTGCACACGGTCAAGGACCTCTCGGACAAGGACCGGGTTGTCGCGGGGATGAAAAAGACCTTGGAAACAGGCGGCTGACTCGCTACATCTCTCACTGTCTCCCACCCAAATTCGTCGGTGCTGCAGGTAGATGCGTCCCCATGAAGGACGCCCGCCCGGCCCGACAGGCGCGACGCTTTCTCACCAAGTGGGCCTCTCGCTGATGAGCTTCCGGGCGGAAGACGGGGAACACTTACGTCTTCAACGAACATGAGCGGGCTGCGCCCGACCAAGCTGAAGGCCAAGCCGCCGAACAGGCGCTCAAGGGAAAGCCGAACGGGCTCCGGACTATGAGAGATTTCAAGGGTATGAAGCGCCAGCGCGGGCGCAATCGTGGTGGTGGCGGCGGCAGCGGCGGTGGCAACAAGCCGACGCAGAACGCCAACCGGGCCTTCGATTCCAACGGCCCCGACGGGGTCAAGGTGCGGGGCAACGCCCAGCACGTCTTCGAGAAGTACCAACAGCTGGCGCGGGACGCGAACGCCGCCGGCGACCGGGTTCTCGGCGAGAACTACCTGCAGCACGCCGAGCACTACTTCCGCCTGCTGCGCGCCATCCAGCCGAACCGGCCGGCCAGCGAGATCCTGGGCCGCGACCAGTTCGCCAGCGGTTACGACATCGACTTCGAGGACGAGAGCGGCCAGCCCCAGGGCGAGCCCTACGACCCGAACGCCGGCGCCGAACAGGTCGAGGGCCGCCAGGACAACAACGGCGGCGGCCAGGACCGCAACCGCGGCGACTGGCAGCCTCGCGAGGATCGTCCCAGGGACGATCGGCCGCGCGACGACCGGCCCCGCAACGAAGGCGGCGGTCGCGACCGCTGGCAGAGCCGCGACGGCCGCGACGACCGCAGCCGCAACCGCAACCGCGACGACCGCCCCCGAGATGACCGGCCCAGAGACGATCGCCCCAGAGACGATCGGCCCCGCGATGAGCGTCCTCGCGACGATCGGCCCCGTGACGACCGGCCCCGTGAAGATCGGCCGCGTGACGACCGCCCGCCGCGCGACGACCGGCCCCGCGCCGAGGGCGACGAGCCGCGCCGCGAGCGCTACGACCGCGACCGCGACCGCGACCGCGGCGAGCGCCAGGACCGCGCCGAGCGCGATCCGATGCCGGTGGTGCAGCCGCAGGGCGATCCGGCCCCGGCCGAGCGCGGGGCCATGCTCCGCGACTCCGAGGGCGGCGCCAGCCATGCGCCGGCGTTCCTGCAGGCCCGCCCCGCGGCGCCCGTCGCCGACGCCGGCGAGGAGAAGCCCAAGCCCCGCCGCCGCCGCGCCCCGCGCAGCTTCGAGGCCGGCGAAGGCGCTCCGCCGCCCGAGACCGAGGAAGCGTGACCTTCCCTCCCTTAATGGGGAGGGACAGGCCGCGGAGCGGCCAGGGTGGGGAAGTTAAGGCCAGAACTCAGAGGTCAGGGACAATCGCGCGTCCCCCACCCCGCTCGCCTATCGGCGAGTCGACCCTCCCCATTAAGGGAGGGAAGGGTTGGTTGCCGCCCTGCCCATATCGGAGTTAGCTGAGGGCCATGGCGAGCGCCTGCGAGCATCATGACCACCATATCCACCACGGCCTGAAGGGCGCGGCCCTGAACCAGGCGATGGCGGCGGCCGAGGCGCGCTGCGCCGGGCATGCCGAGAAGCTCACCGCCCCGCGCCGGCGCGTTCTGGAGCTGCTGCTGGCGTCGGACGCGCCGCAGAAGGCCTACGACCTGATCGCCGCCTATGGTGTTCAGGGGGAGTCGGCCAAGCCGCCGACGGTCTATCGGGCGCTGGAGTTCCTAGAACGCCTGGGCTTCGCCCACCGCATCGAGAGCTTGAACGCCTACGTGTCCTGCCGAATCGACGGCGGGCATTCGGCGGCGTTCCTGATCTGCGACTGCTGCGGCGAGGCGGCCGAGTTCGAACCCGATCTCGGCGCCCAGCTCGCGGCGGCGGAAGCCACCGGCTACGCCGTCCGCGCCATCACCATCGAAGCCCGCGGGTTATGCGCGGCCTGTCGCGCGGGGTGACGCGCATTCCTTCCCCTTCATGGGGAGGGTGGCGAGCGAAGCGAGACGGGTGGGGAAACCACGTCCAAGTCCAGAGCCCGGTCGAGCGCTCCCCACCCGGCTTGCCTCCGGCAAGCTGTCCCTCCCCGTAAAGGGGAGGGAGGGTTTCACCAGAACACGTCCCTGACGACCTGCACCACGCGGCCGGTGAAGCGGTCGATCAGCAGCGCGTCGTCGCCCACGCGGACCCAGTCGTAGCCGGGGGGCGCGATCGGCAGGTCGAAGTTCCACGGATCGGAGATGAAGTACTCCGGCCCGTACCAGTCGCGCGGCAGGAAGTCGCCGAAGCTCCAGATGCGCACGTAGTAGCCGGCCGGCGGCCGCCAGTTGTAGCGATAGCGGTGCGAGCTGAAGTAGGTGCTCGGATAGCGCCCGCGCTCCCAGTATCGGCGGTTGTCGTGACGGTCGCGGTCGTAGCGGCCCCGGTCGTTGTCGCGGCCGTCCCAGCCGCGGCGGTCATTGTCGCCCCGGCCGTTCCAGTCGTGGCGGTCGTTGTCGCCGCGGCGGTCCCAATCGCGACGGTCGTCGCCCCGATGGTCGCGATCGCCGCGCCGGTCGCCGCGGTTGTCGTTCCCGCGATCCCAGTTGCGGCGGTCGTCGCCGTGCCGGTCATCCGCGCGGCGGTCGTCGCCGCGGGGGCCGCGCCCGTCGTTCAGGGTCTGGCCGCCGGCGTTCGGGGTCCAGGGGCCGGGCCGGCCCACGGAGTCGCCAGGGACGCGGCCGCCGGCCCGGTCGCCGCGATCACCACGGTCCCAGCGGCCGCCGCCGCGATCGACGCGCTCGCCGCCGCCGGTGTTGCGCGGCTCCACGGCGCGGGGGGCCGGAGGCGCGGGCGGCGCCGGCTGGGCCTGGGTCGGGGGCGTCTCGCGGCGCGA
>CBHTUE010000223.1:0-8079 GCA_966096115.1 uncultured Phenylobacterium sp.
CCGACGTCCAGGCTGGTGACGCGCGGGTTGGGGGTGAGGCCGGCCATCTCGCGGGCCAGCACCTCGGGCGAGATGCCGGCGGCGAGCGCGCGCGGCTGGAACTCGGCGGCCCAGGCGTCGAACACCATGTCGCCTGACGCGGTGGGCGGGGTGATCGAGACCGGCGGCGGGGGCGGTGGCGGCGGCGCCTCCGGTGGCGGAGCCTGGACCGGCGCGGGCGGCGGCGCGGTGTGGGTGGTCGGGGCCGGGCCGTCGGGCGACGCGCAGGCGGCGAGGGCCAGGACCGGCAGGAACAGGAGAACGCGGGGACGCATCGGGCAAACTCTAGGGTGCGTCGCGGACGACCCCAATCACAACGGCGTCAGGGGGCAAACGGGCGCGCCATCCCCCAGCCTCGTCATCCCCCGCTTGTCCGGGGGACTCATTCACACCGCGTGTCTGGGAGGGCGCGCGAGCGTCGATACTGCGACAATCCCGATCTCACGCGCCGGCGGAAGCATGGGTCCCCCGGACAAGCCGGGGGATGACGATTAGGATTGGAAGGACAGGCGTCGCGGCCTCGTCCGGAACGCGCCGTCCGGTTGACTTGGCCCGGCCCGGCCCGTATATGCGCGCGCTCTTGTTCGCCAACCGGCCCCCGTGGCCCGATTGAAGATTTAGGTCCATGAAGGTCAGAAGCTCGCTCAAGTCGCTGAAGACGCGTCACCGCGACTGCAAGCTCGTGCGCCGCAAGGGCCGGGTCTACATCATCAACAAGACCGACCCGCGCTTCAAAGCCAAGCAAGGCTGAGCCGCCGCGCGTGCCGCCTGAAGGCGTCCCCAAGGGGATACTTTGGGACTTCGGCAATGTGATCGTGCGGTGGAACCCGCGCACGCTCTACTCCAAGATCTTTCCCGACCCGGTCGAGTGCGACCGGTTCCTGGCTGACGTCTGCACCATGGCCTGGCACGCGCCGACCGACTGCGGCGTGACCTTCGCCGACAACTGCGCCGCCCTGGCTGAGCGGCATCCTCACCACGAAGAGCACATCTGGGCTTGGCATCACCGCTGGGGCGAGATGTTCTCCGGCCCCATTCCCGAGACCGAGGCCGCCATCGAGGCGCTGCACGGCAAGGGCCTGGCGCAGTTCGGCCTGTCGAACATCAGCCACGAGACCCTGGACTCGACCCTGGCCATGAGCCCCGCGTTCGGGCGGCTGAACGGCGTGGTCGCCTCCGGCCTCGAGGGCGTGATGAAGCCGGATTCGGCGATCTTCCTCCTCGCCGCCGACCGCATGGGCCTGGGGCCGGCCGACCTGCTGTTCATCGACGACAGCCCCACCAATATCGCCGCGGCCATGGCGCTGGGGTTCGACACCCACCACTTCACCGACCCGGCGGCGCTGCGCCCCGCCCTGGAAGCGCGCGGCCTGCTCTAAAGCTGCGCCGTGCGACGCCCCGCCGCAGCGGGGCGGGCGTCCGCGAAATCGATCTTAACGTAACAATGATACTGAACGGCGCGGCGAGCCCGACGTGGGCGACGCCGTTCCTGGGTTTCGGCGCGGCCGGCGCGATGCTGCACCGCCGCCGGCAAGGGGTTACCCCGCCTGGTCTCTCCCTGGGCGGGATTTTGAGAGGACCCCCTGCTCCCCGAGGCAGGGGGTCTTTTTCGTGGCGCGCGCGCTCACTCGCCGTTGTGCACGAGGGCGAAGAACTCCTGGCGCGTACGCGGGTCGTCGCGCACCTCGCCCAGCAGGTGGCTGGTGGTCAGGCGCGAGCCGGGCGTGTTCACGCCGCGCATGGTCATGCAGCTGTGCTCGGAGACGATGACCACGCCGACGCCCTTGGGCTGCAGGATGTCGCAGATCGCGTCGGCGATCTCGGCGGTCAGCTTCTCCTGGATCTGCAGGCGACGCGCGAACCCGTGCACCACCCTGGCCAGCTTGGAAATGCCGACCACCCGGTCGCGCGGCAGGTAGCCCACGTGCGCCTTGCCGAGGAACGGCAGCATGTGGTGCTCGCAGAAGCTGACCACGCGGATGTCCTTCAGGATCACCAGCTCGTCGTAGCCGCCGACCTCCTCGAAGGTGCGCTGCAGGTACTCGCGCGGGTCGCTCTCGTAGCCGGAGAACAGCTCCTTGTACGACTTGGCGACCCGGCGCGGCGTGTCCTTCAGCCCCTCCCGGTCGGGGTCGTCGCCGGCCCACTGGATCAGGGTGCGGACGGCGGCGTGCGCCTCGGCCTCGGTGGGCCGCGTCTTGGATGTCTTGGGCATGGCTCCTCCGCGTCCATTCGTCCAACGAATGACTCACGGCGAAGGTTCAGAAGCCGGTGACAGACAGGGGTGCGATGAGTAGGGTCCGCCGCTTTCCGACCCCCCGCTTCTAGCTTAAAGGCTTGGCCATGGCCGACGACTCCTCCGGACACCCCGACATCCTCAACGCCACGGCCCAGGGCCAGCTGAAGAGCATCATCGAGCGCATCGAGCGCCTCGAGGTGGAGAAGGGCGAGATCGCCGAGCAGATCAAGGAAGTGAAGGCCGAGGCCAAAGGCAACGGTTTCGACGTCAAGATCATCAACAAGGTGGTGCGCATCCGCAAACAGGACCGCGCCAAGCGCCAGGAGGAAGAGGCCATCCTCGACCTCTATCTCTCGGCGATCGGAGAGATTTGAAGCGCAAACCGCCCAAGTCCCCCTTCGAGGAGCGGAAGGCCGCCGCCAAGCGCGCGGCTTTGAACGCGCTGAAGCGGGCCAAGCGGACGGCCGATAAGGCCGGCGTCAAGCTCTCCGACTGGGAGGGCGAGTTCCTCACGGAAGTCACCGACCGGGTGAAGACCTATGGCCGCGCGTTCGGCGACCCTGAGAAGGGCGCGCCGGGCGAGGCGCTCTCCGCGCTACAGACCGTGAAGCTCAAGGAGATCGCGGCCAAGGCGAAGGGCGAACCGAAGGCGCTCAAGCGTCGGCCGTTCCGGCGCAAGCCCGCCGGGGAGTAGCCGGCGTCACCTTCGATTCACCATCCGTTTTCACGATGTCTTGGCCTCGATCGGGTCTAGTCGCCCGGTGTCTGGATCACGTTCTCTTCGCAGGGCCGTCGGGGCCCGGGCCGCGCTGGCCGGCGCGCTGCTGAGCCTGGTTGCCGGCGCCGCACCGGCGCAGGACATGACCGAGGCCCGGTTCGGCGCGCTCATGGACACGGTGTTCGGCCACGGCGCCTGGCGCATGACCGGCGGCTATCGCACGCCGGAGCGCGAGGACCAGTTGCGCGCCCAGGGCGCCATGACGGTCCGGCCCGGCGGCCTGTCGCGGCATTCCCTCGGGCGGCCCGGCGCCCCCGGCGCCTTCGACCTGGTGGTCGATACGATGAGCCCGAGCGAGGCGGCGGAACGGCTCCGCAAGGTCGACGCGCCGTTCGCCAGGTACCAGCCGAAAGGCGCCCATGGCACCCAGGGCCCGCACCTGCACCTGGAGCCCTATGGCTTCGGGCCGCCGGCCGGGCAGGCCCGTTTCCAGACGGCGTCGTCGACGTCGTCCAAGGCCGTCGTGCAGGAGGGCCGCTCGCGGGCGGTCACGATCACCATGCCGGTCGGCGCCGCGGGCAGCCTCGCGGCCGCCGGCGCCGAACTCAGCCATCTGCGCGCCGCCGCCTCGCACGGCGACGCCGAGGCGCAGCTGGAACTCGGCCGGGTCCATGTGCTGGGCTACCTCGCGCCGCGCGACTTCGCGGAGGCGCGCGCCTGGCTGGTGAAGGCCGTGGCGAACCCGGCCGCCGACGCGGACACCCGGGCCGCCGCCGCCGCCGGCCTCGAGGTTGTGGCGGGGCTGCTGGAGACCGAGCGGGCGCAACAGCCGAACGCCGGGTTCAAGACGGCGTCCGCCGACCGCTAGGCGCGCTCAAGCCTTGGGTGTCATCCCGGTTTCGCCGCATGCGAAGACCGGGTCCATGAACGCCCAACCGCCAGAATGAATCGAAACGGCGCCGCCCTGGTGGGGACGGCGCCGTCTGTGTTCATGGGGCTCGGTCTTTGGCTTTCGCCAGGACCGGGATGACACCCGGTTGGCCGCCTAGGCCGCGACCTCTTCGTCGGCGCCTTCGGCCTCGCCCTTGACCAGGCCGTCGAGGCCCTGCTCGCGGACCTTGCGGTACAGCGTCGAGCGACCGATGCCGAGGCGGCGGGCCACCTCGCTCATGTGGCCGGCGTAGACCTCGATGGCGAGCTGGATCAGGTCGCGTTCGATCTCTTCCAGGGTGCGCAGGTGGCCGCGCCCATCCAGGATACGGACCGGCGCGTCGGGGGCGCCTTCGGCCGCCGTCTGGGCGGCGGCGGTGGGCGCCGGCATGGGCGCGGGCGAGTATTCCGGCGGCGGGGCGGCGACGCCGGAGATGGCCGGGAAGTCGTGCGGCTGCAGGTAGGGCGCGTCGGCCAGCACGATGGCGCGATAGACCGCGTTCTCCAGCTGGCGGACATTGCCCGGCCAGTCGAAGGCGGTGAGGTAGGCCAGGGTCTCGGGCGTCGCGCCGACCACGGACTTGCCCTCCTCCACGTTGAAGCGGCGGACGAAGCAGTCGACCAGCGCGGGGATGTCGTCCTTGCGCTCGCGCAGCGACGGGGCCTCGATCGGGAACACGTTCAGCCGGTAGTACAGGTCCTCGCGGAAGCGGCCTTCGGCGACCGCCTGGCTGAGATCGCGGTTGGTGGCCGAGACGATGCGGACGTCGACCTTGATGGAACGCTTGGAGCCGATCGGGTCGATCTCGCTCTCCTGCAGCGCGCGCAGCAGCTTGACCTGCACATCCAGCGGCAGCTCGCCGACCTCGTCGAGGAACAGGGTGCCGCCGTTGGCCTCCTGGAACTTGCCCAGGTGCTTGTCGGAGGCGCCGGTGAAGCTGCCCTTCTCGTGGCCGAACAGGATGCTCTCGACCAGGTTCTCGGGGATGGCGCCGCAGTTCACCGCCACGAAGGGCTTGCCGGCGCGGTCGGACGAGCCGTGGACCGCGCGCGCGATCACTTCCTTGCCGACCCCGCTCTCGCCGGTGATCAGGATCGGGATGGACGACTTGGCCGCCCGCTCGCCCAGCCGCTTGACCATCAGCATGGGCGGCGAGGCGCCGATCAGGTCGCTGAACGAGGTACGGCCGGTGGCGTGCTTCTTCAGGCGGTCGACCTCGGACTTGAGGGACCCCATGGAGAGCGCGTTGCGCATGGAGACGACGATGCGTTCCGGGCTGGCGGGCTTGACGAAGAAGTCGCAGGCGCCGGCCTGCATGGCCTGCACGACGGTGTCGATGCCGCCGGTGGCGGTCAGCACGATGACCGGCTGATTGTAGCCCCGGGCGCGCATCTCGACGAGCGTGTCCTGGCCGGAGATGCCGGGCATCACCAGGTCGAGCAGGACCACGTCGACGGCGGCGCCGGAGTTGAGATGCTGGATCGCTTCGTCGCCGCTCTGGGCGTGGGCGACGGCGAACCCGTCGCGCTCGAGGACCGCCTGGATCAGGCGGCGCTGGGTCGGATCATCATCGACGACGAGGACCGTTTTGGTCATGTGAAAGACACCCACCGGACTGGACGCTCGCTGTTCTGGCGAGGCCTTGTTGTTGTCCCGGAGTGATACAGGCCAAGGGTAAAGGCCGCGTTTCGGAGACCTGAGTCAGGGGTTAACAGGCACGGCCTTGGACGCCGGCGCGCGCAACTCGAACAGCGGCAGGAAGACGCCCAGCAGCGGCCCGACCGACAGCGCATAGAGCACGGTGCCGACGCCGACCGTGCCGCTCAGCAGCCAGCCGAGGGCCAGGACCACCACCTCGATGCCGGTGCGCACGCGCGGCACGGGCCAGTTCGTCAGGCGCACGATGCCGGTCATCAGGCCGTCGCGCGGCCCGGGGCCGAGGCACGCGCCGATGTAGAGGCCGCCGGCCACCCCGTTCAGCAGGACCGCGAACAGCAGGGCCGCGGTGCGCAGGGGCAGGCCCTCGAGGGGCGGCAGGATGGCCAGGGTGATGTCGGCGGTCGTGCCGATCAGCAGCACGTTGGCGATGGTGCCGACGCCCGGCCGCTGGCGCAGCGGAATCCACAGCAGCAGCAGCAGCGCCCCGACGCCGTTGGTGATCAGCCCGATGGTCAGGCCCGTGTGGTTGGCGATGCCCTGGTGGAACACGCTCCAGGGCCCAAGGCCCAGGTCGGCGCGCACCATCAGGCCGATGGAGGCGCCCCAGAGCGACAGGCCGAGGATCAGTTGGGTCAGGCGGCGAGTGAACAGCATGGCGAGCCAGATGCTGCTAACTGGCATTTGATTCCAGGGCCAGTTCTGCGAGTGTGGCGCCATGAGCCCGCGCCGCATCAGCCCCGCCTCCGTCACCCGCCTGCTCGGCCCCTGGCGGGGCGAGCGCGTGGGTCCCGCCTATTCGCAACTGGCCGACTGCCTGCGCCTGCTGATCCTGGACGGCCGCCTGCCGCTGGACGTGGTGCTGCCGGGCGAGCGGGAGCTGGCCGGCGCGCTGGAGGTCAGCCGCACGACGGTGACGGCCGCCCTGGCGCGGCTGCGCGACGACGGCTTCCTGGACCGGCGGCAGGGTGCGGGCGCGCGGACCCGCCTGCCGGCCGGCCCCGGCCAGCGCGGCGGCGGCGTGATCGCCGGACCGCCGACCGACGGCCTGCTGGACCTGGCCTCGGCGGCGCCGCCGGCCAGCGACGCGATCCACGGCGCCTATGCGGCGGCGCTGTCGGCGCTGCCGGCGCACCTGCCGCAGACCGGCTACGGGGTGCTGGGCCTGCCGCAACTGCGCGAGGCGATCGCCCGGCGCTACACGGCCCGCGGCCTGCCCACGAACGCCGACCAGATCATGGTCACCAACGGCGCCCAGCACGGCTTCGCGCTGATGATCCGCCTGCTGGCCGGGCCGGGCGACCGGGTGGTCATCGACCATCCGACCTATCCGCACGCCATCGACGCCATCCAGCGGGCCTCCTGCCGCGCGGTTCCCGTTGGGCTGCCGGACACGGGCTGGGACGTGGACGGCGTGGCGGCGGCGATGCGGCAGAGCGGGCCGCGGCTGGCCTATTTCATCGCCGATTTCCACAACCCCACCGGCCGCTGGATGAGCCTGGAAACCCGCGCGGCGATCGCCGCGGCGGCGGAGCGCACGCGCACCACCCTGATCCTGGACGAGACCCTGGTCGACCTGTGGCTGGACGCCCCGATCCAGCCCTACGGCTTCGACGAGCCGGGCGAGGGCGTGGTGCGGCTGGGCTCGACGGGCAAGAGCTTCTGGGGCGGCCTGCGCCTGGGCTGGATCCGCGCCGACGTGCAGACGATCCAGGCGCTGGGGCCCCGACGCTCCTCGATCGACCTGGGCACGCCGCTGCTGGAACAGCTGGCGGCCGTGCATCTGCTCGCCAACGAGGAGCCGGCGCTGATCGAACGCCGGCGCATGCTGCGGGCGCGCCGGGCGCACCTGATGGCGCGGATGGCGCAGGTGCTGCCGGACTGGCGGGTCACCTCGCCGCCGGGCGGGCTGTCGCTGTGGGCGGAGCTGCCGATGGCGGTGTCGTCGCAGCTGGCGGCCACCTCGGAACGGTTCGGCCTGCGGCTGGCGGCGGGCCCGCGGTTCGGTGTGGACGGCGCCTTCGAGCGCTTCCTGCGCGTGCCCTACACCCTGGCCCCGGACCAGCTCGACCAGGCGGTCGAGCGCCTCGAACGCGCCTACTCCCGCCTGCGCCCGACCTCCGCCCCGACCCGCGCGGCCATGGGGGCGGTGGTTTAGGCGAAGGCGCGGCAGCGCCTCAGGACTCAGCCACTGAAAACACTGAAGACGCTGAAAGCCGGGGAAGCTCGGCCTCCCAGCCCGCTTGGCGTCTTCAGTGTTTTCAGTGGTTTTCGAGGGCGTCTGCGGCGCGCTGCGCGTAGCCGACGAGCGTGACGAGGGCCAGGGCCGCGCTGGCGGCCAGGGCCCAGGCGCCGAGCCCGTGCTGGCCGGCGATGAGCTCCGGGGCGACCAGCATGCCGAAGCCGGCGAACTGCAGGGCGATCTTCACGCGCTCGAGCGGAGTGACCGGGAACTTCGCACGGCCTTCCGTCGCCTCGCCGAAGCTGGCGACGGCC
>CBHTUE010000224.1:0-8068 GCA_966096115.1 uncultured Phenylobacterium sp.
AGCTGGGACTTTAAGGCCATGCACAAGGCGCGCGACGCCGAGGTGGCCCACACCCAGGCTGCGGAAAACGACCAGCGCTTCCCGATCTATCCGCAGTACCTGGTTTCGCAGATCCGCAAGGCGATGCCGGACAACGGCATCATCTGCCTCGACAACGGGGTCTATAAGATCTGGTTCGCGCGGAACTATCCGGCGCGGATGCCGAACACGGTGCTGCTGGACAACGCGCTCGCCACCATGGGCGCCGGCCTGCCGTCGGCGATGGCCAGCCACATGGTCTATCCGGACCGCAAGGTGATGGCGATCTGCGGTGACGGCGGCTTCATGATGAACAGCCAGGAGATGGAAACCGCCGTCCGCCTGAAGATGAACATCACGGTGCTGATCCTGAACGACAGCAGCTACGGGATGATCCGCTGGAAGCAGGCGAACATGGGCTTCAAGGACTGGGGGCTGACCTACGGCAACCCGGACTTCGTCGCCTACGCCAACAGCTACGGGGCCACCGGTCACCGCGTGCAGAGCGCCGACCACCTGCCGAAGCTGCTCAAGCAATGCCTCGATACGCCCGGCGTGCACCTGATCGACTGCCCGGTCGACTACTCCGACAATGACTTGATCCTGAACAAGCAGATCAAGGAACTGTCGGCGCAGGTCTGAACCTCGCAGCCCTGAAGGACTGAGACATGACCGCGCTGAAAGAGTCCTATCCGCTCTACCTGGCGAATGAGGCGCAGACGCCGAACCTCGACCTGGAGGTGACGGACAAATACACCGGCAAGGTGGCGACCCGCGTGGCCCTGGCCAATGCGGCGATCATCGACGCCGGCATCGCCGCCACCGTCGAGGCCGCCGAGCCGATGGCCCGGATGCCGTCCTACGCCCGCCAGGACGTGCTCATGCATTGCGTGAAGCGCTTCCAGGAGCGGTACGACGAACTGGCCTATGCGCTCTGCATCGAGGCCGGCAAGCCGATCCGCGACGCGCGCGGCGAGGTCACCCGCCTGATCGACACCTTCCGCATCGCCGCGGAAGAGAGCGTGCGGATGACCGGCGAGGTCCAGCCGCTGGACATCTCGCCCCGCGCCAAGGGCTACCAGGGCATGTGGAAGCGGGTGCCCATCGGCCCCTGCTCCTTCATCTCGCCCTTCAACTTCCCGCTGAACCTGGCGGCCCACAAGATCGCCCCGGCGCTGGCGGTGGGTTGCCCGTTCGTGATGAAGCCCGCCTCGCGCACGCCGCTGGGCGCGATCATCATCGGCGAGATCATGGCCGAGACGGACCTGCCGAAAGGCTCGTTCTCGATCCTGCCGGCGCAGCGCGACGGGGCGGACCTGTTCACCACCGACGAGCGGCTGAAGCTGCTCAGCTTCACCGGCTCGCCCGGCGTCGGCTGGGACCTGAAGGCCAAGGCCGGCAAAAAGAAGGTGGTGCTGGAGCTGGGCGGCAACGCCGCGGTGATCGTCGATGGCGACATCCGCGGGGCCGACCTGGACGATGCGGTCGAGCGGATCATCTTCGGGGCCTTCTACCAGTCCGGCCAGTCGTGCATCGGCGTGCAGCGGATCATCATCCACGCCTCGATCTACGACGAGCTGCGCGACCGGCTGGTGGCCAAGACCAAGACCCTGATCGCCGGCGACCCCCACGAGGAGACGACCTTCGTCGGGCCGATGATCGACGTGAAGGAGGCCTCCCGCCTCGACAGCTGGATTCAGGCGGCGGTGGCCGACGGCGCCAAGCTGCTGGTCGGCGGCAAGCGCGAAGGCGCGATGCTGGAGGCCACCCTGCTCGAGGGCGTGGGCCGCAAGGCCGCCCTCTACGCCGAGGAAGCCTTCGGACCGGTGGCGATCCTGTCGAAATTCACCGACTTCCACGACGCCCTGGCCGAGGTGAACGATTCGAAGTTCGGCTTGCAGACCGGCGTCTTCACCCGCGATCTCTTCAAGATGTTCGACGCTTGGGATCACCTTGACGTGGGCGGCGTCGTCATTGGCGACGTGCCGAGCTATCGTGTCGACAACATGCCCTACGGAGGGGTCAAGGATTCGGGGCTCGGCCGGGAAGGCGTACGCTTCGCCATGGAAGACATGACGGAAATTCGCAACCTGGTCATCCGCCGCCGGTGAGCTTGCGTATAAACAATTGGGAATGCGTGCGCTGCTTGGGGAGGCGGCTTTTTTGCTAACGATCGCTCAGATCACCGACCTCCACGTGACGACGGAGAAAGATCCGCTGAATCAACGGCGGAACGAGACTCGTCTGCGTCAGGTCCTGAACACGATCCACGGTCTGCGTCCCCGCCCCGTCGCCATCATCGCCTCGGGCGACCTGATCGATCGGGGCGAGAAGGAAGAGTACGACGAGCTGAAGCGGGTGATGGCCAAGTGCGAGATCCCGGTGCTGTACGCCCTGGGCAACCACGACGGCCGCGACACCTTCCTCGAAGTGTTCCCCGAGTACCGCGACAAGCTCGATGAAAACGGCTTCCTGCAGTACGTCGTCGACTATCCGGGCGTCCGGGTGGTGATCTGCGACACGCTCGAAGGTCCGAACGAGGGCGAATACGACGTGGCGCGCGCCGCGTGGCTTGGCCGCACGCTCGACGAGGCGCCCGACACGCCGACCTGCGTGGTCCTGCACCACCCGCCGATCCCCAGCGGGATCCAGTGGATGGATCCCGATCCTCAGTCCCCCTGGATCCTGCGCCTGCACGAGGTGCTGACCGGTCGCGATCAGGTGAAGATGATCCTGTGCGGCCACATCCACCGCGCCTTCTCCAGCGCCTTCGCGGGCCACGCCCTGCTGGCCGCGCCCGCCACCTCGATCCAGCTGACCCTCGACCTCACCGAGGTCGACATGCACACGCCGGACGGCCGCGAGATCCTGGTGGAGGAGCCGCCCGGGTTCGCCCTGCTGATGGCCAACGGCGCCGACCTGACCAGCCACATCTGCCTGGCCGGCTCCTACAAGCCCGCGGTCACCTACAACTTCCCCTTCCGGAAGCAAGCCTAGCGCCATGGCGGAACCCGCCCGGGGGATCGTAGGCGCCCTCCTCGCTGGGATGAACCGCCTGCGGGCGGTCGGCGGCCAGACCTGGGCCGACGCGGTGGCCGTGATCGCCGTCGCCCTGGCCGCCACGGCCGCGGCGCTCTACCTGAACACCACCACGCCGATCCGGTTCGTGGAGAACCTGACCTACGACTATCGCCTGTCGTTTGGGGCCCCGCGGGCCAAGCCGGACTTCGTGATCGTCAAGATCGACGACGCGGCGACCACGGCCATGAGCGAGGCCTCGCCGTGCCACTGCCTTGCGCCGATCAACAAGGCCTGGCTGGGCGACCTGATCGCCAAGCTGGACGAGCGTGGGGTCAAGGTGATCGCCGTCGACTACCTGCTCGACACCTGGGAGCCCGGGCCCTCGGGCGGGCCAATGGACAGCCCGGAGTTCGCCGACTTCGAAAGGCGGATCGCCAATGTGAAGGCGCCGATCGTCGTCGCGGTCGATCCGGAGCGGACTGCGGGCGTCGACTATCCGGTCTCGAAGAAGCTGCGCTATTCCGACGCCAAGGCGCTGACGCACACCGACTACGACGACGTCATCCGCCGCTACGACCCCAAGCCCGGCAAGCTCTATTCCCTGGCCGCGGAGACCGGCATAGCCGCCACCGGCGTGAAGCCGCCGGCCAGGCCGTTCGCGATCCGCTACCGGGCGCCGGACCCGGACTCCAAGGCCGAGAACGCCGGTTCGATCAGCCCGGCCTTCTCCGCGGCCTATGTCGACTTCGCCCCGGCCGACAAGCTGAAGGGCAAGATCGCCTTCATCGGCAGCAACACACGGTCCAAGACCGCCGACTCGGACACGCCGAAGGAGGACATGCACGCGACGCCGCTGCGCTTCCAGACCGGCCACCAGCAAGGCACGCCCGGGGTCGAGGTGCACGTCCATGCCCTGTCACAGATGATGGACGGCGACCGGGTGAAGTTGCCGGGCTGGCTGTGGGACGCGGCCATCGTGCTGCTGGCCGCCCTGGGCGGCTCGCTGCTGGGCCGATCGACCCAGAAGTGGTGGATGTCGATCGCCATCGTGCTGGTGGGCCTGGCCGGCTACGGCGTGCTGGCCTTCTGGCTCTACGACGAGTTTGCCCTGATGGTCCCGATGGCCGCGCCGGCCATCGCGTTCGCCTTCGGCTTCTTCATCCTGAGCCGCTTGGCCGCGGCGGAGCTGCAGAACCAGCGGGCGTTCTATTCCTCGACCCTGGAGCGCTACCTGGCCCCGCAGGTGATCGACCGCATGGTCGACCATCGCGAGGAGGTGAAGATCGGCGCCGAGGAGCGCGAGATCACGGTGATGATCTCCGACCTGGAGAACTTCTCCAACCTGGTCGCCAGCCTCGACCTCGAGACCTTCGAGGGCGTGATCAACGAGTACTTCGACGGCGTGATCGACATCCTGTGGAAGCACGAGGCGATGATCGACAAGATGACCGGCGACGGCATCATCGCCATTTTCGGCGCCCCGGTTCCTTCCGAGGACCACGCCGACCGCGCCATCGCCTGCTGCCGTGAGATCGACCTCTTCGGCAAGGAGATCCGCCAGAAGATGATCGACCGCGGGATCAAGTTCGGCGTCACCCGCATGGGCCTGTCGTCGGGCATCGGCCTGGTCGGCAACTTCGGCGGCGAGAAGCGTTTCAACTACACGGCCTATGGCGAGGTGGTGGTGATCGCCGCGCGCCTGGAGGCCGCCAACAAGACCTTCGGCACCCGCATCCTGTTCAGCGCCGACACCCTGAAGCTGGCCAAGCGCGACGTGCCCATCGAGGCGGTGGGCGAGATCGACCTCAAGGGCGTCCCCTTGCCGATCCCGGCCTACACGACGCCGACGGACTGAGGCCCCAGCCTCGGCTTTGAGGCGCGCCCACAGATTGAAACATCAAGGCGCGTCATCCCCCGGCTTGTCCGGGGGACCCCTTCACACATTCGGCGCAGGAAGGCCGCGGCGGCGCCGCTGCGGATCGCTGGGCAACGGCGGAGGCAATGGGTCCCCCGGACAAGCCGGGGAATGACGGTCGGGGGTGGGGTGATAGAGGCGTCAACCTGGGTTCGCGCTCCGTTGTGGCGGGCAGCTCCCCTGGCCGAAGGGCTCGCGGCGGCGACGTCCAGGGAGCTTGCACCACGCAGGTGTTCCCGGTCTCGCCGGCGACGAAACCGGGATGACACCCGCGAAGCGGCGCCGGCTCGCCGGGCCTACCGGTCCGCCGCCAGCAGCCGGGGCTCGATCTTCGGGCCCAGCCAAGCCTGCAGGTCCGGCGCGTCGGTGACGCGGTACGGACGGCCCCAGGCGTCCGTGAAGAAGCGGCCCATCTCGTCGCGGGTCATCGGGCGCGAGCCCAGGCGGCCGAAGATGGCGATCTGGCCGCCGGTCTCGTCCACCGCGCGGTCGCGGTCCAGGCCCTTCGACAGCGCGAGCGAGGCCTGCGGGGTCCTGGCCCAGGCGATCAGCTCCGGCTTCGGCGCCGGCGAGAAGCCGTAGAAGTTGGGCTGGGTCACCGGGCTGGTCAGCTGCAGCACCTTCAGGCCGTTCTTGCCGTCGGCGACGTAGGCGAACAGCGAGGCGTTGGTCGAACCGACCACCACGTCTTCCGCGTCGTTCAGCTGACCGCCGGCGTCGTACTTCTGGTAGATGCGCGGGCGCTCAGGCCGGGTCACATCGACGATCACCAGGCCGTCCTTCTTGGCCGCCACGTAGGCGTAGGTGCGGGCGATGTAGACACGCCGCGCGTCCACCAGCGGGATCGTCGCGCCCTCGACCAGCCGCGGCTGTTCGAGGTTGGTGACGTCAAGCACCTCGAGGCCGCGGGCCGTGGTCACCCACAGGTAGCGGAACTGGATCGCCGAGGCGCGCACGTCGGAGAGCGGCACCGTGGCCTTCAGGACCGGCTTCAGCGGATCCTTCAGGTCGACGACCACCAAGCCCGCGTCGGCGGCGATGTAGGCGTAGTGGCCGGCCAGGGTCACGTGCCGCGCGCCCTTCAGCACGCCGTTCAGGTTCCAGGTCACGGCGCGCTTGAAGTTGTTATTCCGCGGGTCGCCGTCGGCCAGGGTGTTCACGTTGACGAGGATCAGGCCTTCCTCGGAGTCGGTGATCACCGCGTAAGAGTAGATCGGCAGGAACTCCTGCTCCTGGTTGGCCTGCAGCAGGCTCTGCTCGCCGGCCTTCAGGGGCGCGCCCGAGGCGTTCACCTTCTGCATGTGCTCGTTGCGCTGTGGGGCGATCGACTGGTTGGTCGGCAGGGCCACGCAGGTGGCGTTGCGGGTCGCCACGTGGGTGTCGTTGTCCAGCTTCGAGAACGGCGCGGTGATGATCTTCTGCGAGATGCCCTTGTTGGCGATCGAGGCCACGTCGAAGGCGCGGAAGCCGCCCTTCCCTTCGGCCACGTACATGTACTCGCCGCGCAGCTGCAGGCAGCGGGCCGCGCCGTCGGTCTTGTGGACCGTGTTGACGATCTCTTCTTCGCCCTCGACCTCGCCGCCCTTCAGGCCCTTCACGAAGGGCTTGCCGCGATGCCAGTTCTTGAGCTCACGCCCGTTCTGGTCGACGTGCAGCTTGTAGAAGTCGGGATAGGCGTACTTGTGCAGGTAGGAGCCGAACACCGCCTGCGGCTCGCCCCACTCCGACACCCGCACCGCCTCGATGCCGCCGTCCAGGCCGACCCAGGCGTTCTGGCCCACGAAGTTCGTGAAGTTGGTCCCCAGCAGCAGCAGCTGGGCCATGATCGCGTTGTTGTCGTTGTCCGCCGAGACGTGGCAGTCCGAGCAGGTCTTGGTCTCGGTCTTGCGCACGGTGTGCGGGAAGTGCGGCGCGAACGCCTGGCTGGAGAAGCCCGAGGCCGCGATCGGCGGCTGCTGCACGTAGATCCGTTCCCGGTTCACGTTGGTCGAGCTCAGCACCAGCGCCGATGACGAGCGGATGGGCGCATAGGTCCACCCCTTGGTCGTCATGTGCTTGCCCAGCTGGAACATGTCGTCGCGCGCCACCTGTGGGTTGTAGGTCGCGTAGTTCCGGGTCTCCTCGCCCTCGTACTTGTGGGTCGTGGTCTTCCAGTTGGCCTCGATCGGCAGGTGGCAGCCGGCGCACGCCGTGGTCCACGAGGTGTGGCAGGCGAAGCATTCCATGTTGTCTTCGGTGTGGGCGCGGTCCTTCTCGGCCACGCCGGGACCCCAGGCCATCGGCTTGCCGTTCTGGCTGATCTTGGACATCAGCTTGGCGCGCGCCGACCTGGCATTGAAGTCTGGACTGGTCGGATCGACCGTGTCCTTCACCAGGTGGATGCGCCACTCCAGGTTCGGGTCCAGCAGCGAGCGTTGCACCAGCACCTGGCGGCCGTCGCGCTCGACCCACTCGAACCGGCGCTGGCCATCGGGGTTGCGCAGCAGGCTCAGGTCATTGCCCTTCGGATCGGCCGCGACGCCGGACGTGCGCAGCGTCGGATAGGCCGAGGTCGTGCCGTGGCAGTCGCGGCAGCGGATCTCCACCGCATTGGCGACCTCGCCGAAGATCGCGCCCGAGCCGTGGCTGTCCTGCGCGAAGTGGCAGTCGGCGCACTGCATGCCCTTCTCGGCGTGGATGTCCTGCATGTGGACGGCCTTGCCGTCGTTCGTCTTCGGATCCTGGCCGATCGGGTCGGGCCCGGGCTTGTCGGTCTTGGGATACAGCTCCTTCGGCCACTTGGCCGGGCCCTGCGCCGTGACGATCGCGCCCTTGGCGTCGAGCAGGTTGCCTTCGCGGTCACGCTTGAAGATGCCGCGGAAGTTCCAGCCGTGGCCGTGATAGTCGGCGAACTGGGTGTCGTTGAGCTTGGAATTCAGGTCGAAGACTTCGCGCAGGAAATCCAGGTCGGCCCAGTTGCCCTTGGGCGCCGCGCCCTCGGGGTTGCGGTCCAGGACGTGGCGGATCTCTTCCGTGGTCGGGTACTTCTGCTTCTCCGGCCACATGAACGGGGCATCGGCCTCGTAGTCCCACATCGTGTAGCCGAGGTAGGTGTTCACGAACATGTTCGGCTGG
>CBHTUE010000225.1:0-8047 GCA_966096115.1 uncultured Phenylobacterium sp.
CTTGTCCACGAAGTCTAGGCCAGGTCGCCCCGGCGCGCCTTGAGCGGGACCCGGCCGCCGCTTGATATTCGACAAGTGAAAAGGAAAGCGGCGGCGAACCCTGAAGTTCGCCGCCGCGCGACGCCCGTGCCCACGGTGCGGAGGGGGATCTCGCCCGGGGTGTGTGTTCCGGGCGGGGGCTCCACCGCCCTCGGGCGTCAGGTCACGTAGGGTGCGAAGAGCACCTCGTTCTCGAGCCGCATGTGCTCGCGCAGGTCGGCGTCGAGCTTGCGGCAAAGCTGGGTCAGCGCCTGCCATGTGCGGCAGGCGTCGGGGGGATGGCTGAAATCGCCGGTGAGCGTGCGCAGCGACCGCAGCTGGCCCTCCACGTCGTCGTGCTCGGCCATCATCCGGGCAATGGGAAAGCGGATCATCGGGCTGCCGCCGGCGAGGATCATCGGGAACAGGACCTGTTCCTCGCGCTGCTGATGGCTCTCCAGATCGTCCAGCATCAGGCTCAGATGGTCGGCTAGGCCGCGCGGGCAGTCCGCCGCGTCGGCGTGCACCGCCTCGACCTTGCGCGCGAGGCGGATCGCTTCCGGGAACTCGCGGCGGTGGGTCTCGTGATAGCGCGCCACGATCAGCTCGATCAGCCCGGCCGCGTCGGCGCTGGGCGCCCGCGCGGGCCCGGCGGCCGCGGACATCAGGGCGCAGCGGATGACGGGCGGGTCGGCCGGGGCCAGGAGGGTGTCGTCGAGCATCGCTTGCTCCTTCCCCCAAACCCTAGGCGACCTGGTCGGGGCGCGCCTTGAGCCGGCGCGGCGCCGCGCTTGATATTCGGCAGGCGCCGAGGCGGCCCGCTTCAAGCGGCCGGGACGTGGAATCACCCAGTCTCGCCGGCTCCTGAAGGAATGACGGCATGGCGTTCGACAACCCCCTGGCCGGCGAGATCTGGGCCAGCAAGTACCGGTTCCGGTCGCCCGGCCGCGCCGGCGACGAAACGATCGAGGACACCTGGTCGCGGGTCGCCACGGCGTTGGCCGAGGCCGAGGTCCAGGACCTGCGGGCGCCGATGCGCCAGCGGTTCCTGGACGCCCTGCGCGACCACCGCTTCCTGCCCGCCGGCCGCATCCTGGCCGGCGCGGGTTCCGGGCGAGCCGTGACCCTGTTCAACTGCTTCGTGATGGGCCGCATCCCCGACGACCTGGGCGGCATCTTCGCCCACGTCCGCGAGGCGGCGCTGACCCTGCAGCAAGGCGGGGGCGTGGGCATGGACTTCTCGTCGATCCGGCCGGCGGGGGCCGCGGTGAGGGGCGTCGACGCCGACGCGTCGGGACCGTTGAGCTTCATGGACGTCTGGGACGCCATGTGTCGGACCATCCTGTCGGCTGGCCAGCGGCGCGGGGCCATGATGGGTTGCCTGCGGATCGACCATCCCGACATCGAGGCGTTCATCGACGCCAAGCGGGACGGCGCGCGGCTGCGCAACTTCAACCTGTCGGTGCTGGTTCCGGACGCCTTCATGGCGGCCCTGGCCGACGACGCGGACTGGCCGCTGGTGTTCGAGGGCGAGGTGCTGGGCTCGGTGCGGGCGACGGACCTGTGGGCGCGCCTGATGCGCGCGACCTATGACGCGGCCGAGCCGGGCGTGATCTTCATCGACCAAGTCAACGCCCGCAACAACCTGGCCTATTGCGAGACCATCCTGGCGAGCAATCCCTGTGGCGAGCAGATGCTGCCGCCCTACGGGGCCTGCCTGTTGGGATCGATCAACCTGGCGCGGCTGGTGGCGCGGCCCTTCGAGCCGGGCGCGGAGCTGGACCTCGGCGAACTGGCCGACCTGACCCGCACGGCCGTGCGCATGCTGGACAACGTGATCGACGTGTCGCGCTTTCCGCTCGAGGCGCAGGCGGCGGAGGCGCGCGCCAAGCGGCGGATCGGGCTGGGGGTCACCGGCCTGGCCGACGCGCTGGTGTTCTGCGGCGTGCCCTACGGCAGCGATCGCGCGGTCGAGCTGACACGGACCTGGCTGGGCCGGATCCAGCGTGAGGCCTACCGCGCCTCGGCCGAACTGGCCGCCGAGAAGGGGGCGTTCCCGCTCTACAACCCGGCCATCCTGGATCGCCCGAACCTCGCGAGCCTCGACGTGGAGACCCGGGACCTGATCGCCCGCCACGGCCTGCGGAACGGTTGCCTGACCTCGATCGCGCCCACGGGGACGACGTCGCTGCTGGCCGGCAACGTGTCGTCCGGCATCGAGCCGGTGTTCGCCTACGCCTACGTCCGCAAGGTGCGCCAGGCGGACGGCCCGACCCGCGAGGAGCCGGTGGAGGACTACGCGCTGGCGGTCTGGAAGCGGCTGCACGGCGACGCGCCGCCGCCGCCCGAGGTGTTCGTGAGCGCCCAGACGCTGTCGCCGGACGACCACGTGCGCATGCAGGCCGCCGCCCAGGCGCACGTTGACGCCTCGATCTCCAAGACGGTCAACTGCCCGGCGGAGATCGACTTCGAGGCTTTCAGCGAGATCTATCGGCTGGGCTGGCGCAGCGGCTGCAAGGGGATGACGACCTATCGGCCCAACGCCGTCACCGGCTCGATCCTGTCGGTGGAGCCCGACCCCGCGCCGGCGGCCGGCCCGCTGCTGGTCCCGCGGCCGGAGGCGCTGGACGGCGCGACCTACAAGCTGGTCTGGCCGGAGAGCGCGCACGCGGTCTACGTGACCCTCAACGACATCGAGGAGGGCGGCGTGCGCAGGCCGTTCGAGATCTTCGTCAACTCCAAGAATATGGATCACTACGCCTGGGCCCTGGGCCTGACCCGCATGATCTCGGCCGTGTTCCGCCGCGGCGGCGACGTGGGCTTCGTGGCCGAGGAGCTGAAGGCGGTGTTCGACCCGCGCGGCGGGGCCTGGCTGGGCGGGCGCTATGTGCCCTCGCTGCTGGCGGCGATCGGCGGGGTGATCGAGCGGCACCTGGAGGGGCGTGTAGAAGCGCCCGGCGCCGTCGCCGCCCCGAAGCTGGCTGTCCGGCCCTTCGCCCCAGCCAGCTGCCCGCGCTGCGGCAGCCCCGAGCTGACCCGCAAGGAGGGCTGCGACAGTTGCCTGTTGTGCGGCTATTCGAAGTGCGGCTAGCCGGGTCGGCTTGATGTTCGTCAAGGCAAAGGCCCCTTCGCCACGGTAGGCCGCGCCCATGACCAGCACCTCGGCGGCGCGACGCGCCTATGACGGGCCGGCGCTCTTCAGCTTCGGCTTCCGTCCCTTCTTCCTGTTCGGCGCCCTCTGGAGCGCGGTGGTCGTGCCGCTGTGGCTGTTCAGCTATTTCCACGGCGGCTCGGACGCCCTGACCCGCGAGTGGCACATCCACGAGATGATCTTCGGGTTTCTCGGCGCGGTCATCGCCGGGTTCCTTACCACGGCGGTCCCCAACTGGACCGGGCGGATGCCCGTGGTCGGCGCGCCGCTGGGCGGCCTGGTCGGGCTGTGGATCCTCGGACGCGCGGCCATGCTCTACCAGAACGAACTGGGGCCGCTGGCCGCCGCCGTGGACAGCCTGTTCCTGCTGGCGTTCGCCGCCGTGATCTGGCGCGAGGTGCTGGCCGGCCGCAACTGGCGCAACCTGCCGGTCTGCGGCCTGGTGACGGTGTTCGCCCTGGCCAATGTCGCGTTCCACCTCCCGAAGCCGGTGTTCGGCGACGTCGGCGTGCGGCTGGCGCTGGGCGCTGCCTGCGTGCTGATGGCCCTCATCGGCGGGCGCATCGTCCCCAGTTTCACCCGCAACTGGATGAAGGCGCACGCGATGGAGCCCGGGCCGGCGTCGTTCGGGAGGGTGGACCAGGCCGCTTTGGGCCTGTCCGCGCTCGGGGGCGCGCTCTGGGTCGTTTGGCCCGAGAGCCCGGTGACCGGGGCTGCTCTGGCGGCGGCGGGCGTCGCCCACCTGCTCCGGCTGGCCCGCTGGCGCGGTTGGCGCGCGGCGGCCGAGCCGCTCGTCTGGATCCTGCATCTCGGCTACGGCTGGCTGGGCGTGGGAACGCTGTTGCTGGGCGCCTCGGCGTTGGCCCCGGTCCTCGTGCCCCGTTCGGCCGGCGTGCACGCGCTGACCGCGGGCGCAGTGGGCGTCATGACCCTCGCCGTGATGACCCGCGCCACGCGAGGGCACACCGGCCGTCCGCTCGCGGCCGGCGGCGGCACGCTGGCGATCTACCTGGCGATCAACACCGCGGCGATCCTGAGGGTGGGCGCGCCGTTCACCGGCACGGCCCAGCCGCTGTGGCTCAGCGCGTCCGGCCTCGTCTGGTCGCTGGCGTTCGCGGGCTTCGCCGCCGCCTACGGGGCGATGCTGATGCTGCCCCGTCCGAAGGCCGCTTGATCCTCATCAAGGCGGTCGCGGCCGCGCGGCCTATGGTGCTGCTTCGGCTGGGCGAGCGCCCGGCCGCATCTGCTCCGAGCGTCCCGGCCTAACGCGCACCCGCGCCACGGCCCTGCCGCCGCGCCGGCCCGACCGGCAAGGGTGACGGTGGAAACGCCGGCGCCTCCCTTGCTTGGAAAGGAGCCAGGATTGGGCGATCTCGTCGACGGCTTCGGCCGCCGCTTCCACTATCTGCGGCTCTCGATCACCGAGGTCTGCAACTTCCGCTGCACCTACTGCCTGCCGGACGGGTTCCGGAAGACCGCGCCGCTGACCTTCCTGACGCCGCTCGAGTGCGAGCGCGTGGTGCGCGCGTTCGCCGACCTGGGCGTCTCCAAGGTCCGCCTGACCGGCGGCGAGCCCAGCGTGCGCCGCGACCTCACCGAGATCATCGCGCGGACCGCGGCCACGCCGGGCGTCTCCAAGGTCTGCATCACCACCAACGGCTGGAACCTCGACCGCCAGGTCGCGGCTTGGTGCGAGGCCGGGCTGACCAACCTCAACGTCAGCATCGACTCCCTCGACCGCGAGGGCTTCCGGCGCATCACCGGCCACGACCGCCTGGCTTCGGTGGTCGCCGGGCTGGACCGCGCCCTGGCGCAGGGCGTGCCGAACGTGAAGGTCAACGGGGTGCTGTTGCGCGACACCGCAGAGGGCGGCTTTGCCGACTTCGAGGCGTTCGTCCGCGACCGGCCGGTGGCGGTGCGGTTCATCGAGCTGATGCGGACGGGCGACAACGCCGCGTTCTTCGCCGACCAGCACACGCCGGGCGCGGTGCTCACCGACTGGTTGGTCGCGCGGGGCTGGACGCCGTGCGCCCGCGCCTTCGACGACGGGCCGGCGATCGAATACGCCCACCCCGATTTCGCCGGCCGGATCGGCCTGATCGCGCCCTATGCGCCGGGGTTCTGCGACAGCTGCAACCGGCTGCGGATCACCGCGCGCGGGCAGTTGCGCCTGTGCCTGTTCGGCGAGCTGGGGGTTGGCCTGAAGGACCTGCTGGAGGTCGACGCACCCGAGGCGCTGCGCACGCGGATCCTGCACGCCCTGGCCGGCAAGCGGGCCGGCCACCGGCTGCACCAGGGCGACCCCGGCGACACCCGCCAGCTGGCTCAGTTCGGGGGGTAGGTCTGTCGGAAGGGGCTCAGGCGGCGCGGGTGCGGTCGTCGCCCAGCGGCCATCGCTCGCGCTGCGCCTTGCCGGTCAGTCCGTCGCCGATCGGCTGGTGATTGTCGATCAGCGGGTCCGGCTTGGCGAGGCGCTCCAGCACGGCCGGCCGCGTGATGGTCACCGACGGTCCGTGCACCTCCACGCCGTAGTCGGCCAGCGCGGCGATTGATCGCGAGAGGTTTTCCGGAGTCATCCCGAGCAGCGAGGCCAGCACGCGCTTTTCGTGGGGGAGCGTGAACGTGGCGTCGCCGCCCTGCCGCAGCCGCTGGGTGATCAGGTAATTGGCGAGGCGCTCGAGGCCGCCGCGCAGTTTCTGGTTCTTGAGCGCGCGGACCAGCCCACGGTAGCAGCCGGCCATTTCCTCGGCGACCGCGATCGCGAAGGCCGCGTCCTGCGACATGACCCGCCGGATCGCGGCGCCTGACAGCATCAGGATGTCGGAGCGCTCGACCGTGCGGGCGCTCATCAGGCCGTCCGCGTCCAGGATCACCGCCGCCAGGATGAAGGTCGAGACGGGGCGCAGGACCGCCAGCGTCGTCTCCTTGTCGTTCCAGGTGCCCTCGAGTTCGACGATGCCGTCGAGCAGCACATAGAGGAAGTCGACCTGGTCGCCCTCCAGCAGCAGCGTCGTGCCCGCGGGAAACCGCTGGAGAAAGGCCCCGGCCGACAGGGTGCGGAAGGTGTCGTCCGAGCAGCCGCGGAAGAGGGGGAGGGCTCGGACCCGCTCCAGATCGACTTCCCGCATCGGCGCGCCCCACTTGGATCGTAGAGGGCGAGTGTGCCGCGCGTGGGCAGGTCGCGCCTTGATCTGAGTCAATGGCGCAATTCGCTTGATGTTCGTCAATCAGACGGATGACGAAGATCTATCGATACGTATCGCTACCTAGGTATCGGCCGCGTCCTTGAGGTAAAAGTGCGGCGTCAGGGCTGTATTTGCGTCCAGCTTGATCTTCGTCAATCGCCGTGGCGGGCCCCGGGATCATTAAGGCGGCGATGCGGGGCCATCGGGCTCCGCGCTGCTTGCCGAGGCCCACGTGACCGACGCCTCCGTCCCGCTCCCGCCCGGCGCCAAGACGGCCCTCGGCATGAGCACCTTCGCCTTCACCGCATGCTTCGCGGTCTGGACGATCTTCTCGATCATCGGCATCCGCATCAAGCAGGAGCTCGGGCTGACCGAGGCCGAGTTCGGCCTGCTGGCCGGCACGCCGATCCTGACCGGCTCGCTGATCCGCGTCCCCCTGGGCATCCTCAGCGACCAGGTCGGCGGTCGAGTGGTCAACCTGCTGGTGATGCTGTCGGCGGCGCTGGCGACGTTCCTGCTCTCGCACGCGCACACCTACCCGCAGTTCCTGCTGGCCGCGCTGGGCGTCGGGCTGGCGGGCGGCTGCTTCTCGGTGGGCGTGGCCTACGTCTCCAAGTTCTTCCCCAAGGCGAAGCAGGGCACCGCCCTGGGCGTCTTCGGGGCCGGCAACGTCGGGGCCGCCGTCACCAAGTTCGCCGCGCCGTTCGTGATGCTGGCGATGGGTTGGCAGTCCGTGGCGCAGATCTGGGCCGCCGTGCTGGCTGTCATCGCGGTCGTCACCTTCCTGGGCACGCGGGACGATCCCGAACTGATCGAACGCCGCCGCACGGGCGCCAAGCCCACCCCGGCGCTGATGCAGCTGGAGCCGCTGAAGCGGCTGCAGGTCTGGCGTTTCGCGCTGTACTACTTCTTCTGCTTCGGGGCCTTCGTGGCGCTATCGCTGTGGCTGCCCCACTACCTGGTTGCGGTCTACCACCTGCCCCTGATCGCGGCCGGCATGCTGGCGGCGGCCTATTCGATCCCCGGCTCGCTGTTCCGCATCTTCGGCGGCTGGCTCTCCGACCGGATCGGAGCGCGGCAGGTGATGTACATCACCTTCGGCGTCAGCGTGCTCTGCACCTTCCTGCTGTCGTACCCGGCCACGACCTACATCGTCGACGGCATCAAGGGGCCGATCACCTTCCGCCTGTCCCTGGGCCTGGTCCCGTTCGTCGGCCTGCTGTTCACGCTGGGCTTCGCCATGAGCCTGGGCAAGGCGGCGGTCTACAAGCACATCCCGGTCTACTACCCCGACACCATCGGTTCGGTGGGCGGCCTGGTGGGTATGATCGGCGGCCTGGGCGGCTTCGTCCTGCCGATCGCCTTCGGCGCGCTGAACGACATCACCCACGTCTGGACCAGCTGCTTCATGCTGCTGTTCGCCCTGGTCGCCGGGGCGCTGGCCTGGATGCACTTCGCCATCCGCCGGATGGAACGGGCCCGCACGCCGGAGCTGCGCGACCTGCCCGAGCTTCCCGAGATGATCGGCCTCAACCCCACCGACGCCACCGGGACCGCCGCGGTCCTGCGCGCCGCCCAATAGCCCGCAGAGGACAACCCTGGGCACTCCCCGTCACGTGCTGAGCGACTGGGGTCCGGTGGACGCCGCGTTCTGGGCCTCGACCGGAAAGCCGGTCGCCAAGCGCAACCTGTG
>CBHTUE010000226.1:0-7993 GCA_966096115.1 uncultured Phenylobacterium sp.
CTGAGCCACGGCGCGGTGGCGGCATGCGCGGCCGGCAGGGCGAACAGCGTGGCGTCCAGCGCCGAGACGGCGGCGGCGGCGAGGGCCGCGGCGGCTCCCAGGGCCAGCAGTTCGCGGCTGCGGAACACCGTGGCGGCGGCGGCCGGCGCCAGGCACCAGGCGGCCAGCGGCCCGGCCGTCCCGCCCGTCAGGTGGCAGGCCGCGGCGCCGGCGGCGCCCCAAGCCAGGATGGCGATCACCCGCGCCGGCCCGCCGGCCAGCGACAACACCGCGCCAAGGACTGCCGCGCCGCCCCCGGCCGCCAGGGCCCAAAGCTCGGGCCCAACCGGCAGCAGATCGGCAGCCGTCAACCCGCCTACGGTCGCCGCGACCGCCAGCGCGAAGGCGCCATGCCACACGACCGCGCCCGCCGCATCGCTGCGGCGGCGCGCCGTCGGCGATGTCGGGCGGGCTTCAATCATGGCGAATCGGGGAGCCCTCCTGGGGCGCGCGGGCGCAGATTAGCGGCGAAGCCTGCGTCCCGCGAGCGGACGCGTCGCTGGGTCGCGCCGCGAAAGAGTTTCGTAAGCGCGATGCGCGATCTTGCGGGCCCTGACCTTGCGGGCGTATCGCCGATCCATGGCTGAAGAAGCCACCAACCGACCCGGCGCGAAGGCCCGCGCACAGGCCCGCCTGGAGGCGGCGATGGACGAGCAGAAACGCTCGTTTCTGCGCATGGTCAGTCATGAGCTGCGCACCCCCCTGAACTCGATCCTCGGGTTCTCCGAGATTCTCAATGCGGAACTGTACGGGCCCCTCGGGGCTCCGCAGTACAAGGAATATGCCGCGATCATCCACGGTAGCGGCCAGAAGCTGTTGAAACTTGTGAATCAGGTGTTGGAAATCGCACGGCTGGAAGGCCGGACCATGGATTTCGAGCTGCGCAGCGAGCCGGTGGAAATGGCGCTGGACGACGCGCTGGCGACCCTGAAGCCAGACCTGACCGCGCGCGGCGTCGAGGTGTTCGTGACCGGCCGGGGCGGCTTGCCCGCGGTGATGGCCGATCCGCGCGGGCTGCGCTCGCTGCTGTACCACCTGCTGCACAACGCCGTGGCCTTCTCGCCGGAGGGCGAGGCGGTGCGGGTCCAGGTCGAGCGCAAGGGCGACCTGGTCGACATCGTGATCCACAACAAGGGGCCGGGGATCGAGACCCAGGACATCCCACGACTGATGGCGCCCTTCGAGCAGGGCGAGAACGCGCTGACCCGCAAGGCCGAGGGCGCAGGCCTGGGCCTGCCGATCGCCGACCTCACCGCCAAGGCCATGGGCGGCCGCCTGAGGCTCACCTCGGCGCCGGGGCAGGGCCTGACCGCCACCGTGCGGCTGCCGCTGGCCTGATCGCCATTGCTATGGGGGCTGGAGCCCCCTAAGTGCGCCACGCCATGGCCGCCACCGACGACGCGCTGACCGAACTCACCGACGAATTCGACCTCCTGGGCGATTGGGAGGAGCGCTATCGCTATGTGATCGAGCTCGGGAACGGCCTGGCTCCGCTGAGCGACGCCGAGCGGACCGAGCCCTACAAGGTGCGCGGCTGCGCCAGCCAGGTCTGGCTGGTCACCGAGCCGCAGGCCGACGGGACCCTGCAGTTCCGCGGCGACTCCGACGCCCACATCGTGCGCGGCCTGATCGCCATTCTGCTGCGGCTCTACTCGGGCCGCCTGCCCGCCGAGATCCTCGGCTTCGACGCCAAGGCCGCGTTCGAGAAGCTGGGCCTGACCGGCGCGCTCAGCTCCCAGCGCTCCAACGGCCTCGCCTCGATGGTGGCGCGCATCCGCCGGGACGCCGAGGCCGCAGCCTAAGCCCCAACTCAGAACGGGAACCAGCCGGCCACGACGCAGGATGTGCGCCCGCCGCGCACCGTCACGGTCGCCGGCTGGCCGGGGCCGGGCTCGAAGATCGTCCGCCGGCCGCCCTGCTCGACGACCACCGCGCCCGGATTGTTGAACCGGCAGACCCGGTAGTTGGTGGCCGGCCAAAGCGGGTTCTCCGGCACCGAGCCGCAGCTGGCCCCGCCAAACGAGCGCGTGAAGCTGACGCCGCCATACTCGAACGTCGTCGGCGGCTTGTGCCGCCGGGTGGCGACCGGCGACGGCGTGGCGACCACTGGGCAGGTCGGCCCGGTGAAGGTCCATTCGTGCTTCAGCGAGGTGCTCTCCACCCAGTTCTGGAACACGACGTAGGCCGGCAGCGCGCACAGCAGCGGGACCAGGGCGAGCACCCCGCCGAGGCTCTTCAGCCGACCGCGCATGAGCTGCAGGACGTGATGCGCCGCGACCTGGTGTACATCTGTCATTTTCCCACTCTGCCGCAGCCTCGCCGGACGCGCCAGAGGAATCGCCCGCTCAGGACGAAGGCGCGCCCCACGGCGCCGCCGGCAGCCGCACCGCGAACAGGGGAACCGCCAGCAGGCCGAACAGGAAGCCGCCCAGGTGGGCCTCCCATGCCAGGCCGCCCTGCCCGCCCGCCAGCAGGACCAGGCCGAAGATGATCGCGAAGATCACGGCGTTGGAGACGGCGAACTGGCGGATCCTGGCGAACACCAGCGGGTTGCGGATCGGCAGCAGCGCCCCGCCGTAGGGCGGCAGGCGGGCCGCGGCCCCCCACACCCCGCAGATCGCGCCCGACGCACCCAGCATCGGCACGGTTCCGGTCGGATGGATCGCGAGGAACAGGAGCGCCCCCGCCAGGCCGCTCAGCAGGAACAAGCCGTAGTAGCGCAGCCAGCGGCCGGCGCCGTGCCCCAGCCACGGGACCACCACCGCGCTGAAGGTCGCCAGCGCCGTCATGTTCATGAAGATGTGCAGGAAACCCGCGTGGCTGAACATGTGGGTCAGCAGGGTGTCGTAGGCGCCGGCGGCCAGGCGCTGCGCCGACAGCGCCCAGCGGTCGCCGCCGCCGGTGAACAGCTGCGCCACGAACACGGCGACCTGGGCCAGGATCAGCACCGCCGTCGGCGGGGCCATGTTGCCCAGCAGGGGCTGGCGCTGGCGGGCGGGCGCGGGGTTGTCCGCCTGGGATGGGGGATCGTAGGTCACGGGCACAAACCTGGGGGCTCGCGGGCCGGAGCGCCAGGGCGGACCTCAGGCGGCCGGCCGGATCCCGGTCGCAGCGGTGGCGCCCATGGCGCCGATCACCGCGTCGTAGCCCAGGATCATGTCGACCTCGGCGCCCTTGGTGGACAGCGGCAGGCGGATCCAGACCAGCGACAGGTGCGAGGCGCCGCGCCAGGCCATGTTGTGCACGCCGACGCCCGGACGGCGGTCGCGGACGATGCGGCCCAGTTCGTCGCGCCAGTAGTCGGCGGCGGTGGAGTTGTAGACCTCGGCCAGCCGGCGGCCGGTGATCTCACGGCCGTAGACGCCGTAGAGCGCGGTGCCGGCCAGGCGGATGCGGAAGTCGATGGCCTCGCCGGGCAACACCTCGGTCAGGCTCACCGTCGGCAGCAGGCGGGTCATGTCGCGGGGGTCCAGGCGGCCGCGGGCCGGGACGGGAGCCTCGCCGCGCAGCGACGCCCAGTAGCTGAACAGCTCCTCGTGGGCCCGGATCGCGGCGTCCGGACGGCCGATCTGCGCCATGTGATGAGTTACTCGTAACGGGCTGGATTCACGACGAATCACTGTCGCCTGATCCGCGGAGTCCGTGAATCCCAAAAAGGGTTAACGCCCACCGGAAATTATTTGCTGGGTCGATGATCGGCGCGCTTGCGGATGGACGCCCGGAATGCAAAACGCCCACCGCTTCCGGTGGGCGCTTCGATCTTCGGAGATGTGCGGTCTTAGCGCTTCTTGCGGGGCGCCTGACGGCCGCCCTGGCCCAGGCCCATCTGCTTGGCTAGGTCCGAGCGGGCCTTGGCGTAGTTGGGGGCGACCATCGGATAGTCCTTCGGCAGGCCCCACTTGGCCCGGTATTCCTCGGGGCTCATGTTGTACTTGGTGCGCAGGTGCCGCTTCAGCGACTTGAACTTGCGCCCGTCTTCCAGGCACACGAGGTGGTCCGGCGTGATCGAGCGGCGGATCGGCACGGCCGGCTCCTTCGGCGCGGCCTCGACCGTCTCGGTCCCGGAGGAGACGCCCGCCAGCGCGCGGTGCACGCTCTGGATAAGGCCAGGCAGGTCCGCGGCCGCAACAGTGTTGTTCCCGACGTAGGCGGAAACAATGTCCGCCGTCATCTCGATGACTTCCGACTTTTCGTCCATCTTCTCTGGTTTCCGAAAGGTTCGCGCCGAGCGTGACGCCGCGTGAATCACTAGATCAGTGCGCCGTCATTATCTGGAACGCTACGCTTCGACAACTGGGAAATAGAGCAACGGCGACTCTCCTATTGCGAGAACAGAAGTCGCGTGCAACGGCGACAATCCGTTTGTGCGCGTGTACCTGCCTCCCAGAGTGTGCAGCGCAACAAGCAACGCGCCCTGCAAACGAAACGGCGCCCCCTGCGGGGCGCCGTCCATGCCGTTATTCAAGGCGCCGCTCTAGCTGAAGGTAGGCGGCGTCCAGTGGTCCCAGATGTCGGGCAGGTCCTTCGAGACCTTGTCCGGGTAGTTCGGCGGCCGCTTCTCCAGGAACGAGGTCACGCCCTCGCGGGCGTCGCCGGACTTGCCGCGGGCCTGGATGCCGCGGCTGTCGGACTGGTGAGCGGCCATGGGGTGCGCCGCGCCGGCGTTGCGCCAGATCAGCTGGCGGGTCAGCGCCACCGAGACCGGGGCGGTGTTGTCGGCGATCTCGCGCGCCAGGGCGCGGGCGGCGGGCAGCAGGTCGTCGGGCTCGTGGATCGAGCGCACGAAGCCTTTGTCCAGCGCCTCCTGCGCGGGGAAGATGCGGCCGGTGTAGCACCACTCCAGCGCCGTCTGGACGCCCACCAGGTGCGGCAGGAACCAGGACGAGGCCGCCTCCGGGTTCAGCCCGCGGCGGGCGAACACGAAACCGTAGCGCGCCTGGGTCGAGGCCAGGCGGATGTCCATGGCGCACTGCATGGTCACGCCCACGCCCACCGCCGGGCCGTTGCAGGCGCTGATCACCGGCTTCAGGCTCTCGTAGATGCGCAGCGTCAGCAGGCCGCCCCCGTCGCGCGTGACCCCGGCCACGCCGGCCCGCGCCGCCTGGTCGGAGGCCGAGCGGGCGTCGTAGTTGAAGGTGTCGCCGCCGCCGGCCAGGTCGGCCCCGGCGCAGAAGCCGCGGCCGGCGCCGGTGACGATCACCGCGCGCACGCTGTCGTCGGCGTCGGTCGCGTCGAAGGCGGCGATCATGTCCTGCATCATCTGGGTGTTGAACGCATTCAGCCGGTCGGGCCGGTTCAGCGTCATCGTCGCGATCCCGTCGGCGACGTCGAGCAGGATGGTCTCGAAGGTGGGCATGGCGGAGGCGTCCTCGTTCTCGTTGAGGCCCCATCACGGGCCGGTTGACGACGGGTAGGTCAAGGGCGCGTATTCCATCGATCGAGGGTGTCTGGGGGAGTTCAAGCATGGCGACCATCGCCGAGGGCGCGCCGGTATCCGGCCGACGCGACGACGGGTTCTTCCTGGGCGGCGCGTTCGTCATGACCGCGGTGATCGTCGCCGGGTTCTCGACGCAGCTGGCGATGGGGCGCTCCAGCTTCGACTCGCCGCTGTACGTGCATCTCCATGCGGTCGTGTTCATGGGCTGGGTCGCCATCTACCTGACGCAGAACGTGCTCGCGACCAGCGGGCGGGTCGCGCTGCACCGGCGGCTGGGCTGGCTCGCCGCGGCGTGGATGGTCCCGATGCTGGTCATGGGGACCGTGGTGACGGTCGCCATGATCCGGCGCGGCCAGGTCCCGTTCTTCTTCCGCCCGCTGCAGTTCCTGGTCTTCGACCCGCTGTCGATCCTGACCTTCGCCGGCCTGACGACGGCGGCGATCGTGCTGCGCCGCCAGACCGACTGGCACCGGCGGCTGCACTTCTGCGCCATGTCGCTGCTGCTGGGGCCGGGGTTCGGGCGGCTGTTCCCAATGCCGCTGCTGGCGCCCTGGGCGTGGGAGGCCATCAGCGTGGCCTGCCTGCTGTTCCCGCTGGCCGGGATCGTCGCAGACCTGCGGCGCAGCGGTCGGGTCCACCCCGCCTGGGGCTGGGGCGTCGCGGTGATCCTCGGGTTCACGGTCGTCACCGAGGCCATCACCTACAGTCCCGTCGGGAACGCCCTCTACCGCGCCGTCGCCGCCGGATCGCCGGGCGCGTCGGTTCCGCCGCTGGCGTTCCCGCCGCCGCCGGCCGGCCCCCGGCGCACCGGCCGCACCCTCGCCTCCTGACCCGGCCGCCACGGGTCAGCACCGCCGAGCGCGCCGCGGGCGGGTGAGCCTCGAAACATACGAACGGCGTCGGAGAGGCGGGCCGCTCCGGGTCGACGGATGCTTTCGTGGATTTCGAGGTTCAGGCGTCTCGCGCATCTGCGGCGGCTCAGGCCGAGCTTTCCCGGGCGGGTGGCGCGTCGAGATCGAGATCGTCGAACGCCGGCGCCGCGGCCGGCGGGTCGGCCAGGTCGCGCCAGTGGGCGAGCCCATCGGGGGCGAAGCCCAGCAGGAGGCCGAGGCGGGCGACGTGGTCGTCCAGCGGCTCGTCGACGAAGCTGTCCTTCAGGCATTCCTCGTTGATCAGACCGGCGAGCTCCTGGCGAAACCAGCCGAACACCTCGGCGGCGTCGGCGGGATCGACCACCTCGCCTTCGGTCTCCGGCCGCTCGGCCTCGTCCCAGGCCAGCCGCGTGAGCGCCGTGCGCAGTTCGCCGATCCGCCGCGCCACCGCCGCGCCGCCGGGCTTGGCCCGGGGCGTGTTCGCCGCCGCGGTCGCCGAGGCCGCGTCGGCCTGCGCCAGGTCCCGCCGGAGCCGCGCCTTCAGCGCCAGGGTCTGGCGATACGACCGCGCCGCGCGCTGGTAGCTCCGCGCCAGCCGGTTGGCCTCGTCCGCATCCTCCGCCGCCTGCGCGCGGCGCGCGAAGTCCCGCGCTAACGCCAGATCGTGCTGCGCGATCTCGGCAAGGCCGAGGGCCTCCTCCTCGGTGATGTTGAGGGCGTCCAGCATTGTCGGACGGGAATATGGGACGGGGGTGCGTCAGAAGCGGACGTAAGGGCGAAGCGTCGCTACTGACCCAACGCGGACCTTCTCAGCCGTTGGGGCTTACGCCGGCGAAGCAAGGCGCTGGTCGAGGGCGAACCGATCTTGCGAAATCAACCTGCACTGCTTCGCAGCAGCTTCGGCGGTCAGGATGACGTTCCAGCTATTCGTCGATACCACGCTTGGGATCACAATGATTCCGTTGCTAGCGAGGAAAGAGTCGCCGAACGCCTGCTGGCCCTTTGACACTACACCCGGTCGGAGCCAGTTCGGATTGGGAATGTCGCTCGCCTGGATGACCTTGAATCCGGCCGTGTCGTGGAGATGAATCTTGGTCAGTTGATGGGGATCGGTGTCGAGAACATCAAAGCCCTTGTGAACGGCGACCTCCAGAATCGCCGTGGCCGGGTCGAGGCTGCAGTAGACTGCACGCCTTCCGCGGCTGTTCCACCGCCCACCCCCTCGGAATGCTCCTTCGCCAGCCGCCCAATCTGCAGCGTATACTTCACGGTCTAGTCGCCAAAGGGTCAGATCGTCCGTAGCGCCGCCTAGAGCGGCGGGTAGCCCATTCACGTATAGACGCCGTAGTCGAGGCGCGTGAGGAGATCCTCCACCACTTCAAGGCCGGCTGGCGTGTCCAACATCTCGAGGGGAGTATGCCGATCAAGAGCAGTCGCAGGCTTCGTCAGCCAGTCCTCCGCAACCTCCTGCGAACCGAACAGAGCCGTCGCTTTGGCCAAGACCTCTGCGAACTTCCAAGTCCGCCCACTCTGCTCTGAGGAAAGCTTTTGCGCCTTATCCGACTTGAGGCGCTGATGAGTCCGCGGGCTCATGCCGAGAGCGATTTGAAAGTTCTCCGCCTTGCTCAGCAGTTCAACATGGCTG
>CBHTUE010000227.1:0-7966 GCA_966096115.1 uncultured Phenylobacterium sp.
GTCTTGGGCAGGCCGAAGTCGTCCGGGATGGCGTACCGCAGCATGTAGGGTCCGCGGCGCAGGCCATGCTCGACGGCGGCCATCGTGGCGGCCATGCGCGGATCGTCCGGCGCGGCGAAGCGCACGTCGACAAGCTGCAATAGGCTGGCGTCAAGCTCGTCACCGCCGAAGGTGGCGGCGAAGCGGCACTCGGTCTCATTCCAGGCGCGGGCTTCGATGGTGGCGCGGACCTGGGCGGCACGGGCGTTCCAGAACTCGGCGCGGTCGGCGAGGCCCAGCTTCGCCGCGGCGTTACCCAGCCGGTCGCAGGCGGCCCAGCACATCACCGAGGAATAGGTGTGCACCGCCTCGCGGCCGCGAAACTCCCAGAGGCTGGCGTCCGGCTGGTCGTGCAGTTCGAAGGCGCGCTCGCCGATCGGCTCCAGGGCGCGGAAGTCGTCGACGTTGGCCGGCCGAAGCAGCCGCTCGTCGAAGAACGCCTGGACGCTGGAGAGGATGATCTGGCCGTAGACGTCGTGCTGCAGGTGCTCGTGCGCCTGGTTGCCGATACGCACCGGGCCGATGCCGCGATAACCCGGCAGGTGCGGTGCGATGCGCTCGGTCAGCGCGGGCTCCAGGCCGACGCCGTAGACGGGCTGGATGTGGCCGACCTTACCGTTGGAGGGATCGGGGCCCAGGCCGGGTATGTCACGCTGGCCGTTGGTGGCCGCGGCATCGGCCGGCATCTCGCCGCGGTTGGCCTGGTCGACCAGGTTCCGGAGATAGACGAGATAGTTCTCCAGCATGTCCGCCGCGCCCAGCCGGTTCAGCGCCTGCACCACGTAGTAGGCGTCGCGGAGCCAGCAATAGCGGTAGTCCCAGTTGCGCCCCGCCCCGGCGGCCGCCTCGTGCTCGGGCAACGAGGTGGTGAGCGCCGCCACGATCGCGCCGGTCTCCTCGTAGGCGCAGAGCTTGAGCGTGATGGCGGCGCGGATCACCGCCTCCTGCCACTCCAGCGGCACCGACAGGGTGCGAACCCAGCCGCGCCATTCGTCGATGGTCTCGCGCAGCATGCGCCGCGCGGTGGTGGTGACCTCGGCGTCCAGGCCCTCGTCGGGGCCCAGGAACAGGCCGATCTCGTTCTCCAGCCGGAACGCACGCTCCTGCAGGATGTGGCTGACCGGGGCGTCGGTGGTCAGCCGCAGGGTGGCGGCCTCGCCGACATAGCGGATGTGGTTGGAGCCGGCGGTCGTGTAGCAGGCCCGTTCGCCGTAGTTCATCATCGGGCGCAGGCGGATGCGGATCCGCGGCGCCCCGCTGATCGGGCGCACGATGCGCACGAACGCCAGCGGCCGGTACTGGCGGCCCAGGTGGCGATAGCGCGGGCAGAAGTCGATGATCTCGACGGCGGCGCCCGCCGCGGTGCGGATCTCGGTGCGCAGGATCGGCGTGTTGCGCAGATAGGCCTGGGTGATCTCGACGGCGTCCTCGACGTCGATGGCCCACAGGCCCTGAGCCTCCGGCTCGGCGGGGTCCTTGCCCAGCAGGGCGCAGAAGACCGGGTCTCCGTCGACCCGCGGGACACAGGCCCAGATATAGCGGCCGGCCCGGTCGATGAGGGCGCTGGCCGAGCAGTTGCCGATCGGGAACAGGTCGAGATTCTGGCTCAGGGTCGTCTCCGGGCAAGGGCGGGTCGCATCAAGCCGGCGCCCCCTAGGTCTGCTCGTCGACATAGAAACGCAGGCGGCAGGTCTTGGCTCCCGGAAAGCTCAACCGTAGCTGACCCGCAGGCGCGGCCCGCGGCTGTTGGAGTGGACGGCCACGCGGGGGCCCTGGCGTTCGAAGGTCAGGTCGATGTCGCCGTCGCCGACCTTCAGGCCGATAAGCGACAGGCTATCGATGCCGATCGGCAGCGTCGGGTTGTGGATCTCCACCTCGGCCGCCTTGCCATGGAGCGTCAGCCCCAGGCAGGCCTGTAGCAGCATGAACACCGCCCCCGCGGCCCAGGCCTGCGGCAGGCAGGCCACGGGATAGGCGACCGGGGCCTCGCCCGCCGCCCGGCGGAATCCGCAGAATAGTTCGGGCAGGCGCATCTCGAGCAGAGTGGCCGCCTCGAAGAGGCCGGAGGTCAGCTTCACGACGCCGTCGCGCTCCCCGTAGCGGGAAAGGCCCAGCGCGGTCAGGGCCGTGTCGTGCGGCCAGACCGAGCCGTTGTGATAGGACATCGGGTTGTAGCGGGCCTGGTCATGGGCCAGCGTCCGCAGGCCCCAGCCTGAGTAGAAGCCGCCGGTGAACAGTTGCTCGGCCACGCGGGCGGCGCGGTCGGGGTGAGGCAGACCGGTAAACAGCAGATGCCCGGGGTTGGACGCGCGCACCCGGCAAAGCTCGCCATGGCCGTCCAGGGCGATGCCGTAGAACCCCTGGTCCGCCATCCAGAACAGTTCCTCGACCACGGCCTGCAGGGCCTCGGCGCGCCGGGTCCAGTCCGCGGAGGCGGGGGCGTCGCCGCGACGCGCCGCCAGCTTCGCCATGGTCCGGTAGGCGGCGTAGACGTAGCCCTGCACCTCCACCAGTGCGATCGGGCCGTCCGGGAAGCGGCCGTCGGCGTGGAAGATCGAGTCGCCGCTGTCCTTCCAACCCTGGTTGGAAAGCCCGCTGTCCGCGCCCCGGGCATAGGCCAGCAGGCCCAGCGGGTGGCTGTCGGTCTGTCGGGTGATCCAGGCGGCCGCCCGCTCGAGGGCCGGCCACCATTCGTCAAGCTGGCGATAGTCGCCGGTGCGCTCGGCGTAGCCGCCGGCCAGGGCCACGAACAGCGGCGTGGTGTCGACCCCGCCATAGTAGCGGGCGAAGGGCACCTCGCCTAAGGCCGCCATCTCGCCGCGCCGGGTCTCGTGCATGATCTTGCCGGGCTCGGAGTCGCGGAATGCCGAAGTCTCCGTGGCCTGGTGGGCCGCCAGGTAGGACAGCACGCCCCGCGCCAGCTCCGGTTCGAACCAGAGGATCTGCCAGGCGGTGATGATCCCGTCGCGACCGAATGCAGTGGAGAACCACGGGATGCCCGCATAGGGATACGGCCCGGTCTTCATCGGCGTGGTGAGCAGCGCCAGGTCCGCCCGCGACTTGTCGATCCAGGCGTTGAACAGGCGGCCGTTGGTGGTGAGCCGCGCGCCCTGGCGGCGGCGCTCGCGCATGGCGTAGCGGGCGCGAGCGGCGGAAGCGCGGAAGCGCGCCCGGCTGGGCGGCTCGTCCTGGCCCGCGCCGACCTCGATGAAGAACTCGCGGCGTTCGTCGGTGGCAAGCGACAGGTGGAAGGTCGCCTCATCGGCCCCGATCGACACCGGGGTCTCGGAGAAGGCGACGACGCTTTCGCGCGCGACGCCGTCCAGGCCCTTGTACCGGAACGTGACCGACCGATCCGCGGCCTCGGGCGGCAGGGTCTGTCCCCGCGCCCGCCGCCGCGCGCCGCGCACCTCGAACATGTCGCGGAAGTCCGCGGCGTAGCGGAACACCAGCGGCAGCTCGATGAGGCCGGTGTTGTAGTTGGTGACGCAGATGCGCTCGTAGAGCCGCTCGTTCCACAGGAAGCGCTTGCGCTCCAGGTGGACCACGCCGGGCGGCCCCATCGGTCCCGCAGGCGCGGGAATGGCGCGGTTCAGGCCGTGGGAGGTGAAGTAGACGTTGTCCTGGCTGACGGCGCCCGACAGCAAGGTCGGCGAGCGGTCGCCCAGCATCAGCTCCCAGCGCGACAGGATGCGGGTGTCGTCATGGAACAGGCCGTCCGCGGCGCCGACGATATCGCCGTGGCTATCGGCCACGATGAAGGTGTCACGATCCTTGAGGGCATAGAGCCGCTGGGGAACCCGGGGTTCCTCGATGTCACCCCATTCGACAGGGGTGGTGTGGCTGGGGGCGAGATCGTTCATCGCTCAGCGGCGGGTCAGGCAGCCTCCGTGAGGGTGGCGGACCGGGTCGCACGTTCGTATATTTGCAGATAGCGTCGCGCCATCGCGGTGGCGGAGAAGCGCTCCTCGAAGCGGGCGCGGATGGCGGCGCGATCCAGGCCGGGCAGCCGCGCCACGGCGGCGGCGGCTTCGGCTTCCGACCGGACGATGAAGCCCGTCAGGCCGTGTTCGACCACCTCGCGCACCGAGCCGTTGTCCCACGCGATCACCGGCGTGCCGCACGCCATCGCCTCGATCATCACCAGGCCGAAGGGCTCCGGCCAGTCGATGGGAAACAGCAGAGCCTCGGCGCCGCCGAGGAACGCCGATTTCTCCCCGTCGCCGATCTCGCCGATGAAGTCGACGAGCGGATTGGCCATCAGCGGCTCGATCTCGTCTTCGAAGTAGGTGCGGTCGGCGTTGTCGACCTTGGCCGCGATCCGCAGCGGCCGGCCCGCCGCGGTGGCGATGGCGATGGCGCGGTCCGGGCGCTTCTCCGGCGAGATGCGGCCCAGGAAGGCGAGGTAGCCCTGGGCGTCGGGGCTGAACCGGTAGAGGTCGGCGCTCATGCCGTGGTGGACGGTGGCGGCCCAGTTGGCGAAGGGCAGCGGACGGCGCTGGTCGTCGCTGATCGACACCAGCGGGAACTGTGGCCAGCGCTGGTAGACCTGGGCGAGGTCCTTCAGGTCCAGCCGGCCGTGCAGGGTGGTCAACGTCTTTTCGGCCAGGCCCTCGAACATCGGGAACTGGATCATGTCGGTGTGGAAGTGGATGACGTCGAACTCGTCGGCCCGGCGGCGTACCTCGGCCAACTGGAAAAGGTGGGCGGCCAGGTCGGATTTCAGCGGCGCGGGGTCCAGGCGGATCGCCTGATCGCGCACCACCGCCAGCCTGGCCGCCGTGTGCGCCTCGGCGCTGGCGAAGAGGGTCACGTCGTGGCCGAGGGCGACCAGGGCGTCTGTCAGATGGGCGACGACCCGCTCGGTCCCGCCATACAGACGAGGCGGCACGGCTTCATACAGGGGGGGAACCTGGGCGATACGCATGGATACTCCGGACTCACGAACACGCTCGCGGCGTCCCACACGCGGCGCTGGCATCCTGACTAGGACGCGGCAGCGGCGGGGCGGTTCCCTGTCCGGCAAACAAAAGCCGGCCAGCCGGCGTCAGGCGGCCGCCTGCTCGTCTTCGTGGCGGTGCAGGCTCGCGTGCAGGGCAAGCATGAAGTCGGCGGCGGCGATCAGGCCCAGCACCGCCGTGGCGGCGATGGCGACGTGGCGGCGGGGATTATCCCGGCCGATGGCGTGGCGCAGCGCGAAAGCGTCCATCAGGTCGCCGCCGACCCGCATCCACAGCCACGGACCCGGCCGCACCGGCGACAGCAGGCCTGAGCCGGCGGCGATCTCGCGGGCCCCGAAGGCGCTGACGCTCTCGGCGTCCTTGTCCAGGCCCAGCGCCCGGGCGAATTGCTCCGGAGCCACGACGGCCGCGATCCCCAGGCCCAGGCTGGCCAGCCCCAGAACACGTTTCGCCGCCAGCAACATCGTCCGCTTCCTCCATCCGCGAGACAGCCGAAACACCGAACGGCAGCGGCTGTTCCGTCGGAGTCAGTCGGTGCGGGTGATCCGGACCTCGACGTCCATGCCCAGGACGTCCTCGGGTTCGCCCGCGAAGCTGCCGGTGACGGGCATGATCTGGCTGTTGCGCCGGCCCACGGCCACCGGGATCAGGCCGCCGGCGCCCATGCGGTTATGGGTGGGATCGAACGGAACCCAGCCGGCGCCGGGCAGGAACACCTCGGCCCAGGCGTGGGTGGTGTCCTCCTGCCGCTCGGCCGCGTCCGGATCGAAGAGGTAGCCCGAGACCGCGCGGGCGCCGAACCCGAGATGACGCACCGCCTCGATGAACAGGGCGGCCAGGTCGCGGCAGGACCCGCTGCCCAGGCGCAGGGTCTCCGCGGCGGACTGGGTGCCCTCCTCGTCCCGGGCGCGGTAGGCGCAGGCGCCGAGGACCCCGGCGTTGAGGTCCTTCAGCAGCGAGAGCGTGTCGGTGGGCACGCCATAGATGAAGCTGCGCGCCCACCGCTCGACCGACGGATCGCCGCGCTGCGGCTCGCGGAAGGGGGCCAGGTCCAGGACATCGTCATCGGTCTGGCCGTACGGGTAGAGGTGTGCGCCGGGGTCGATGCGCAGCACGGGCCAGGGATCGGCGAACGTCTCGACCGTGAGCAGACTGTCGATGACCAGTTCCCCGACCGTCGCGTCGAAGACCGCGGTGGCGGCCAGGTTGCCGAACACGTCCTCCGCCCACACCAGCTCGGCGGCCGGCCGGCAGCTCAGCTCGTGGGCCACCACGCGCAGATCGTGGCTGCCGCGCGGACGCAGCATCATCTGGTGCGGATTCAGCCGGACGGGCCGCGCATAGCGATAGGTCGTGATGTGGGAGATGCTCAGGCGCACGCGGCATTCGCGCATGCTGTCACCCGAGGGGCAAGGACCGTGCAGCCGACTTCAGCCTGGACCCGCGATTTGCCTGGGCTATGGGGCGCCTTGCGATGGTACCGCCTCCCTGGCTTGAACAGGGGACCTCTAGATCCACAATCTAGCGCTCTAACCAACTGAGCTAAGGCGGCTTATCGCGAGCGGGGGTTCTAACCGCGACGGCCCGGGCGATCAAGGCTCCAGCAGGGGCCGGCGGTACCGGCGCGAACCGGCCAGTTCGCGGCCGTCGGCAAGGCGGACCACGTAGTCGCCGGAGGGCTTCGATTCCACCTGGTCGATCCGCGCCCGCTGGACGATGCGAGACCGGTGGATGCGCACGAAGCCCTGGCCCTGCAGCTGGCGCTCCATCTCGGACAGCGGGGCGCGGTGCAGGATGGGCGTGCGGCCGCGGTGCAGCTCGACGTAGTTGCCGGCGGCCTCGATGAAGGCGACCTCCGCCAGCGGCACGAAGTGGCGGCGCGCGCCGTCGCGCACCTCGATCGAGCCCGGTTCCGCGGCCGCGGCGACCTGCGGCGTCCGGCGGACCAGCCAGATCACGTACAGCGCCACGAAGGCGGTGAACGCCAGGGCGTCCTTGCGGAACTCGTAGATGAAGTCACGCAGGGGCGCGAAGGCGTCGTAGTGGTCGCCGGCGACGGCATAGGCGGCCCAGCGCAGCACGCCCATCCCGATCACATGGATCAGCGAGTAGGCGATGCCCGCCGGGACATAGACCGCCGCCGTCCGCGACCAGGGCCGGTCGAGCGGCCAGACACGCCGGACCAGCGCCATGAACAACGGCGCCAGCGACATCAGCACGATGATGCTGGAGGTTTCCCAGATCAGCGGTTCGACGAAGGCGAGCGGCCTGCCGCGGTGACGCCACTCGTCCGTGACGCTGAAGCTGTTCACGAGGGCGAGGACCACGAGCAGGACGGCCAGCAGCGCCAGGAACAGGCCGTCACGCCGTTCCCGCGCTGACATCGCGGCTGCCGCGCCGCTCCTGGAAGTCTGACGTTCGTTCACAACCGCTCCGCGCCGCGGCCCTGTTCTACCGCCGCCCGGGCAAAGAAAAAGCCCCGGCTGCGTGAGCAGCCGGGGCCTGTTCGTTTTCCGTGGACCTAGAAGATCAGCCCTTCGGCAGGACGAAGCGGATCGGGATCCGCACCGTGCCCCCGTCGACCGGCTGACCGTCCTTGGTCTGCGGCCGCATCTTGAAGAGCTTGCTGAGCTTCATGGCGGCTTCGCCGAAGCCCATGTCGCCCGGCTCTTCGGACGTCACCGAGCAGCCATCCAGGGTCCCGCGGGCGTTCACCGTGCAGGAGAGGGTCGCGCGGCCTTCCACTTCCATCCGCTGGGCGCGGTCGGGGTAGTAGCGAGCGATGTCCTCACCCGTCGGGCGGCGAGCCCAGTCGGGGTTGGTGATCACCGACGGACGCGGCGGCTCGGGCGGCGGCGCGGCGGGCGGCCGAGGCTCCTCGATCCGACGCTCGACCGGCGGAACCGGCAGCGGCGGGATCGACGGAATATCGGGCGCTGCCACGGGCGGCCGGGGCTGCAGCTTCG
>CBHTUE010000228.1:0-7962 GCA_966096115.1 uncultured Phenylobacterium sp.
TGGCTCACCACGTGCACCTCGATAGGCATGAACGCGTGGTCGACGCCGCAGAGCTCACGGCAGCTGCCGTAGAAGACGCCCTCGTGATCGGCCTTGAACCAGGTCTCGTTCAGGCGGCCCGGGATCGCGTCGGTGATGACGCCGAACGCCGGAACGGCCCAGGCGTGGATCACGTCGGCGCCGGTCACCTGGACACGGACCACCTTGTTCACCGGCACGTACAGCGGCTCGGTCACCGCCAGCTTGTAGGGCTTGCCCGCGGCGTTCGCCTTGTCCTCGGGCAGGATGTTGGAGACGAACTCGCCGATCTTCTGGTCGGGGTACTCGTAGCCCCAGTACCACTGGTAGCCGGTGGCCTTGATGGTCACGTCCGGCTTCGGCATGTCGTTGTATTCGAACAGCAGCCGGAATGAGAACAGGGCGATGACCATCAGGATCATCACCGGCACCACCGTCCACACGATCTCTATCGCAGTGTTGTGGCTCCACTTGGCCGGCACCGGATTGGCCCGCTTGTTGTAGCGGATGACGATCCAGATCAGCAGGGCCAGCACGAACAACGTGATGATCGTGATGATCGGCATCAGGATCACATTGTGGAACCAGATCGCCTGCTCGCGCAGCGGCGAGACGCCGTGCTGCATGTCGATCGCGCCGTCCGTCGGCTGACCGAGGGTTTCCTCAGCGGCCCACGCCGTGGCGCTCCAGAACGCGGCCCCGGCGCCCGCGAGGGCCCCCGCCGCCCGCGTCCGCAATCCGTGAAAGCTCGACTTCATGTCCCCTCGGTCTGCTAGGCCGTCGGCGCCTGGAAGGGCGGTCTCCGCCGGCTTCGGAACAGGACGCCGGACGCGCTTTACAGCAACACCCGACCGGCCCCTTCGCGGGGTCATTACGCGCATCGCTTGGGCTTGCCAAGGCGTTCGGGCCCCTTACAGGCAGGGCTTCGGCGTGACCCCGTTCCGCGAAGGCCCGCACAGTGCGCCTCAGCCCCCACGAAGAGGCCCGTCTCCGAGGGGAATTCCACAGCCTGACGAAGCTGGCGCAGACCCGGCCGCGGGCGGGGCTGAAGACTCCGGAGAACCGGAAGGTGGGCAGGCTCCGTAAGGGAAGCCGAATCGGTCGGCCGCCGGAGCCTGATGAACTCGGCCCACGACCCCCTACAGCGGTGACAGCGCCGCCGGCTCATGGTGCGATGGCGCGAACCGGGGGATTTCGGCGATGGCGAGCGGGCGGACGGCCAAGGCGATGATGGCGGTGCTGCTCGCCGCGACGGTGAGCGGCTGCGACCGGTTCGGGAACCCCGAGGCCCGGCTGGACAAGATCGAGGCGCAGCAGAAAACCTGCGAGGAGGCCGCGGCCGGGGACCCGACGAAACTGATGGCCTGCCACGACGCGACCATGGCGGCGGCGGGCAAGCTGGCGGGCCGCGGCGACGAGGCGGCGTATCGCAAGCTGCTGGCCGACCTCTTTGAGCCGCTGCTGTTCGCCCGGACCGGCGGCGAGGACGTCCTGGCCGAGCGGGTGACGGTCAGCGCCGCCCTCGCGGAACTCTCCGTCCGCCGCGCCGCGATCCTGACCGGCGCGGCCCAGGCCAAGGGGCCGCAGGGCACGGTCCGGCCCTTCGCCGGCTGGCCCGACCCCGCCGCGGGCAAGACCTTCGCCGCGCGCTGGACGGCGATCCGGACCCGGGACTGCGACGCCTATCCCGCGAAGAACTGCGCGCGGCGCATGGACGCCAACCTGAAGCGGACGCTGCGCGAGCTGCGGCCGGCGACCGCCAAGCGCAGCGCCGACGCGGAAGAGTGACCGACGGCCCGGACAGGCCGGGCCGCCGGAACCTTCACTACGCCGTCACCGCGCCCGCGCCGTTCAGGAAGTCCATCTTGCCCAATGGCACGCCTTGCGCCCGCAGCAGCGCGTAGGCGGTCGTCACGTGGAACAGGAAGTTCGGCAGCGCGAACAGGGCCAGGAAATCGCGGCCGGAGAAGCTGAGGGTGCGGCCCGGCAGCGGCAGTTCGATGGCGTGGTCCTCGCGGCCGTCCAGGTGCTCGCGCTTCAGGCCCTCTACGAAGGCGATGGTCTTGTCGATGCGGGCCTTCAGCTCGGGCCAGGTTGCCTCGGTGTCGGGGAAGCTGGGCGCCGTGACGCCGGCCAGCCGGGCCGCGCCGCTCTTGGCCGCATCGCTGGCCAGCTGGATCTGGCCGATCAGCGTGTGCATGTCGGGCGCTAGCCGCGCGCCGAGATAGGTGGAGAGGTCGTGGCCGCCGGTCTTCGCGTGCGCCTCGGCCTTGTCGAGGATGGCGCTCAGGTTGCGCAGCATGTGCAGGTAGACGGGGATCGAGGCGTCGAACAGGGAATAGGCCATCGGGAAGCTCCACAGCTGCGTTGAGGCCCGACACGTAGGCGCGAGCCCATCCCGGCGCCAGTCCGCGCCGCGCCAGTCCGTCACGCTGGCTTCCGGCGATGCCGGCGCCTATCTTCCCCGCATGAACGCCCCAGTCCCCGCTCCCTCGATCCTCGACGCCGCCGGCGTCGATCCCGCCCGCGCCCAGGAGATCCTCGGCGACGCCCTCCAGGGGGCCGACGACGGCGAGCTGTTCGTCGAGCGCTCAGAGAGCGAGTCGTTCCTGTTCGACGACGGGCGGCTGAAGTCGGCCGCCTATGACGCCACCGAGGGCTTCGGCCTGCGGGTCGTGGCCGGCGAGACGGCCGGCTACGCCCACGCCAGCGAGATCTCCGAGGCCGCGATCCGTCGCGCCGCCGACTCGGCGAAGCTCGCCAAGCGCGGGTACTCCGGGATCTCCGCCGAGGCGCCGCGCGCCACCAACGCCAAGCTCTACGGCGAGGAAAACCCGCTTTCCTCCCCCGACTTCTCCGACAAGGTCGCCCTGCTCCAGGAGATCGACGCCTGGGCCCGCGCCCGCGATCCGCGCATCGTCCAGGTGATGGCCTCCATCGCCGGCGAGCGTCGCACGGTGGAGATCCTGCGCGCCGACGGCCGGCTGATCCGCGACGTCCGCCCGCTCAGCCGCATCAATGTGCAGGTCACCGTCGAACGCGATGGCAAGCGCGAGAACGGCTACACCGGCGCCGGCGGCCGCGCCGGCTTCGAGGCCTGGATCACGCCCGACAAGTGGCAAGCCCAGGTGGACGAGGCGCTGCGCCAGGCGCTGACCAACCTGGACGCCATCCCCTGCCCGGCCGGCGAGATGGACGTGGTGCTGGGCCCCGGCTGGAACGGCGTGCTGCTGCACGAGGCGGTCGGTCACGGCCTGGAAGGCGACTTCAACCGCAAGGGCACCTCGGCCTTCTCCGGCCGGATCGGGGAGCGCGTGGCCGCACCGGGCGTCACCGTGTTCGACGACGGGACCCTCCCCGGCCGGCGCGGCTCGCTGACCGTCGACGACGAGGGTACGCCCACCGAGCGCACCATTCTGATCGAGGACGGCATCCTGGTCGGCTACATGCACGACCGGATGAGCGCACGGCTGATGGGGCTAGCCCCCACCGGCAATGCCCGCCGGCAATCCTACGCCCACATGCCGATGCCGCGGATGACCAACACCGCCATGCTGGGCGGCAGCCACAAGCAGGCGGAGATGATCGCGTCCACGAAGAAGGGCCTCTACTGCGCCAACTTCGGCGGCGGCCAGGTGGACATCACCAACGGCAAGTTCGTCTTCCAGTGCACCGAGGCCTACCTGATCGAAGACGGCAAGATCACCTCGCCCGTGAAGGGCGCGACCCTGATCGGCGACGGGCCGTCGGCTCTGACCCGCGTGACCATGATCGGCGACGACTTCGATTTCGACCCTGGCGTCGGCGTCTGCGGCAAGGCCGGCCAAAGCGTTCCGGTGGGCGTGGGCCAGCCGTCGCTGAAGATCACCGGCCTGACGGTGGGCGGGACCAGCGTGTGAGTGAGGCCGGCGCGGACGGCTTCGTCGCCACCGGCGGCTGCCTCTGCGGCGCCGTCCGGTTCGGGAGAAGCTCGCGCCGGTCGGGTTCTGCCACTGCTCCAAGTGCCGCCGCGTGTCGGGGACAGGCTAGAACGCGGTGCTGAACGTCCGGCGCGACCGGTTCGAGTGGCTATCGGGCGAGGACAACGTCCAGGGAGGCGATCACCGACGACGGATCGCCACGGTTCGACGAGTGGCCGACCACCACCTGAGTTCCGCTCATCCCGGCGAATGCCGGGACCCAGATGGGATGGCAGAGCAATGGGCTCGAAAGGCGCAGCGCGCTTCCAGCCCACGTCGGCGTTTTGCGATCTGGGTCCCGGCGTTCGCCGGGATGAGCGGAATCCCTATTTCTTCTTCGCCGGGACCAGCCGCAGCAGTTCCGCGTCCTTCGGCTGATCGGTGACGATGTAGATCATCCCGTCCGGCCCCTGCTGCACCGCCTTCATGCGTACGCAGCGGTCCATCAACAGCTTCTCTTCGCCGGTCACCTTGCCGCCCTTCATCTCGAGGCGGACGAGCTGCTGGCCGGACAACCCGCCCACGAACACGCTGCCCTTCCAGCCCGGCAGCGCCTTGCCGGTGTAGAACAGCATGCCGGACGGGGCGATCGACGGGTTCCAGTAGTAGACGGGTTGCTCCATGCCTGCCTGGGCGGTCTTGCCGCCGTTGATCAGGGCGCCGCCGTTCTCGCGGCCATAGCTGATCACGGGGAAGCCATAGTTGCCGCCGGGCTTGATCAGGTTGAGCTCGTCGCCGCCCATCGGGGTGTTCTCGGCCACCCACAGCTTGCCCGTCGCCGGATCGATGGCCGCGCCATGCACGTCGCGGAAGCCCAGGGCGTAGAGGGCCGGGTTGGCGGTCTTGTCCTTCAGGAACGGGTTGTTCTTCGGGATCGACCCGTCGGTGTTGATGCGCAGCACCTTGCCCAGCTGGCTCTGCAGTGACTGCGGGTTGGGACCGCCGCTATCGATCACCGCCGAGGGGATCAGCAGCGTGCCGTCGGGCGCCTGGACAATGCGGCGCGGCAGGATGTCGGCCCCCTCGCGCAGGGTGCGTACGTTCTCAAGGCTCTTGCCGTCGGCCGACAGCCTGGCGCTGGCGATGCGGCCGAGCGGGTTGTTCCCCGTGTCGCCGTCGCGGGTGACGTAGCCGAAATAGATCGTGCGGTTCTTGGCGAAGCCGCGGTCCAGCGACACGTCGTACATCGCCGCCAGCCGCGCCGGCTTGATCTCCGGCACGCCCGCGATCGGGTCGGAGACGTGGCCGGCGGTGTCGACGATCCGCAAGCCCCCGGCCCGGATCGAGACCAGCGCACGGCCGTCGGGCAGCATGGCCAGCCCCCAGGGCCGGTCGATCTTGGCCAGCGACTGCACCTCGAACGGCTGGCGCGCCTTCGCCTGGGGCGCCTTGGTCTGGCCGGGGAAGGCCGGGGCCGGCGCATAGCCGTCGGCAGCGTTGCGGTTCTTGCCGCACAGGGCGGTGATCCGCGCGTTCTCCGCGGCCGAGCCGGCCACGCCGGCGTAGTCCGGACCCGGCGGATACTTGTTCGGCGCCGGCGGCGTCTGGGTCCAGGCGGCGGTCTGGCTGGTCAGCGCCACGCCCAGCGCAAGCGCAACGGCGGTGGTGGATCGGAACTTGGTCATGGCGCTCTCCCCAGGCTGGAGCGGGACCATACACACGCTCGCTCTTCCCCCGAAGGGCACACTTCGGGGCGGGAGAGGAGCGGCATCATTTCCCCGATTTAATCCACCTTACGGGCATTTAACTCGCTCCTGCGGCGATCCGCGGGGCACCTCTTCCCCAGTTCTTGGGGAGTACCGAATGCTGATTGCCGCCGTTTTACTGGCGCAGGCCGCCGCACCCGCCGTCGCCGTGGCGGCGCCGCAGCAGGGGGTCAGCAGCTACCCGCCCGCGTTCTTCGCCGGCCAGCAGGTCGCCAACGCCTACGAGATGCTGCAGCGGGTCCCGGGCTTCCAGCTCGACACCGGCGATTCGGTGCGCGGCTACGAGGGCGCCGCCGGCAACGTGCTGATCGACGGCCAGCGCCCGTCCACCAAGACCGACGGCCTCGACCAGATCCTGCTGCGCATCCCGGCGGGCCAGGTGGAGCGCATCGACGTCATCCGCGGCGGCGCGCCCGGCATCGACATGCAGGGTAAGACGGTCATCGCCAACGTCGTCAAGAAGGCCGGCGGCGGCTTCCGCGGCCTGTTCGCCGTGGCCAACGACCACCTCTGGGACGGCCGCAACATGCACGGCATGCGCGTCGAGCTCTCCGGCGGCGACGGCACGCGCACCTGGGAGGCCCTGGCCCGCTACGGCTACGGCAACGACGACGGCGGCGAGTTCGGCCCGCTGGTGCGCGTGGCGCCCGACGGCACTGTGCTGCGCCGCGCCAACGTGAAGTCCGAGAGCGACGGCCTGCAGCAGATCCTGTCCGGCGCCTACAGCCAGCCGCTGGCCGGCGGCCGCATCTCGGTGAACGGGCGGCTGTTCTGGAACAGCTGGAAGTCCGAGGAGACGGACCGGTTCACGCAGCCGGCCGACCTGGGCGTCGCCAACTCCACCGATCCCTACGACGAGTTCCAGACCGAGGCGGGCGCGCGCTACAACCGCGACTTCGGCGCCAGGACCAAGCTGGAGCTGGTCGGGCTGCGCACCGACTACAAGTACCACGGCTTCGACCTGTTCACCTTCGGCCCGGACGTGTCGGACTTCCGCAGCCGGCGCACGACCAGCGAAACCATCGGCCGCGCCGTCCTGAAGCATCAGTGGTCGCCCACCCTGTCGTTCGAGGCCGGCGCCGAGGGCGCGCTCAACAAACTGGACACCCATTCCCAGGATTTCGAGAACGGCGTCGACACGCCGCTGCCCGCCGCCGACGTGCGGGTGAAGGAGAGCCGCGGCGAGGCCTTCGCCAAGGCCACCTGGCGGCCGGCCCCGCAGTGGACGGTGGACACCGGCCTGCGGTTCGAAGCCTCGAAGATCTCGTCCCGGGGCGACGTGGCGCTGGAGAAGACGCTGCGCTTCTGGAAGCCGCGCGTGGCGGTGAGTTGGGAGCCGCGGAAGGATACCCAGGTGCGGGTGCGGGTCGAGCGCGAGGTCAGCCAGCTGAACTTCGACGACTTCGTCGCCGGCACCGACTTCGCCCAGGGCACCGGCGTCAGCGCCGGCAACCCCGACCTGAACCCGCAGCAGGCTTGGGTGGGCGAGGTGGCGCTGGAACAGCGGTTCTGGAGCGCCGGGGCGGTCACGCTCACCTACCGCCACTCCGAGCTGAAGGACGTCATCGACCGCGGCCCCGTGTTCCTGCCCGGCGGCGCCGTGTTCGACCAGCCGACCAACATCGGCGACGGGACCAAGGACGAGTTGGCGCTGAACCTCAACCTGCCCAGCGATCACCTGGGCTGGAAAGGCGGCCTGCTGCGCGGCGAACTGAACAAGCGCTGGTCGAAGGTGACCGACCCCACGACGCTCACCCGCCGCCACATCTCGCGCCTGCGCCCGCTCGAGTGGAGCCTGGACTTCAGCCAGGACCTGCCGCGCTACGGCACGAGCTTCGGCTTCGACCTCTACTCAGGCTGGAGCCAGGAGTCGTTCCGCTACAACTACATCTCGGACGTGAAGCTGCATAACGCCTACCTGGTCACTTGGCTGGAGAAGCGGCTGGACCCGACGGTCGTCGTGCGGCTGGAGCTGCGCAACGCCACCGAGCGCGGCATCCGCATCGACACCAAGATCTACGACGGCCCGCGCAGCACGAGCCCGCTCCTCTTCACCGACGACCGCGACCTGACGCCGGGGCGTAGCTTCTACTTCCGGGTTCGCAAGACGTTCGGGGGGTGAAGCCCCGATCCTTGCCTTTCCCGCGTGCGGGAAAGGGGGACCGCCGGCCGAGCGCAGCGAAGAGCCGGGGGTGGAAAGGGCGAGCCTCATGCGTGGCGGTTAGACGGGGCTGCATCTGACGCCCTGCCGGCCGCGGGGCCCGCCCCCCGCGCGCGGG
>CBHTUE010000229.1:0-7885 GCA_966096115.1 uncultured Phenylobacterium sp.
CCGAGTGCGTCCACATCGCCAAGAAGGTGGGCAAGGGCCGGCCGGTGAAGCTGGTCTGGACCCGCGAGGACGACATGCGCGCCGGCTACTTCCGCCCGCTCGTGCACCACAAGGTCGACGTGACCCTGGGCGACGACGGCCTGCCGGCCACCTGGACCCACCGCATCGTCACCCAGTCGATCATGAAGGGGGCGCCTCCCGGCGCGCCCGGCGGCAAGCTGGACCAGACGGCCGTCGAGGGAACCGCGGGCTCGCCCTACCTGAAGGCCACGCCGGTCGTGGACGCCCAGCTGCTCACCCCGGACGTCGGCGTGCCGGTCCTGTGGTGGCGCTCGGTGGGCGCGACCCACACCGCCTACGTCATGGAGCACACCATCGACCAGTGCGCCCGCGCCGCCGGCCAGGACCCGGTGGCCTACCGCCGCGCCCTGTTCACCAAGGCCAAGGCCACCCGCCACCTGGCCGTGCTGGACCTGGCCGCCGAGAAGGCCGGCTGGACCACCCCCGCCCCCGCCGGCTGGACCCGCGGCGTCGCCGTCCACGAGTGCTTCGGATCGGTCGTCGCCCAGATCGCCGAGGTGAAGCTGGAAGGCGGCGTCCCCAAGGTCGGCCGCGTCGTCACCGCCATCGACTGCGGAACCGCCGTCTCGCCCGACCAGGTCGCAGCGCAGATGGAGGGCGGCACCTGCTACGGCCTGTCGGCGGCGATGTTCGGCGCGATCACCCTGACCGACGGCGTGGTCGACCAGGGCAACTTCGACAGCTACCGCGTGCTGCGCAACTCCGAGGCCCCGACGGTGGAGACCTACATCGTCCCCTCCGCCAACCCGCCCAAGGGCGTCGGCGAACCCGGCACCCCGGTTATCGGCCCGGCGGTCGCCAATGCGATCCTGGCCATCACGGGGCAGCCCACGCTGAGCCAGCCGTTCGTGAAGACCTAAATCCTCCCCACAGGGGGAGGTGGATCGGCGCGAGCGCCGAGACGGAGGGAGTTGCCACGCGAGGCGAGCGGAGTGGCCTTCAACCCCCTCACCCGCTTCGCGGGAGCTCTCCCTGTGGGGGAGCATCAGACTTTGCGCGACGCATGCTACCCCTCCGCCCATGACCTTCGACCTCATGCGGTTGATCGCGGCGCTGCTGGTGGTGGTAAGCCACACGTTCCCGCTGTCCGGCCAGCCGGCGTTCCGGATCCTGGGCGTCGAGGACCTGGGCGCCCTGGGCGTGTCGATCTTCTTCGTGATCTCCGGCTTCCTGGTCGCCGCCAGCTACCAGCGCGACCCGAAGACCTACGTCGTCAAACGCATCCTGCGGATCGAGCCCGGCCTGATCGCCTCGCTCGTCGTCACCGTCGTCGCCCTGGCGTTCGTGACCACCGCCCCGGCGGCGCAGTACTGGCCGCAGGCCGGCCTCTACGTCCTGCGCAACGCGCTCCTCTATCCGGCCACCTACGATCTGCCGGGCGTGTTCCAGACCGTACCGATGGCGGGCGTCGTCAACGGCGTGCTGTGGACGCTACGGCTGGAGTTCAGCTTCTACCTGGTGCTGTGGCTGATCCGCGCGCGGCTCTCGCTGGTCATCGCCATCACCGTCGTCTGCGCGGTCGTCTGGCTGGCCATGACCTTCACGCGCCCGGACTGGGCGGCCGAGAAGCTCAGCCGCATCGCCTTCCTGGCCGCCCGCAACGGCCTGCTGTTCTTCGCCGGGGCGGCGCTGCAGCTGGCCAAGGCCAGGGTCCCGCTCTGGCTCGGCGGCCTCTCGGTGCTGGCCTTCCCGCTGGTGGGCCCGCTCAGCTTGCCCACCGCCGTGATCGGCCTGGCCCGGCCCGGCAAGCTGCCGGCCGACCTCAGCTACGGCGTCTACATCTACGCCTTCCCGCTGCAGCAGGCGCTGGCCGCCTACGGCCAGTTGAACCTGGTCACCGCCGTGCTCGGCGTCCTGCCGTTCGCCGCGCTGAGCTGGTTCCTGGTGGAGAAGCCGGCGCTGGCCCTGAAGCCGGGACCCCGGCCGGATTGGTAGCCCACCGAAATCCACAGGTTCCGCTGAACCAATCACGGTTTCGTGCGCTGTGACGTCTGCACCAATTCAGGAGAGACACTATGCGTTTCGCGATCATGGCCGTGGCCGCCCTCGGCGCCCTCAGCCTCGCCGCCTGTGAAAGCAAGGCCGACAAGGCCGCCGAAGCCACCTCGGACGCCGTCAAGGCCGACGCGAACGTGACGGCGACCAACATGGACAACCAGGCCGACGCGGCGAAGGACGCGGGGGCTCCGGCCTCCACGGTCGACGCCATGCACGACCAGGCCGACCAAGTGAAGAAGGACGCCGACGCCAAGGGCGACGCCATCGAAAAAGCCGCCGGCAAGAAGGACTAAGGTCCCTCTCACGCCGACGTCAGGCCCCGGAGCTCAGCCGAGCTTCGGGGCTTTTCGTTTGAAGAGGCCGCTGAGGTCCGACGACGCGCGACGCCAGCCCAGCCAGACGCCGGTCGCCACGCCTAGCCCGGCCAGCGCAAGCAGCCCCACCATCGTCGTCGCCCACCCACCGCCGCGGTCGAAGCCGTCGATGAAGTCCAGGCGGTGCAGCCCCTCGAACAGCCAGCGATAGCCGCGCGAATTGGCGTCCATGGCGCCGAGCAGCCGGCCCGACTTCGGGTCGAGGTAGAAGCGCGTCCCGTCCTTGGCGATCACCCGATAGACCGGCAGCGCCACCGGCTCGTGATGGCCGCGGTAGTACTGGTCCTCCCGCCGCAGCAGGCCCGCCGACTGGATCGGGCCCAGCGTCTTCTTCGCCGCCGCAGCCAGGTCGCCGAGCGCCAGCGGCGCGGGCTTCGCGGCGGCGTCCAGCCGCACGCCGTCGGCCATCAGGTAGACCCGCCCGTCGAACGGCGCCGCCTTCAGCTGGCGCGCCGTCACGCCCGCCGCCTTGGCCGCCAGCACCGCCTGGCGCAGGTCGCCGAAGCCGAAGGCCGCCGGCGCCGCGCGCGGATCGTCGCCGCCCTCCAGCAGGCCCCAGGGGTTCATCGAGACCAGCCCGCTCGCCACCCAGGTCAGGGTCAGCAGTCCCGCCGCCAGGCCCCCCAGGTGGTGCCACGCCATCAGCCCGCGGAACGGCGTCAGCCGCCGGTCCCGCCACGGCCGCCACGCGACGATCCCCAGATAGAGACCGGTCAGGGTCAGGAACGTCCCGACCAGCGAGGTCCACACCACGACCTGCGTCCAGAGCTTCGTGTCGGCCCGCAGCACCGTCGGATAGAGCCAGTGCGGGATCGGCCCCAGCCAGTTCAGGAACCGGTCCCAGCGGTTGACCACCTGGGCCACCTGGCCGGTGTGCTCCGACACATAGATGTCGGTGCGCCGCCAGTCGTTGAAGTGAAACAGGAGGAACGGCCGCTTCTTGTTGAAGTAGCCGGTGACCGTCCACTGGTCGCGCTCCATACGCTGCGGCATCCCCGGCGTCCCGTGCAGCCCGTGCGTGTGGGCGTAGCCCTGGGCCACGATCGCGGCCTGGGCGACTGTCACGTGGTGCAGCAGTTCGCCCGTGGCCAGGTCCAACGTCTCGCCGTCGAAGCGCAGCACCGGCCGGCCGGCCAGGTCCTCGACCGTCGCGCTCGTCACCTGCTGCACGTCCTGCACGAGGCCGACGTTGCAGCATGTCTCCCATGCGACCGGCGGCAGGCCGGCGGCGCGGTCCGCCTCGCCCAACTCCGGCCAATGGATGAACAGCATCCCGATCCCGCTCAGGAACCAGAGCAGCATCAGGAGGCCCATGACGATGCCCACGTAGCGGTGCGTCACCACCAGCCACTTGGGCGCCCAGGCCTTGCGGGCCGGCCGGAGGCTCGCTTCAGAAGCTATAGGAATAGGCCATGTGCAGGGTGCGCGGCGCGCCGCGGAAATGGCCGACGTAGGGGGCGTTGGCGACATCGCGGAAGTAGCGCCGCGTCAGCACCGAGTAGTGCTCGCCCAGCGCGTTCTCCAGCCGCGCCGAGAGCCGGCCCCAGTCGCCGACGTCGACGTAGGCGCTCAGGTCCAGCACCGCGTAGTTCCCCCGGTTCACCCGTCCGATGCCCGAGGGCAGGTTGTCGAACACGTCCCCCACCCAGTTCAGCCGCGCGATCCCGCCATAGGGCGTCCCTTCGGGGTGAATGTCGACGCTCGCCATGCCGAAGTCCTTCGGCACGTTGGTCAGCTGCAGCGAACTGCCCGTCTGCTTGGTGCGGGCGTGGGTGTAGGAGGCCTGCCAGGACAGCCAGGCCGCCGGGTCGCCCGACAGCACCACCTCGACGCCGCGCGCCTTCACCTTGTCGGGCAGGTTGATGAACTGGAAGACGTCCGGATCCGGGGTCTCGCCGTCCAGGCTGATCAGGTCCTTGGTCTCGCGCCAGAAGCCGATCAACTCGGCGCGCACGCCTTCCATCCGCCCGCCCACCGAGACGTTCACGTTGCGGCTGCGCTCGGCCTTCAGGTTCGGGTTGCCGATCTCGCCGTTGTTCAGTGGGTCCTGCGCGAACAGGCTCTCGGCGTCCGGCAGGCGGAACGCGGTGCCCACCACGCCGCGGACGAACAGGCTCGGCGTGAAGTCGTACTGGCCGGACACGGTCCAGACCGTCGCGTCCTCGCTGTGCTTGGTGAAGTTCGAGCGGAAGCCGGCCGCCAGATGGGTGTTGGGCAGCATCTCGGGGTCGACGCGGATCTGCGCGAACACCGCCTGCGCAGTCTCCTTCTGCGGCAAGATGATGAGCACGTCGTCGCGGCCGCCGTAGCGCTGCAGGTCGTAGCCGCCCCACAGCTCCAGGCCCGGCTGGATCACGTAGCGGCCCAGCGCATTCACGCCCTTGTCGTTGAACTGCCAGATCTCCTTGTCGTCGACGGTGACCCGGCCGCCGCCCGGCGTGGTGTTGACCTGGTTGTAGTAGCTGTCCCAGTCGTGGAGGTAGGCCTTCACGTAGACGCTCAGCCGCTCGTTCACGTCGACGTCCAGCTTGGCGAAGGCCAGTTCCTCGTTGCGGTGGTTCCGCGCGTCGCTGACCAGGTTCGGCCGCGCCAGTTCGGCGAAGCCCTGGTTGTGGGTGTAGCTGGCGGTGAGCTTGGCGTTGTCGGTGATGTCGAACGCCCACTTGCCGCCGAAGCTGGTCACGTCGTAGCCGCGATGCCGGTCGGTTCCGCTGGGCTGGTATTCGTCGCGGTCGAACACGCGATAGCCTTTGGCCTCGTCGTGGCTGGCGAAGGCCAGCACGTGCGAACGGCCCATCGACGCCGCCAGGTGGCCGCTGACGGTCACCCCGTCGTTGGTGTCGCCACCGACTTCGAAGCGGCCCGACGGCTGGTCGGTGAAGTCGCGGGTGACGATGTTGATCACGCCCGCCACGCCCTGGGTCCCGAAGAACAGGCCCTGGCCGCCCTCCAACTGCTCCACCCGCTCGATCTGGTGGGCGCCGATGGTGTCGAACGGCGGGGTGCCGTTGTAGAGCCGGTTGGAGATCCGCACCCCGTCGACCAGGTAGAGGATCTCGCTGGAGCGCGAGCCCTGCAGCGAGGCGTTGTTGTAGGAATAGGGACCCGCCTGCGGGATCAGGCTGAGCCCCGGCAGGGTCGCCGACAGCACAGTCCCGGCGTCCACGAACAGGCCCTTGCGCACCGTCTCGCCGTCGACCACCTCGATGCGGCTGCCGTACTCGGCCAGCTTCTGCGGCAGGGTCTGCTCGAGCTGGCCGCTGACCACGATCTCGTCGACCTCGGTCGCCGCGTCGGCGGCGAGCGCCAGGCCTGGGCCCACGAGACTCATGGCTGCGCCCGCCAACAGCAGGCCGCGCAAACGGCTGGTCATCGTGGAATGCCCCCTCAGGCCAAGCGGTCTTGCGCCGCGTCCTCGTCTGGCCGCGTCGTTAGGGCGCGTGCGTGCGCGCCGCCCGTACTTTACGGTTTCCAGGACCGTTACAGGGGGTTACAGCAGCGCTAAGGACCCTGCGGGGGATCGAAGGTCGGGTATGAACGGGGATCGGGCGGAGGCTCTGGCACGGCAGGTGGCGCGGGTCCGCGAGAGCGGCATGCTGGGCCGCTCGCACGGCCTGTCGCGCCTGTTCGACTACCTGGCCGACCCGGCGCGCGGCGGCGCGACCCTGCGCGAGGCCGAGGTGGCCCAGGACGTGTTCGGCCGCGAACTGGACCTCTCCGGCGACGCCTCGGTGCGGGTCTACATCCATCGGCTGCGCAAGAAGCTGGACGAGTTCTACGCCGGCCCCGGCGCGGACGAGCCGCACCGGCTGGTGATCCCCGTGGGCGAATACCGCCTGGACGTCGCCGAGGCCGCCGCCGCCCCGGCGCCGGCGCCGAAGGTCCGGCCGCGCTGGGTCTGGCCGGCCCTCGCCGCGGCGGTGCTGCTGCTGGCGGTCAACGTGGCCGGCTGGTGGATGGTGGCGCGCCAGACCGCCCCGACGCGCGACCTGGCCCACATCGCCGCCTCGCCGCTGTGGGCCGATATCGGCCGCGACCGGCCGGTGCTGGTGGTGGTGGGCGACTACTACATCTTCGGCGACACCGATTACGGCCACGAGCCGAAGCGGATGATCCGCGCGTTCGAGATCAACTCCCCGGCCGACCTCGACTCCTGGCTGATGGACAACCCCCAGCTCCAGGGCAAGTACATCGACCTCGACACCTACTACACCCCCGTCGGCGCCACCCTGGCGCTGCGCGACGTGATGCCCCTGGTGCGCCAGGCCGCCGGCGGCCTGGACCGCGTACACGTGGTCACCTCCTCGCGGGTCACGCCGGACATGCTGAAGAGCTCCGACGTGGTCTACGTCGGCTACCTCTCGGCCCTGCGGCTGTTGCAGGAGCCGGTGTTCGAGCGCTCGCGCTACCGGATCGGCGCCACCTATGACGAGCTGATCGAGAAGAAGAGCGGCACCAGCTACGTCTCCGGCGCCGGGGCCGCCTCCAACGACGCGCCCAACCGCGACTACGGCTACCTGGCCGCCTTCCAGGGCGCGGCGGGCAACCACTTCGTGATCATCGCCGGCAACCGCGACATCGGGGTGATGCAGACCGCCGAGATCGCCACCGACCGCAAGGCGATCGCCGCCCTGGAGGCCCGTCCGAACCAGCCCGTGGAGGCGCTGTACGAGGTGGACGGCATGGGCCGCACCAACCTGGGCGCCAAGGCCGTGGCCGGCGCGCGGTAGGGCCACCTCGCGCAATTTCAATTTTGATCGTCACCTTCAATTTCGACCGTCATCCCCCGGCTTGTCCGGGGGACCCATGTTTCCGCCCCACGTGAGATCGAGATCGTCCGCAGCGTCGACGCTCGCGGGCCTTTCCGGCGGTTTCGGTGTGAATGGGTCCCCCGGACAAGCCGGGGGATGACGAGTTGATGGATGCGCCGCGCGCCAACCTGAACCCGCGCACGGCTCAGCCGTTATCCCCGTGACCGAAGTCGCGGAGGAGCCGCCATGACCGCCAAGAAGCCCGCCCATCCCCTGATCCCGGCCGACCGGGTCAACGGGACCGACGTCTACAACCAGGCCGGCGACAAGCTGGGCAAGATCGAGGACATCGCCATCGAGAAGGTCTCCGGGACCGTCGCCTACGCGATCCTGTCGTTCGGCGGCGTGCTGGGCCTGGGGTCGAAGTTCCACCCCGTGCCGTGGAAGTTGCTGAAGTACGACGAGGACAAGCGCGCCTACGTGATCCCGCTGCAGAAGGCCGACCTTGAGAAGGCTCCGATGATCGACGAGAAGCAGCTCAGCGGCTGGACCGACGAGGCCAGCCGGGACGTGATCCACAGCTACTATGCCGGCTACGGCATCGGCCCTTACTGGCTGTAGGCGCATGCGAAACCGCCTCCTGCTGCTCGCCGCCGCCTGCGGCCTCCTCGCCGCCCCCGC
>CBHTUE010000230.1:0-7865 GCA_966096115.1 uncultured Phenylobacterium sp.
AGGGGGGAGGAACGTGGGACGAGACCCGCCCCGTCCACCTCCGCCACCGCCGACAGCGTCGCCGACCGCGCCAGCTGCGGTCCGCGGAGCGTGATGAACAGCGTCGCGGCCACCACGATGCCGGCGCCGATCCAGGTCCAGCGGCTGGGGACCTCGGCGAACAGGAAGAAGCCGGCGGCGGCGGAGAAGATCAGCCGGGTGTAGTCGATCGGCGCCATCACCGCCGCCTCGCCCGCCTGCATGCCCTTGATGTAGCAGGCCTGGTTCACCGTCGCGATCGCGCCCATCGCGCAGAGCAGCAGGAAGTCGCGCAGACCCGGGACCCGCCAGGTGAAGATCGCCCCGGGGATCGCCAGGATCAGCCCCAGCACCGCCGACCAGACCAGGATCACCATCACAGAGTGGTCCCGGGTCAGCACCTTCATCCCCGTGACGGTGAAGGCGAACAGGAAGGCCGAAGCCAGCATGGCCAGCGCCGGCAGCCCGACGTTGAACTGCCCGCCCGCCCCCGGTCGGATCATCACCAGCACGCCGATGAACCCCACCACCGCGGCGGCGATCCGCATCGGTCCCACCCGCTCCTTCACGATGAAAGCCGCCAGCGGCACCAGCCACAGGGTGCGCGTGAAGCTCAGCGCGTTGGCGTCGGCCAGCGGCATCTTCTGGAAAGCGTAGAAGCTGAGGATCATCCCCATCGTCCCGGCCAGCGAGCGGAAGATCAGGATCGACGGGCGGCTGGTGGCGAAGGCGGCGCCGCGGTGGCGCAGGATCACCGGCAGCAGCACCACCATCCCGGCCGCCTGCCGGTAGAAGGTCTGCAGCGCCGCCGGATAGTCGGAGCCGAGGTACTTGATCAGCGTGGTCATGGCCGAGAACGTCACGGCCGAGGCCAGCATCCACAGCGCGCCGCGCAGGTTGGGCGACAGGCCGCTCGCCGCCCCGCTGTCCGCACGCTCCGCCAACCGCAGGCTCCCGCTGGAAATCCGCCCGACCTGTAGGCGCGGGCAGGCGCGCGTGTCATCCGCCAATTCGCGCGCGCCGCTTTACCGCACGGGTCGGCTCCGCCTAGGAACGCGGGAACAGCGCGCCGTCACATTGTGACCGTGGACGGCGCCGGGAGACCCTCGTGATCCGCATCCTCGCCGCCGCGTCCGCCCTCGCCCTGCTGTTCGCACCCGCCACGCAGGCGCGGCCCCTGACCCAGAAGGACCTGGTCGGCCTGGACCGGGTCAGCGACGCCCACGTCTCGCCCGACGGCAAGTGGGCGGCTTACGACCTGTCGACCCTGGACCCGGCCGCCAACCGGCGCAGCCACAGCGTCTGGGTGGTCGCCACCGACGGCAAGGGCCAGCCCGCGAAATGGGCCGAGGGGACCAACCCGCGCTGGGGCCACGGCGGCGTGCTCTACTACCTGGCCAAGGATCAGGTCTGGTCGGTTTGCCCCGGCTGCGCCAACACCGCGCCGCGCCAGGTGACCAGCCTGCCCCTCGACGTCGGCAGCTTCCGGTTGTCAAGCGACGACAACCACCTGGTCGTCTCTTTGGCCGTCTTCCCGGACGCCGAGGACCCCGCCGCCACCCGCGCCCGGCTGGACGAGAAAGCGAAATCCAAGGCCACCGGCCGCGCCTACGACAAGCTGTTCATCCGCCACTGGGACACCTGGGCCGACGGGACGAAGAACCACCTGTTCGCGCTCACCCTGACGGACGGCGTCGCCACCGGCGGGCCGATCCCGCTGATGAAAGGCTTCGACGGCGACGCACCCTCCAAGCCGTTCGGCGGCGACGACGACTACGTCATCAGCGCCGACTCCAAGTCGGTGATCTTCTCCGCCCGGGTCGCCGGCCGCACCGAGCCCTGGTCGACCAACTTCGATGTCTACGCCGTTCCGATCGACGGCTCCGCGCCGCCCTGGAACACGTCCGAGGCCAACAAGGCCTGGGACGCCGGCCCGGTGGTCTCCGCCGACGGCCGCTACGCGGCCCACCGCGCGATGAAGCGGCCCGGCTTCGAGGCCGACCGCTTCGGCGTCATGCTCTACGACAACAAGACGAAGACCGTCCACGAGATCGATCCGACCTGGGACCGGTCGGCCGACGCCATGGCCTTCAGCGGCGACGCCAAGACGCTCTACGTGACCGCCGATGACGTCCAGCACGTGAAGCTGTTCGCCATGGACACCCGGACCGGCGCCGTGAAGCCCCTGACCGGCGACGGCCACGTCAGCGGCTTCGACGTGGCCCACACCAAGGCCGGCGACGTCATCGTCTACACGCGCGACGCCCAGAACCATCCGGGCGAGGTCTACGCCTTGAAGCCGGGCGGCACGCCCGTCCAGCTGACCCACGCCACCGACGCCCAGATGGCCGGGATCGCGACCCAGCCCTATGAGAGCTTCACCTTCGCCGGCTGGAACAACGAAGAGGTCCACGGCTGGATCGTGAAGCCGACCGGCTGGGAGGCGGGCAAGACCTACCCCACCGTCTACCTGGTCCACGGCGGCCCGCAGGGCTCGTGGTCGGACAGCTGGTCCAGCCGCTGGAACCCGCAGGTCTGGGCCGGCTGGGGCTACGCGGTGGTGATGGTCGATTTCCACGGCTCCACCGGCTACGGCCAGGGCTTCACCGACGCCATCTCGGGCCACTGGGGGGACCGCCCGCTCGAGGACCTGCAGAAGGGCTGGGCCGCCGCCCAGGCCAAGGCGCCCTGGATCGACGCCAGGCGCGCCTGCGCCGCCGGCGCCTCGTACGGCGGCTTCATGGTCTACTGGATGGCCGGGACCTGGAACGCGCCGTTCAAGTGCTTCGTCGACCACGACGGGGTCTTCGACAACCGCATCATGGGCTACGCCACCGAGGAGCTGTGGTTCTCGGAATGGGAGAACGGCCACCAGACCGTCTGGGCCGACCCCGCCGGCTACGAGAGATTCAACCCGATCAACCACGTGGCCGACTGGACCAAGCCGATGCTGGTGATCCACTCCGACAAGGACTACCGCATCCCGGTCGACCAGGGCATCGCCGCCTTCACCGCCCTGCAGCGCAAGGGGATCGAGAGCCGGTTCCTGAACTTCCCGGACGAGAACCACTGGGTGCTCAAGCCCCAGAACTCCCTGCAGTGGCACGACACGATCCAGGCCTGGCTGGCGAAATGGATCGGGCCGGAGGCGCACTGAGGCGCTGACGCATAGTGTCGCGGCCGCGCCTGCGAACAGGTCGCCGCCGCGCCATTAACCGCCTCTTTCGCCCTCCTGGCGCAGACTTCCAGATCAACCGGTCCGAGTTGCGTGGACACGGTGCGGCGTCGCCAAGACGCCGCGACAATCTGGGGGAACGCAGCAGTGGAACGGACTCCGAGCAAGGGTCGAGCCGCGACGGACGATTTCGACGTCCACACGACCCGGGCGTTGGGCCGCGCCAGCCAGCGTGGGCGCATCGTCTTCGCCGGCGTGTTCGCCCTGGTCGCCCTGATCTTCCTGCCGTGGACGGTCGTGGCCGCGTGGTACGCCGCCGTGCTCGTGTGGGAAGCGATCAGCCCGCCGATCCTCGACGGCTATGTCCTGAAGCTGTCCCAGCGCCGGGCGGTCAGCGCCTACTCCGCTTCGAACTTCATCGGCGGCTGCATCTTCCACGCCCTGGCCCTGATGGCGCTGGCCGACGGCAGCGTGCTGGGCGTCGCCATGGGCATCGCCTGGCTCTCGGGCGCCTTCACCAACAACTTCGTCTACTTCGCGGGCGCGCGGCGGCTGCTGTGGGTCTCGCTCACGCCGGGGGTCGCCACGGCGATCGTCGGTCCGCTGCTGGCCTATGGCCTCAGCCCCGAACAGGCGGTGGTCACCGGGATGATCCTGCTGGGCCTGGTGGCCGCGCGGTCCTATGCCCTGGACCACCGCGCCGTGGTGGGCCAGTTGGCCGACCGGCAGGTCGCCATCGTCGATCTGGAGAAGAAGCTCGCGCTCGCCATCGACGCCTCCGGCGACGGCCTCTACGAGATCCAGCTTCCCGGCGGCGGCATCGAACCCGACGCCAACTGGCTGGCCCAGCTGGGCTATGTCCCCGGCGACCTGCCGCATCCCATCGTCGACTTCCGCGAGATGATCCACCCGGAAGACCTGCCCATCCTGCAGGCCTCGTTCGCCGCGCACCTGGCGGGCGAGATCCCATACATGACCTCCGAGATCCGGATGCGGTGCAAGGACGGAACCTACAAGTGGATCCTGTCGCGCGGCCGGCTGGTGCAGTTCCACGATGACGGCGCCCCGGCTCGGATCATCGGCACCTCGATCGACATCTCCGCCCGCAAGGCACTGGACCTGGAGCTGGAGGCCGCCCGTGACCAGGCCGAGGCGGCCAACCACGCCAAGAGCGTCTTCGTCGCCAACATGAGCCACGAGATCCGCACGCCGCTGAACGGCGTCGTGGGCGTGGCCGGCGCCCTGGCCCGCACGGGACTGGCGCCCTACCAGCGCGAGATGGTCGGCCTGATCCAGTCGTCCGGCCAGGTGCTGGAGCGCCTGCTCACCGACATCCTGGACCAGGCCAAGATGGAGTCGGGCGCCTTCGAGCTGCAGGTCGCCCCGTTCGACCTGCGTGACGAACTGGATTGCGCCGCCGAGCTGATGCGCGCCCGCGCCGACGAGAAGGGCCTGCGGTTCGAGCTGACCTACGGCGAGGGCTGCGAGGGCGTGTTCGAGGGCGACGCGGTGCGGCTGCGCCAGATCGTCTCCAACCTGGCCTCCAACGCCATCAAGTTCACCGAGCAGGGTTCGGTCGCGATCGCCATCAGCGCGCGGGACGCCGAGGGCGACATCGCGTGGCTGGAGGTCGCCGTGACCGATACAGGCGTCGGCATCGAGCCCGAGGCGGCCGGCCGGCTGTTCCAGCGCTTCACCCAGGCGGACGGCTCGATCTCCCGGCGTTTCGGCGGCACCGGGCTGGGGCTGTCGATCAGCCGCGGGCTGGCCGACCTGATGGGCGGCGACATCGAGGTCGCCTCGGCGCCGGGCCAGGGCAGCGTGTTCACCGTGCGCGTGCCGCTCTTCCGCGGCCAGTCGGCCATGGCGGCGGCCGGCGACGATGAGGGCGCGGGCGACCTACTGGCGCGGCTGGACGGCCTGCGCGTGCTGTTGGCCGAGGACCATCCGACCAATCAGAAGGTCGTGCAGCTGATCCTCGCGCCGCTGGGCGTGCGCCTGCATGTCGTGGACGACGGGGCCGAGGCCGTGGCCGCCTTCACCGACGGCGCCTTCGACCTGATCCTGATGGACATGCAGATGCCGGTCATGGACGGCCTGGCCGCCATGCGCGAGATCCGCCGCCGCGAGGCCGCCGCGGGGCTGGCCGCCACCCCGATCGCCATGCTCACCGCCAACGCCTCGCCGGAGCACCGCGTCATGGCCCAGGACGCCGGCGCCGACTGCCACTTGGCCAAGCCGATCACGCCCGAGAGCCTGATCGCCGGCATCGCCGCGGCGCTGACCGCGGAAGCCGGCCCCGCCGAAACGCGGCGCAGCGGAACGGCCTAGGGCGCGGCGTCCTCGGCCCGCAGCAGCACGCCGGCCTCGTACAGCGCCGCGATCTGGCCCGCCTCCAGGCCCAGCCATTCGCCCAGCACGGCCTCATTGTGCTCGCCGCGGTGCGGGGCGGGCCCGCGGACCCGGCTCGTCGCATCGGAGTACCGGTAGGGCGACTGCGGGATCGGCCGCGTGCCGCCGGCGCGGTCGTCGACCTGGGCGATGGAGCCGCGGGCGATGATCGTCGGCTGCTCGCCCAGCCGGGCGCCGGCGCGAACCTGGCCCCAGGCGATGTTCATCGCGTCCATCGCCGCCTCGACCGCGTCCCAGGTAGCAAGCCCGCCGATGAAGGCGTCCACCGCGGCACGGCGCAGCCGGATCTTCTCCTCCAGCGGCGTGTCGGGCCCCGCCGGGTCCAGCACGCCCAGCTTTTCCGTCAGCCGCCGCCACAGATGCCGGAAATCCGCCGACACCAGGATCGGCCCCGGCCCGGCCTGCCAGACGTCGTTGGGCAGGCCCATGGTGTCCTCGGAATCCTCCAGCTCGTAGTGGATCTGATCGTCGGTCACGAGGGTGGCGTCGATCATGGCGATGTCGACGTGCTGGCCCAGCCCCGTGCGCTCACGCAGGATCACCGCCGCCAGCACGCCCACCAGCCCATGCAGCGAGGCGTTGGTGTCGGCCACCGACAGCGGCAGCTCGGTCCGTTCCATGCCGGTGCGCCGGTGTGTGCGGTCCATCAACCCGACCTCGGCGTGGATGATCGGCGCATAGGCCGGGCGCCTCGACTCCGGACCGCCCTGCCCGAAGCCCGAGATCGACAGCATGATCAGGCGCGGATTGACCGCCTTCAGCGTGTCGTAGCCCAGGCCCAGCCGCGGCATCACGTCGGGCCGGAAGTTCTCCACCAGGATGTCGGCGCCCCGCACCAGGTCCAGCACCAAGTCGCGCGCGCCGGGCGCCTGCAGGTTCAGGCAGATGTCGCGCTTGCCGGCGTTCTGCTGGTGGTAGTACCCGGGAATACCGCCGACCACCTTGCCCCAGAGGCGAGTGACGTCGCCCTCCGGCGGCTCGATCTTCACGACGTCCGCGCCCAGGTCGCACAGCATACGGCCCGCGAACGGGCCGGCGAGGACGCGGCTGAAGTCGAGGACCTTCAGCCCGGCGAGCGGGCTCTCACGGACGGCCGTCCCGGTGTCTGACGCCACCCGTCAGTCCACCGTCACCACCACCTTGCCCAGGGCCTTGCGGCTGGCCAGGTGGGTGATCGCTTCGGCCGCCCGCTCCAGCGGGAAGCGTTCGGAGACGAAGGGCTTGATCTTGCCCTGGGCGTACATCTCCAGCAGCTCGGCGACGTTCTTCTGGTGCTTCTCGGGGTTCTTGGCGACCCAGCCGCCCCAGAACACGCCGACGATCTGGCAACCCTTCAGCAGCGCCAGGTTCAGCGGCACCTTGGGGATTTCGCCCGCGGCGAAGCCGACCACGAGGTAGGTGCCTTCCCAGGCGATGGAACGCAGCGCCGGCTCGGCGTAGGCGTCGCCGATCGGGTCGTAGATCACGTCGGCGCCGTTCGGCCCACAGGCGTCCTTGAACAGGCCGGACATGGCCTTTTGGCTTTCCCGGTCGAACGGGCCCTTGGGATAGACCACGCCGGCCGCGGCGCCGTGCTTCAGGCACAGGTCGACCTTCTCCTGCGATGAGCAGGCGGCGATCACCCGGGCGCCCATCGCCGCGCCCAGCTCGACGGCGGCCAGGCCGACGCCGCCCGCTGCGCCCAGCACCAGCAACGTCTGGCCGGGCTTCAGGTGGGCGCGCGCCTCCAGCGCGTGCCAGCTGGTGCCGTAGGTCATTATGAAGGCCGCCGCCTCGTCGTAGGGCATGGCGTCGGGGATCTTCACCAGCCGGTGGGCCTCCAGGGCCAGCTCCTGGGCCATGCCGCCCCAGCCGGTGTTGCCCAGCACCCGGTCGCCCGGCTTGATGTGGGTGACGCCCTCGCCCACCGACTTGACGACGCCGCTGATCTCGCCACCCGGCGCGAACGGGCGCGACGGCTTGAACTGGTACTTGTCCTCGATGATCAGCACGTCCGGGAAGTTGACACCCACGGCCTTGACGCTGACCACCGCCCAGCCCGGCTTGGCCTCGGGAGACGGCACGTCGTCCAGCACCAGGGTCTCCGGGCCGCCAACGGCCTTGCTCAACAGCGCTTTCATGCGTCTCTCCCAACAGGTTTGCGCGACCCTAGCCGGGTCGAACGGATGTTTGAAGTAGACTCCTCTCCCCCGAGCGCCGCAGGCGCGAAGAGAGGGAGCAACCGTGTTTAGGGGGTGATGCCGCGCCAGGGTGCTTGCTC
>CBHTUE010000231.1:0-7863 GCA_966096115.1 uncultured Phenylobacterium sp.
ATGGTCCCGCGGCTGCGGCCGGTCCCCAGGTCGGCGTAGGCCTGGGCGCCGTTCGCCAGGATCCAGGGCGCGGTCGCCAGCGACAGGACGTTGTTGATTACGGTGGGCTTGCCGAACAGGCCGCGGTGGGCGGGCAGCGGCGGCTTGGCGCGGACCTGGCCGCGCTTGCCCTCCAGGCTGTCCAGCAGGGCGGTCTCCTCGCCGCAGACATAGGCCCCGGCCCCGACCCTTAGTTCAATATCGAACGATCCCGTCAGGCCGTCGCGCCGCGCGATGTCCAGGGCGGCCTGCATCGTGGCGTTGGCGTGCGGATATTCCGAGCGCGAGTAGATGAACCCCTTGGCCGCGCCGACGGCGAGGGCGCAGATCGCCATGCCCTCGATCAGCACGAAGGGGTCGCCCTCCATCAGCATGCGATCGGCGAACGTGCCTGAGTCGCCCTCGTCGGCGTTGCAGACGACGTAGCGGAGGTCGGCCGGCGTCTCGGCCACCGTCTTCCACTTCACGCCGACCGGGAAACCCGCGCCGCCGCGGCCGCGCAGGCCGGAGCGGGTGACCTCGTCGATCACGGCGGCGGGCCCGATTTCGCGGGCGCGCTTCAGACCGGCGAAGTCCGGCGCGGCCAGCGGGTCGACCGCGCCGCAGTGGGCGAAGGTGATGCGGGTCTGTCCAGCGAGCCAGGGGTGGGCCGCGATGTCGCCCAGCGCCTTGGGATGGTCGGCGCCCGCCAGCATCGCCGCAACATCGGCCGGCGTGACGGGTCCGTAGGCGCGGCGGCCCTGCGGCGTCTCCACCTCGACCAGCGGCTCCAGCCACAGCAGGCCGCGCGAGCCGGTGCGGACCACCTCGCAACCGGCCGCCGCGAACGCCCGCGCGACGGCCTCGGCGCCGACCGCCAGGGCGGCCGAGTCCTTCGGGACGAAGACGCGGGTCACGGCGCGGCCACGGCGGCGGCCAGGCGTGCGGCGTCCAGGCGCCCGACCGGCTCGCCGTCGACCAGCGCCGCCGGCGCGACGCCGCAGAGGCCCAGGCAGTAGACCGGCTCCACGGTCAACTCGCCGTCGGCGGTGGTCCCGCCCCAGTCGACGCTCAGGCGTTGCAGGAAGGCCTCGGCGACCGCGACGCCGCCCATGGACTGGCACGCCTCAGCGCGGCACAGGCGCACCGTGCGGCGGCCCGGCGGGGTCTCGCGGAAGTCGTGGTAGAAGCTGACCACGCCGTGCACCTCGGCGCGGCTCAGGTTCAGCACCTCGGCGATCACCGGGACCGCGTCCCTGGGCACGCAGCCGAACGCCGCTTGGAGGGCGTGCAAAATCGGCAGGAGCGGGCCGTCGGCGCCCCGATGCGCCTCGACGATCTGCCGGGCGGCGTCGATGTTCCAGGCGGCGTACGAACTCATGCTGACATGTTAGACCGATTTCGACCGATGCATTCCATCTTCACATTGTGGCGGCCTTCGGAAATGCTGCACCTGCAAGACAAAGAGTAGAGAGACGCCACCGATGAAGACCCGCGCCGCCGTCGCCTTCGAAGCCAAGAAGCCGCTGGAGATCGTCGAGCTGGACCTGGAAGGGCCCCGCGCCGGGGAGGTGCTGGTCGAGATCAAGGCCACGGGCGTCTGCCACACCGATGCCTACACCCTGGACGGCCATGACAGCGAGGGCCTGTTTCCCTCGGTCCTGGGCCATGAAGGGGCCGGCGTCGTCGTGGAGGTGGGGCCGGGCGTCACCAGCGTGAAGCCGGGCGACCACGTGATCCCGCTGTACACGCCCGAATGCCGGCAGTGCAAAAGCTGCCTCAGCCGCAAGACCAACCTGTGCACCGCGATCCGCGCGACGCAGGGCAAGGGCCTCATGCCCGACGGGTCCAGCCGGTTCTCCTACAAGGGCCAGACGATCTACCACTACATGGGCACCTCGACGTTCTCGAACTACACCGTCCTGCCCGAGATCGCGGTGGCCAAGATCCGCAAGGACGCCCCGTTCGACACCGCCTGCTACATCGGCTGCGGCGTCACCACCGGGGTCGGCGCGGTGGTCAACACGGCGCAGGTCGAGGCCGGCGCCAACTGCATCGTGTTCGGCCTGGGCGGCATCGGCCTGAACGTGATCCAGGGCCTGAAGCTGGTCGGCGCCAACATGATCATCGGCGTCGACATCCAGCCGAAGCGCGAGGCCTGGGGCCGCCAGTTCGGCATGACCCACTTCGTCGACCCGCACCGCCTGGACGGCCAGGACCTGGTGCAGCATCTGGTGGACCTGACGGGCGGCGGCGCCGACTACACCTTCGACGCCACCGGTAGCACCTTGGTCATGCGCCAGGCGCTGGAGGCCTGCCATCGCGGCTGGGGCCAGTCGATCATCATCGGCGTGGCGGCGGCGGGTCAGGAAATCTCGACGCGGCCGTTCCAGCTGGTCACCGGCCGGGTGTGGAAGGGCACGGCCTTCGGCGGCGCGCGCGGGCGCACCGACACGCCGAAGATCGTCGACTGGTACATGGACGGGAAGATCGAGATCGACCCGATGATCACCCACAAGCTGCCGCTGGAACGGATCAACGAGGCGTTCCAACTGATGCATTCCGGCGAGAGCATCCGCACCGTGGTGGTCTATTGACCCTGGAGACGGTCTCGCAGACCCGGACGTTCGGCGGGCTGCAGGGGGTCTATCGCCACGCCAGCCGGGTGACCGGCACGGACATGACCTTCTCGGTCTTCCTCCCGCCGCAGCCGGGGCCGCGGCCGGTGGTCTGGTACCTGTCGGGCCTGACCTGCACGCACGCCAATGTCACCGAGAAGGGCCAGTTCCAGCGGGTGTGCGCCGAGCTGGGCCTGATCTTCGTGGCGCCGGACACCAGCCCGCGCGGCGAGGGCGTGCCGGACGATCCGGACGGCGCCCATGACTTCGGCCTGGGCGCCGGCTTCTACCTCGACGCCACCCAGGCGCCATGGTCGGCCAACTACCGGATGGGCAGCTACATCTACGCCGAGCTGCCGTCGTTGGTCGGCCGGCACTTCCCGGCGGACATGGGCCGCCAGGGGCTGACGGGCCATTCCATGGGCGGCCACGGCGCGCTGACCCTAGCGCTGCGCCATCCCGGCCGGTGGAAGAGCGTCTCGGCCTTCGCCCCGATCGCTTCGCCGATGCGCTGCCCGTGGGGCGAGAAGGCGCTCTCGGGCTACCTGGGCCAGGACGCCACGACCTGGCGCAAGCACGACACGACCGCGCTGCTGGAAGACGGCGCCCGCGTCGACGAGCTGCTGGTCGACATCGGCGACGCGGACAACTTCCTGGAGACCCAGCTGAAGCCCGGCCTGCTGGTCGCGGCCTGCCACGCGGCCGGCGTGCCGCTGAACCTGCGCCTGCAGCCGGGCTACGACCACAGCTACTCCTTCATCGCGACCTTCATGGAGGACCACCTGCGATGGCACGCCGAGCGGTTGGGAAGGTAGGGACACGCACCACGTTCGCCTCGAACAGTCTGATCGTCCCCTGTCGGCCGCGCGAAAGTGGTGTGTGTCCCTACTTTCCTCGCCATTCCCCAATAGCCCCACCTCAACGATCGTCATCCCCCGGCTTGTCCGGGAGACCCATGTTTCAGCTGGCGCGTGAACGTGTGATCGGCCGCTGCGTCGGCGCTCGCGGGCCCTTCCGAAGACTTCGGTGTGAATGGGTCCCCCGGACAAGCCGGGGGATGACGGTCATTTGGGGAAGGGCGTGTGTGCCTCTCCCGACCCCTACATCGTCGCCCCGATGATCCACGGCACGAATTCGTTCCCGCCGTAGCCCAGGTCTTCGCTCTTGCTGCGCCGGCCGGACGCCACGTCCAGCAGGTAGTCGAGGATCTCCGCGCCCTTGTCGGCGACGGTGGATTGGCCGGTGGCGATGGCGCCGCAGTCCAGGTCGATGTCGTCGGTCATCCGCCGGTACACCTCGGTGTTGGACGACAGCTTGATCGACGGGCTGGGCTTGAAGCCGAAGGCCGAGCCGCGGCCGGTGGTGAAAGCGATCAGCGTCGCGCCGGAGGCGACCTGGCCGGTGGCCGAGCAGGGGTCGAAGCCCGGACTGTCCATGAACACCAGGCCGCGGCCGGCCAGCGGTTCGGCGTACTCGATGACGTCGGTGAGCGGCGAGGCGCCGCCCTTGGCCACCGCCCCCAGCGACTTCTCCAGGATGGTGGTCAGGCCGCCGGCCTTGTTGCCGGGGGAGGGGTTGTTGTCCATCTCGCCGCCGTGCTTGGCGACGTAGCCCTCCCACCAGTCCAGCCGCGCGCGCAGCTTGGCGGAGACCGCGTCGGAGACCGAGCGGGCGTAGAGCAGGTGTTCGGCGCCGTAGATTTCCGGCGTCTCCGACAGGATCGCCGTGCCGCCCAGCGCCACCAGGCGGTCGGCGGCGTCGCCCAGGGCCGGGTTCGAGGTCACGCCGGACCAGCCGTCCGAGCCGCCGCACTGCAGGCCCAGCACCAGTTCCGACGCCGGGCATTCGCTGCGCTGCGTGGCGTTGGCGATGGCCAGAAGATCACGCAAGCGTTCCAGTCCCGCTTCGACCGCGCGCCGGGTGCCGCCGACGTCCTGGATGGTGAAGCTCTGAAAGGCGTCGCGGCCGGCCAGGCCGAAGTCCTTGGCGAAGCGGCCGGTCTGGATCACCTCGCAGCCCAGGCCCACCAGCATCACCGCGCCGAAGTTGGGGTTGGCCGCCGTGCCCCACAGGGTGCGGCGCAGCATCTCGAAACCCTCGCCCTTGTCGGCCATGCCGCAGCCGGTGGTGTGGGTGATCGGCACGACGCCGTCGACGTTGGGAAACTCGTCCAGCAGGCCCGAGCGCTCGGCCTCCTGGGCGATCAGGCGGGCCACCGTGGCCGAGCAGTTGACGCTGGTCAGCACGCCGACGTGGTTGCGCACGCCCACCCGGCCATCGGCGCGGCGGTAGCCCATGAAGCTGCGCGCTCGCTCATTCCGCGGCAGGCCGGCGCCATGCTCGGCGTCGCGGCGCAGGGCCGAAACCGCCAGGTTGTGGCTGTGGACATGGGCGCCGGCGGGGATGTCCTCAGTGGCCGCGCCGATGACTTGGCCGTACTTCAGGATCGGCTGGCCCGCGGCGATGAAGGCGGTCGCCAGCTTGTGGCCGGCGGGGATCGGATCGAGGGCCACGACCCCTTCGCGGGCGGCGATCGCGCCCTTCGGAAGGCGGCCTGAGGCGACGACGACGTTGTCCAGCGGGTGCAGTCGGATGACCGGCAGCTCCGCTTGATCCTGCACCAACGACACGTCGCCCGCACTCCGCTATTGAAATGTCAGTTTGGACGTTTGCGCTGCAAAACACAATCAAGCCAAGGCGATAAACGTTACGGCGTGACACTTCGCGCAGGGATCCGCGGCGCGGACGCAGTATCGCTAACATTCCAGCTTCAAGCCGCGGAGGCAGCTGCGACATCGCTCAACGGCGCCAGCCACGCCCAGCGCGGATCGGGATTGCGGCCGTCCCACAGCATGCCGTTGCAGGCATAGCCGACGGCGACGCCGCGCTCCGGATCGGCGAACCCCAGCCGCCCGCCCGCCCCCGGATGGCCGAAGGAGCCCGGGCCCAGCATCGGCAGCAGCCGGCGCGGCAGCTCGAAGCCCAGGCCGAAGCGCTGGGCGTCGGCGGTGATCGGCGGCAGCGGCGGCGGGCCGCGCAGGTCGTCGGTGCGGGGCTGGCGGAGGCGCTCGACCGTCTCGGGCCTCAGCAGCCGCACGCCATCCACCTCGCCGATGCAGGCGGCGTACATGCGGGCCAGCGAGTGGGCGTCGCCGACGCCGTTGCCGGCAGGAACCTCGGCGCTGCGCCCGGCCGGCTGCATCATCAGGTCGATCAGCTCTTCGGTGGCGACGACGGTCTGGGCGATGGCCTTCAGCATCCGGTCGTCGGGGTCGAGGCCCATGGATTGGAACAGGCGCCGCCAGTCGTCCTCGGTCTGCGCCGCGCCGGGGCGGAAGTGCGGCGCGACGCGGTGCTGCTGGGCGTCCGGCAGGCCGATCCACAAGTCGAGCCCGAGCGGCGTCGCGACCTCCTCGGCGAACACCTGGCCCACCGTCTTGCCGGTCGCGCGGCGCACCACCTCGCCCAGCAAGAAGCCGTAGGTGATGAAGTGATACATGTAGGCGCTGCCGGGCGCCCACAGCGGCCGCATGCCCGCCAGCGCTCGGGTCGGCCGATCCCAGTCCAGCGCCGAGGCGCCGTCCATGCCGGTATCGGGCTCGTGGCCCATCAGGCCGGCGGCGTGGGTCAGCAGGTGGGCGACGGTGATCGCGCCCTTGCCGTTCGCCGCGAACTCCGGCCACCAGCGGGCGACCGGCGCGTCGATGTCCAGCACCCCGCGCTCGGCCAGGCGGTGGACGACGACGGCCACCGCGGCCTTGGTGCAGGACATCAGGACGGTGAGCGTGTCGCGCCCATACGGCCGGTCATTGACCACATCGCGCCCGGTCCAGATGTCGAGCACCGGCCGGCCGGCCCGGTAGACGGACAGTTGCGCACCGCCCACCTCCGGCGGATGGCAGGCGAGGAAGGCGTCGCCGACGCCTTCGAAGCCGGGCGCGACGTCGCCGCCCACCCCTTAGATCACTTCGAGGTAGTCGCGGTCCGGGAGCGCCGGGAACGGCGCGGTGGGCAGGGTCTGGTACCAGAAGGCGACCGAGGCGATGTCGTCCTGCAGCGGCAGGTAGGTGCGGTCCTTGCGGGGGCGCCAGCTGAGGGCCTGGATCGTCACGCGCAGGTCCGACTGGAAGCGCACCGGGTCCATGATGTGCCAGCGGTAGAGGCCGAAACGCTGCTGGCTCTTGTAGACGCCGTCGGGGCGGATCACCTGCGGCAGGCCGGCGTAGGCGCTGTTGAACTCCTCGTAGGCGCTCTTGCCGTAGCGGTCCTTCTCCATCCCGCCGGGGTCGAAGTTGTAGGCGCCGCAGAAGTAGTCCTCGGTGCCGGTGCCGCAGATGGTCGGCCAGTCGCCGTCGCCGTCCATGTAGAACTTGATCTCGCCCTCGCCCCACCAGCCGGCGTTGTTGACGCCCCAGGCCATGTAGCAGCCGACGAAGTGGCCCTGGCCCTTCAGGCCGTCCACGATCGTGTAGACGTCCTTGTAGGGCAGGGGATTGGTGCGCCGGAACTGGGCGTGGAAGTAGGCGCAGTCCTCCGGCACCTCGGTCAGGGTGTAGTTGATCTGGTAGTAGACGTAGAGCCGCTCGATCCCGATGTTGGTGATCGTGATCCGCGCCTTCTTGCGGAACGGCATCTCCCAATAACAGTTGAAGGCGCGGCCGGGGTTCACGCACACTGCCAGGCTGTCGACGCGGGCGTACTGTTCCCAGCCGTTGGCGAAGAAGTCGCCGACCGGGCATTCCACGCTGGGCTGCTCCTGGTCGTCCCAGTACATCCGGATGATCGAGTGGCGCCATTTGCCCAGCGCCAGGGTCATCCAGATCTGCTGGATCGCACCGGGCCCGTCGATCTCGGCCAGGGTGAAGGTGTCGCCGCTTTCGATGAAGATCGAGGGGCTGATCTTCCAGCCCTGGCCCAGGCCGCCGGCCGCCGCATAGGCCGCGCCGGTGCCCTCGGTGGCCATGCCGCCCTTGCCCTTGGCGCCGTCGAAGTTCTCCGGGCTGATCGAGCGCGACTTGGCGTCGGAGAGGCGCGACAGCACGCCCAGGTTCATGCCCAACCCATTGAAGCCCGCCATCGTGCTCTCTCCCCGTCCACGTGTTCTTGCTTGCAACCTAGACCGTCATCCCGGCCGCAGCGAAGCGGAGAGCCGGGACCCAGGAGGTTCAGGCGCCGCGCCCGGTCCTCCTGGGTCCCGGATCGGCCTGCGGCCGTCCGGGATGACAGC
>CBHTUE010000232.1:0-7704 GCA_966096115.1 uncultured Phenylobacterium sp.
GTACTACGGCGAGCTGAAGGTGGTGCGCGGCGACGTGGCCGGCGCCAGGGTCATGCTGGCCAAGCTCGACCGCATCTGCACGTACGGTTGCGCCGAGGCCGAGGAGTTGCGCCGTTGGATCGACGCCGGCGGCGAGCCCGGGCTCTAGCCCTCTTCGCCACGCTCGCGACCGGCTCCGCCGCCCTGGCGGCCGACGTCGGCCCGCCATTGCGCGCCATGCGCTGGGTCCCGGCCACAGCCGACCCGGCCCGCGCGTTCGCGACCGCGCCGGCCGAATGCCTGCTCCTGCCCCGCGACCGCGACGCGCTCCTGTCGGTCGAGGTCGGCCGCGCGGCCTTCCGCACGCCGGTGCTGCTGGGCGGCCAGGCGGCCCGGGCCGGCCTCAGTTGCGAGAACTGTCATCGCGCCGGGCGCGACAACCCGGACTTCCAGTTCCCCGGCGCCTCCGGCGATCCCGGCACCGCCGACGTCACCCTGTCGCTGTTCTCCAGCCATCGCGGCAACGGGATCCACGACCCCAAGCCGATCCCCGACCTCGCCGGCCCGCGCGACAAGCTGAAGGTCGCGCCCGCCGACCTGCCGAAGTTCATCCACGGCCTGATCGTCGAGGAGTTTGACGGGCCCGAGCCCACGCCAACGGTCCTGAACGGCCTCGCCGACTACGTCCGCGCGCTGCAGCCCGCCGCCTGCCGGAAGGCCGCCCGCGTGGCCGTCACAGCCTCCACCCTGCTGGACGACGCCCGCCGCGCGCTGGGCGCCGCCCGCGCCGAACTGGCCCGCGGCGACCGCCCGCCCGCCGTCGTCATGACAGCCGCCGCGCGCGCCCGCCTCGGGCTGATCGACGAGCGCTATGCAGACCAGTCCGTCCCGCGCGAGCGCCTGCGGGCCGCCGACGCCGCCCTGGCCGACCTCCAGTCCGCCGTCCGCCAGGCCCGCCCGGACGCCCCCGCCACCCTCGACAAGTGGCTGGTCGCCTCGCATCCGTTCGAGGCGGCGCTCAGGGCCGACGAACCCCGCTCCCTGTTCAACCCGGCGCGACTGTCGCAGGCGGCCAACCGGCGCTTGCCCGCCGAGCCCTCCTGAAGGTATATGCCCGCCTTCCGCCGGGGACCCACTCCCCTCGCGCGGCTTAAGGTGCGGTGGCCGAGTGGTTGAAGGCGCACGCTTGGAAAGCGTGTTTAGGGGAAACTCTAACGTGGGTTCGAATCCCACTCGCACCGCCATCCACCGGGGAACCCGGTCTCCCAGATCCCTGAGTCAGCAAGCCACGCATTTCGCGCGGCTAGTCGGTGGTAATCCCCTGTAAGCCGCGCGCATTCTCGCACCGGGAGGCGGCCTACGCCGCGAATGTGGGCGCGCGTCTCTGCCCGAACGCGATGTAGTGGAGTTTCCCTGCTATTGCAGCGGAACAGCGATCGTCCAGAGACGCATGGGCCGAGCGACGCCCCCCGGCTAAGCGCGATGAGGCGATCGAGATCCTCAAGCGGGTGACTCGCGACTTCGATAAGAAGAATGGGACTAAGGTCGCAGGATATCTGGACGACGCCATGGTGAAAGGTAAAAGTCCTCCATCCACCGCTTCACAGTAGTCGGTTTCGATCTTGGCCTCTGCAGACCCGCCGATTCAGCGCTGGCTATGGTACGCAACAGAAACCGATGATTGCGTCCCGCTGGACAGGCGCGCCTACGACGAGACCAATTTTGATGGTCAGATCGTTCCGGCTCCGACTTGGGTTTGCAGAGCGCCAGATGGCGGTATCCACATCGATGCACGGCGTCTCGCCATTGACCTGGATGTCGATGAACTGCCTGGCGCCGATGATGAAATCAGTTGGGATTGCGACTACAGCGTCCACCTCGTTGCGCACACTTGGCTAGACGAAGTCCGCGACCTCATCGATCTGGCGCACATCGGAATTGGCGTGCTCCGCCGCAAAGGCGTCGTAGTCGAGGGGTGGTCCACAGTTCACGAACGCCAGCCGCCAACGCTGCTTGCGACGGAGGGGCACGGCAAAGTCTGTCCACTTTGCGGGTACGCCTACACCGTGCTTCACGGTCGCGAGTACTTCTCAGATCCCGCGGTGATTGGCAGGTCGTTCATTGAGAACAGCAACGGGCTCCTTGTTCGCGCGGACATCGCCGGGAACCGAGGCCTCCGAACGCCGCGCGGCGCGTTCGAGCCAGGTCTTATCGAGTTCGAACCCGAAACTGCTTAGAGCTCCCTCACTGAAGCGGGTGGCGGCCCGATTGCCTTCACCCTTGCAGTCACTCGAAACGTTGGCGGAGTTAGACCCGACGGGTTGGAGCCCGGCACCGTCGTGACTGCTTCCACCGCCATCCAGGTCTGGCAAGCAGGCCTCGCAATCCCTGACCGCCCCCCAAGCCACGCAGCACTCCAGAGACCGACGGGTGCTTCACGGGCCGCGAGATGGACGGCGAAATGGGTCGGTCGACTGGGTCTTGCGATCCGGCTAGGACACCTGAGAAAATCCGAACCAATCGAACCCGCGCTGACCAGCCTCAGGGGCCTTTATGCAATTTGACGACGTCATCCTCGGCCGCCGGAGCATCCGCGGGTACAAGCCCGACCCGGTTCCCAGAGAACTGATCGAGGAGATCATCGCGTTGGCGATGCGGGCGCCCTCGTCGATGAACGTGCAGCCCTGGAACTTCTACGTCATCACCGGCGAGCCGCTGGACCGCATCCGCGCCGGCAACACCGAGCGCAACATGGCGGGCGTGCCGCAGTCACGCGAGTTCCGCATCGGGACGAAGGGCTTCGAGGGCAAGCACCGCGACCGGCAGGTCGGCGTCGCCAAGCAGCTGTTCGGCGCGATGGGCATCGCGCGCGACGACAAGGAAGGCCGCCAGGACTGGGTGCTCCGCGGCTTCCGGCAGTTCGACGCCCCGGTCTGCGTGATCGTGACCTTCGACAAGGAACTGGAAGGCATGGACGACGCGCCGTTCGACTGCGGGGCGGTGGCCACCGCCCTGGTCAACGCCGCCTGGTCGCGCGGGCTGGGCGCGGTGATCAACAGCCAGGGCATCATGCAGTCGCCCGTGGTGCGCGAACACGCCGGCGTCGCCGACGACCAGGTGATCATGAAGAGCATCGCGCTGGGCTGGCCGGACGAAACGTTCCCGGCCAACGCGGTGGTCTCGGAACGCAAGTCGGTGCAGGAGGCCACCGTCTTCGTCGGCTTCGACGACTAGACGCGGCTTAGTCTCAGGCTAGATGCGGGCCGGGGCCCGTTGGCGTTGGTCAGCCTCCGCCGCCGGCCATGCGTCACGCCCGGACCTTCACCAGTGAGACCTCCCCAACGCTCGTCGGCCCGCCCGCTCGCCGACGCGTCCGGGCGCCTCTGTTGCGCTGAGGTGCTACGGCTGTGGCGGCGTCTTCGTCATGGGGACGTGACGCCCCTTCGGCGCCCGTGAGCGCCGGCCTGGAGGGGCCCGAGCGTGAAGATCCGTCCACCTGTGCAGGCCGCGGACGTCGGCCCACTGCGCAGGCCGCGCGTCGGCTTCCTCTACATCGCCCAGGCGCACCAGGTCCTGCACAGCCTCTCCGTCGCCATCCACCTCGCGCGGTCCCGCCCAGACCTGCGCGTCGATGTCCTCGCGACCAGTCAGGAGGTGCTCGACCAGGCCAGGTTCATGGCGGCCGCGATGGGCGAAGCGCCGATCACGTGGCGACTGGCCGGGCCCGCATGGCTGCGCGGGTTGCGCCGCCCGGGCTCGACGCCGCCGAAGCTCCCGATGCTGGCGGCCAGCGCCCGGATGCTTGGCGCCTATGACGTCATCGTGGCCCCAGAACGCACCACCGCGGCGCTGCGGCCGCTGGGCGTGCGGGCCAGGCTTGTCTACACGCAGCACGGCGCGGGCGACCGGGCCGGGCCGTTCGAACCGCGGCTGCGGCGCTTCGACCTGGTCTTCGCCGCGGGCGACAAACAGCGCGACCGCATGCTGGCCGAGGGCCTGGTGGCGCCGGAGCGGTGCGCCGTGGTCGGCTATCCCAAGTTCGACCTGGTGGATGCGCTGCAGCCGAACCTGCCGCGGCTGTTTCCCGACGACCGGCCGGTGGTGCTCTACAATCCGCACTTCTCGGCGAAGCTCGGATCGTGGGCGAGGTGGGGCCCCCGCATCCTGCAGGCCTTCGCCGCCCAGCGCCGGTTCAATCTGGTCTTCGCGCCCCACGTGCGCCTGTTCGAGGGCGTCGACCCCCGGCAGGTCGCCGCCCTGGCGCCGTTCGTGGGCCGGCCGGGCCTGCACATCGACCTGGGCGCGACGTCCGCCTCCTTCGACATGACGTACACCCGGGCCGCCGACATCTACCTGGGCGATGTCAGCAGCCAGGTCTACGAGTTCCTGCGCGAGCCGCGGCCCTGCCTGTTCCTGAACGCCCATGGCGTGTCGTGGCGCGGCGACGAGAGTTACCGTCACTGGTCGTTCGGTCCGGTGATCGACGACGCCGACGACGTGATCGCCGCGGTCACCGACGCGCAGCGCACGCACGCCGCCTACCGCGCAGCCCAGGGCGACGGGTTCCGCTATACCTTCGACCTCTCGGCGCCCGGCTCGTCGGCACGGGCTGCCGAAGCGATCGCCAACCTGGCGACGCCGGCCTGCGAGCCCGAACGGCGGCCCGGGACAATGACCCAGGAGGATACGGCATGGCCCACAGAGCTTCGGCCGCGCAACTGAGCGCGCTCGTCCTGGCGACGATCGGCGCCGTCGCGGCCCATCCGGCGCGCGCCAGCGATCACGACTGGCGGGTCGCGTCCGACGTCGGTCAAGTGTCCCTGGTCGCCCTGGCGCTTGGCGCGACGGTGGAGCAGCGGGACTGGTCCGGGGGCAAGCAGCTGGCCCTCAGCCTGGCGGCGACCGAGGCGGAGACCTACGGGCTGAAGCACGCCTTCCCCGAGACCCGGCCGAACGGCCGCAACAATCGCTCGCTTCCGTCGGGCCATACCTCGATCGCCTTCGCCTCGGCCGGCTACCTGCATCAGCGCTATGGCTGGCGGGTGGGCCTGCCGGCCACCCTGGCCGCCGGTCTGGTCGGACTGGCCCGGGTCGAGGCCCACGAGCACCATTGGTACGACGCCGTCGCGGGCGCCGCGCTCGGCGAGGCCACTGCGTTCATCATCACCCGCCCGCGCGATGACCGGGTCATGCTGACCCCCTGGGCCGACAGCCACGGCGCCGGCTTCGCCCTGAACGCCCGGTTCTAGATTCCCGGAGCGCGGGCGGAGCCGGCTCGAGGTTGGGCACCTTACAAATGTGACAACTTCGATACCGGGCGTGAGGCGCTCGGCTGCGAGCGGCGTCATCGAGTCAGGCGAGGACGCTCGCCGTCCGAAAGCCGGGGGGCGATCGGGAGCTCGATGCGTATCATCTGCGACTTCGACGGCACGGTCTCAAGCCGCGACACCACGGACTTTGTCCTCGAACGCCTGGCCGAGCCCGGCTGGCGAACCCTGGAAGACGACTGGGTTGCGAGGCGCATCTCGGCCGCCGAATGCATGCGCGGCCAGGTCGCCCTGATCGGCGGCGCGCAGGGCGACCTCGACGCGCTGCTGGACACCGTCGAACTGGACCCCGGCTTCACCGCCTTCGTCGACTGGTGCGACGCGCACGGCCTCCCGGTCAGCATCGCCAGCGACGGTGTCGATTACTTCATCAGCCGCATCCTGAGTCGCCACGGCCTCGAGGGGCTGGAGGTCGTCGCCAACCGGCTGGCGGGCGCGCCCGGGGCCTGGCGGCTTGAGCAGCCCTGGGCGCGTCCCGGCTGCGCCGCGGGTTCCGGCGTCTGCAAGTGCGAGGTCGCCGGACCGCCCGCCGAGACCCAGGCGCCCCAGACCCTGGTCTACGTGGGCGACGGCCGATCGGACTTCTGCGTTTCCGGCCGCGCCGACATCCTCTTCGCCAAGGGCGCGCTGGCCGACTACGCCGCCGCCCGCGGCCAGCCCTACCACGCCTACGAAACCTTCCACGACGTGACCGCCGCGCTCGCCCTCCTGCTGGGCGCCGCAGCCCCGCCGGCCGCTCGCGCCGTGTCCCTCTGATCCGGAGTTCCTGAATGTACGACGCACCCGCCGTCACCACTGAGACCGAGCTGCGCGCCCTTGAGGCCGAGTATTGTTCCTGGGGCGACACGGTCCACTACCTGGACCACCCGAAGTTCTTCGACACCTGCGAAGGCTCGTACATGTACGACGCTGAGGGCCGGGCGTTCCTGGACCTGCAGATGTGGTACTCGGCGGTCAACTTCGGCTACCGCAATCCGCGCCTGAACGCCGCCGCCCACGCTCAGCTGGACCGGCTGCCGCAGGTGGCCTCTCAGTACCTGCACCGCGAGAAGGTCGAACTGGCGGCGATGATCGCCCGCGACCTGGAGGGCAAGTTCGGATCGAAGGGCCGGGTCCACTTCAACGTCGGCGGCGCCCAGGCGGTCGAGGACTCGCTGAAGATCGTGCGCAACGCGTCAGGCGGCAAAAGCCTGATGTTCGCCTTCGAGGGCGGCTACCACGGCCGCACCCTGGGCGCCTCGGCAATCACCTCGTCGTACCGCTACCGCCGCCGCTACGGCCACTTCGGCGACCGCGCCCAGTTCATCGAGTTCCCGTACCACTTCCGCGGCCCCAAGGGCATGAGCAAGGAGGAGTACGGGGAGCTGTGCGTCGCCCGCTTCGCCCGCCTGTTCGAGACCGAATACAACGGCGTGCTGGACACCAAGACCGGCCAGGCCGAATTCGCCGCGTTCTACATCGAGCCCATCCAGGGCACCGGCGGCTACGTCATCCCGCCGCCGAACTTCTTCACCGGAATCAAGAAGATCCTGGACCAGCACGGCATCCTGATGGTGGTCGACGAGATCCAGATGGGGATGTACCGGACCGGCAAGCTGTGGTCGATCGAGCACTTCGGGGTGAAGCCGGACGTGCTGGTGTTCGGCAAGGCCCTGACCAACGGTCTGAACCCGCTCTCCGGCCTCTGGGCGCGCGAGGAGCTGATCAACCCGAAGGTCTTCCCGCCCGGCTCCACCCACTCGACCTTCAACGCCAATCCCATGGGCACGGCCATCGCGCTGGAGACCCTGAAGATGTGCGCGGAGACCGACTACGCGAATCTGGTCGCGCTGAAGGGCGAGTACTTCCTGGCCGGCCTGCAGGAGCTGCAGAAGCGCTGGCCGCAGATCGGCGACGTGGACGGCCTGGGCCTGGCCCTGCGCTGCGAGATCTGCGAGGCCGACAGCTTCACACCCAACAAGCCCCTGCTCGACCGCATGGAAGAGGAGGCGATGAAGGGCGACCTGGTGGTCGACGGCCGCACCCTGGGCCTGATCCTGGACGTCGGCGGCTACCACAAGAACGTCATCACCCTGGCGCCGTCGCTGGAGATCACCCTCGAGGAGATCGACCTGGCCCTGAAGCTGCTGGACGCGCTGCTGCGCCGCTGCGTGACGGCCTAGGGCTCCGGCATGAGGACGGCCTTGCTGCATCTCGACGAGGCGCTGATGGCGCAGCATCGGCTGCGGCAGGCCGTCTGCTCGGCCGGTGGCCGGTTGCTGGACTATCGCGACCTCGGGCCGGCGCTGCGGCTGTGGAGCCGCCCGCGGCAGGTCGACCGGCTGCGCCAGCGCCTGGCTGCGGCGCTGCCGCCCAGCTTCGGGCCCATGCTGGTGGTGTCCGGGTCCGGCGACTTCCA
>CBHTUE010000233.1:0-7633 GCA_966096115.1 uncultured Phenylobacterium sp.
TGTCCACGCACGCCAGCGCGTGCCCCCCGCCCAGGCCCGTCCCGCCCGCCTACGCGAGCCCGGCCGGCGTCAACGCCCAACCTCAAGCGACCGCTCCGCAATGACCCGCAAGACGACGACGATCCTCGCCGCCCTGATGGTCGCGGCGCTGGGAGCCAGCGGCTGCTCGACGGTCGGCAAGCTCAATCCCTTCGACAAGAAGGACAAGAAGCCGTCCGAGCTCGCCGGCGAAGGCCAGCGCATCTCGATCATCCCGGCCGACCAGCTGCTGGTTCCGGCCGAGGCCCTGAAGGGCGTCGACTTCGCCCTGCCGCCGGTGGAGACCGTGGCCGACTGGCCGTTGCCGGGGGGCACGCCCGAGCAGTCGATCGGCAATGTGTCGGCCGGGAAGGGGCTCAGCGTCGCCTGGCGCAAGAGCTTCGGCCAGGGCACCAAGCGCGGCCGCTACGTGACCGCTCCGCCGGTGGCCGCGGACGGCAAGGTGTTCCTGATGGACGCCGACGCCCGCGTGGTCGCCGTCGACGCGCGCACGGGCAACCAAGTCTGGCGCACCAGCACGGCCCCCGGCGACAACAAGCGCGACCGCGTCGCGTTCGGCGGCGGCGTCGCCTATTCGGGCGGCAAGCTGTACGTCTCGTCTGGTTTCCGCGAAGTGATGCAGCTGGACGCCAAGACCGGCGCCGTCGGCTGGCGGACCAAGACCGGCGAGGCCATCCACGGCGCTCCGACCGTCTCGGGCGGCCGCGTGTTCGCGGTGGCGCTGGACAACACGTTGATGACCTTCGACGCCGCCACCGGCGCGCCGTCATGGACCTACCAGGCATTGACCGAATCGGCCCGCATCCTGGCCGCCTCCAGCCCGGCGGTGTCGGGCGACACGGTGGTGGCCGCGTTCGGGTCGGGCGAACTGGTGGCCCTGAAGGCCAACAACGGCAATGACCTGTGGAACGAGGCGCTGAGCCGCGCCAGCCGCACCAGCGCGCTGTCGGAGATCCGCGACATTCCCGGCCGCCCGGTGATCTACAACGGCGACGTCTTCGCGGTGAGCCACTCCGGCGTCTTCGCCGCCACCGACCTGCGCACCGGTCAGGCGCGCTGGACCCTGCCGGTGGTGGGCGTCACCGCCCCGGTCGCGGCGGGCGACGTGGTCTATGCCGTGGGCAAGGACGGGCTGGTGATCTGCGCCGCGCGCGAGACGGGCCAGATCTACTGGATCAAGAACCTCAACGAGGGCTTCAAGTCGAAGCGCAAGGGCGGGGTGTTCGGGGTCGGCGGCCAGAAGCAGCAGCGGCCGATCTGGTCGGGCCCGCTGCTGTCCAACGACCACCTGCTGATCGTCGGCCAGACCGGCGAAATGGTGGCGCTGAACGCCAAGACCGGCGAGATCCAGAAGCGCATCGCGATGAAGGGCGCCTCGATCACGTCGCCCATCGCGATGGGCGACGCGGTCTATGTCGTGACCCAGGAGGCCGAGCTGATCGCGATTCGCTGATCAGACGGGTAAGGTCGCCGGTATGGCGCTGAAAATTGCGATCGTCGGCCGGCCGAATGTCGGCAAGTCCACGCTGTTCAACCGGCTGGCGGGCCGCAAGCTCGCCATCGTCGACGACCAGCCGGGGGTCACCCGCGACCGCCGGTTCGGGACCGGCCGGCTGGGCGACCTGGACCTGGAGCTGATCGACACGGCCGGCTTCGAGGACGTCACCGACGAGAGCCTGGAAGCGCGCATGCGGGCGCAGACCGAACTGGCGGTCGACGAGGCCGACGTCTCGTTGTTCGTGATCGATGCCCGCGAGGGCGTGACGCCGGGCGACCTGATCTTCGCCGACGTGCTGCGCCGCAAGGGCAAGCCGGTGCTGGTGCTGGCCAACAAGTCGGAGAGCAAGGCCTCGGAGGCCGGCGTGCTGGACGCTTTCGGCCTGGGGCTGGGCGAGCCGATCCCGGTCTCGGCCGAACACGGCGAGGGCATGGCCGACCTCTACGCGGCCGTCGCGGCCTATGCGGTCGAGTTCGAGGACGACGAGACCGACGCGGACGCCGGCAAGCCGATCAGCATCGCGATCGTCGGGCGGCCGAATGCGGGCAAGTCGACCCTGGTGAACCGGCTGATCGGCGAGGAGCGGCTGCTGGTCGGGCCCGAGGCGGGGATCACCCGCGACGCTATTCCCGTCGACTGGGAATGGGACGGCCGCGCCATCCGGCTGGTCGACACGGCGGGCCTGCGGCGCAAGGCCAAGGTTCAGGAGAAGCTGGAGAAGCTCTCCACCCACGACTCCATCCGCGCGATCACCTTCGCCGAGGTGGTGATCCTGGTGATGGACGCCACCCATCCGTTCGAGATCCAGGACCTGCAGATCGCCGACCTGGTGGAGCGCGAGGGCCGCAGCCTGGTGTTCGTGCTGGCCAAGTGGGACCTGGTCGAGAACCCGCATTCGAAGCTGCAGGAATTCGTCGAGGAGGCCGGGCGCGCGCTGCCGCAGCTCAAGGGCTCGCCAGTGGTGGCCCTGTCTGCGGAGACCGGTCATGGCCTTAGCCGCCTGATGCCGGCGGTGATCAAGGCGCACACTGACTGGTCGACCAAGGTGAAGACCCGCGACCTGAACGACTGGCTGAAGATGGCTGTCGAGCGCCATCCGCCGCCGGCGGTGGGCGGGCGCCGCGTGAAGCCGAAGTACATGGCCCAGACCAAGGCGCGGCCGCCCACCTTCGTGCTGTTCGCCAGCCGGGCTGACCAGCTGCCGGACCACTACCGGCGCTATCTGGTGAACTCGATCCGCGAGAGCTTCGACCTGCCCGGCGTGCCGATTCGGCTGACCGTGAAGTCGAACAAGAACCCCTTCGCCGAGGGCGAGGAGAAGTCGGGCACGGGCCTGACGCGCGCCAAGCCGTCGGAGGCCAAGACCGGCTTGGCGGCCAAGATCCGGCGCGCGGCGGCGGCGGCGGCCAAGGAAGGCGCGGGCGCCAAGCCGAAGCTGCACGGCAAGGACAAGCCGCAGGGCCGCAAGGCCAAGCCCGGCAACCCGCGTGGGCGGGCGGCCAAGCTGGCGCGGCCAGGCGTCAAGCCGAAGCGAGCGTCCCGGCCGTCTTCCAGTCCGAAAAGACCACGTTAGCGGTGGGCTTGCCCAGGTCCGCCTGGGCCAGTTCGACGATCAGCGGACCGATCTCCGACGGCTCGGGCAGGGTCGTGGGGTCCTCGCCGGGCATGGCCTCGGCGCGCATGCGGGTGCGCATGACGTTGGGGTCCAGGAGGACTGCGCGGATGTTGGTCTTTTCCAGCTCGTCGGCCCAGGTGCGCACCAGGTGCTCCAGGCCCGCCTTGGTGACGCCGTAGGGCCCCCAGAACGCCTTGGGCCGGATGGCGCGGCCGCTGGTGAGGAAGATCGCCCGCGGCTGGTCGGAGGCGCGCAGCAGCGGCTCCACCGAGCGGATCAGGCGGTAGCTGGCGGTGAGGTTCAGGGCGATCACCTTGTCCCACTGGGCCGGCTCGATGTGCGACACCGGCGTCATCGGCCCCAGCATGGCGGCGGCGTGAACCAGGATGTCGAGGCGGCCGAAGCGCTCGTGGATGGCGAGGCCTAACTGATCGAGGCCGTTGTGCTCGGCGATATCCATCGGGACCAGGGTGGCCGACTGGCCGGTGGCGGCCTTGATCTCGTCGTCGAGGGCTTCCAAGCCGCCCTGGGTGCGGGCGACGGCGACGATGTGGGCGCCGGCCTTGGCCAGCGCGACGGCGGCGGCATAGCCGATGCCGCGGCTGGCGCCGGTGACGAGGGCGATGCGGTTGTTGAGGGGCAGGGAGGACATGAGGCGGCGTCTCTAGACGGTTTCCGCGGCGGTGTCAGGCGGGGTCTGCGGCCGCTGGGCGTAGCGCTGGGCGATGGCGGCGCAGGCCATCAGCTGCAGCTGATGGAAGACCATCAGCGGGATCATCGCCACGCCGGCGACGGCGGGGCTGAGGATCGCCGCGGCGATCGGCGCGCCGCTGGCCAGCGACTTCTTGGAGCCGCAGAAGACGATGGCGATCTCGTCGGCCTTGTCGAAGCCCAGCGCGCGGGCGGCGAACGCGGTGGCGGCCAGGACGACGCCCAGCAGCGCCACGCAGATCACCAGCAGGCGGACGAGGTCCAGGGCGCTGAGCCGGCTCCAGACACCCGCGACGACCGCCCCGGAAAAGGCGGTGTAGACGATCAGCAGGATGGTGCCGCGGTCGAGCTTGCCCAGGGTCTTGCCGTGGCGGGCGACGAAGCCGCCGATCCAGGGCCGCAGCAGCTGTCCGGCGATGAACGGCGCCAGCAGCTGCAGCACGATCGCCCAGACCGAACCGGCGCTGATCCCGCCCTTGGCGTGCATCAGCAGGCTGACCAGCAGCGGGGTCAGGAACACCCCGATCATGTTCGAGGCCGAGGCCGAGGCGACGGCGGCCGGGACGTTGCCGCGCGCGACGCTGACGAAGGCGATCGAGCTCTGGATCGTGGACGGCAGGCAGCCCAGCAGGATCAGGCCGCCGGCCAGCTCCGGCGGCGTGATCCAAGCGGGCAGCTTGGTGAGGCCGACGCACAGGGCGGGGAAGAGGATGAAGGTGGCGCCAAGGATCAGCAGGTGCAGCCGCCAGTGGGTGAGGCCCCGCAGCACCGCCTCGCGCGACAGGCGCGCGCCGTGCAGGAAGAACACCACGCCGATCAGGACCTTCGAGGCCCAGCCCAGCCAGACCGCCACGTCGCCTCGCGCCGGGATCACCGACGCCGCCACGGCCATCAGGATGATCAGGACGAGGTACCAGTCGACCTTGAACTTCATGCGGCAGGCCTCCTCTCCTCCGGCGAAGCCGAGAGGGAGAGGATGCGCTGTGCGATCACGCGTCGACCAGGAACGACAGCTGGCGCTCCACCAGCTCGTTGCGGCCCTGGGCGATCTCGCGGTCGAGGAGGCGGGTGGGGTAATCGCCGGTGAAGTAGTGGTCAGTGTACTGCGGGTGGGCCGCGTCGCGGACCGCGTCCATCGCCCAGTAGAGGCCGTCGACCGACAGGTAGCCCATGGAGTCGACGCCCAGGATCTCGGCGATCTCCTCGACCGAATGGTTGGCGGCCAACAGCTTGTCGCGGTCGGGCATGTCGATGCCGTAGTAGTCGGGCCACTGGATCGGCGGCGAGGCGGAGCGCAGGTGCACCTCGGCGGCGCCGGCCTCGCGGACCATGCGCACGACCCGCACCGAGTTGGTGCCGCGCACGATCGAGTCGTCGACCAGCAGCACCCTCTTGCCGGCCAGGACGGCGCGGTTGGGGGCCAGCTTCATGCGCACGCCCAGTTCCCGCTGGCCCTGGGTGGGCTGGATGAAGGTGCGGCCGACGTAGTGGTTGCGGATGATGCCCATCTCGAAGGGCACGCCGGCCTCCTGGGCGAAGCCGAGGGCGGCGGGCACGCCAGAGTCCGGCACGGGCACCACCACGTCCACATCGGCCGGAGCCTCCTGGGCCAGGCGGCGGCCCATGCGTTTGCGGACGTCGTAGATGGAGCGGCCGTTCACCACCGAATCAGGGCGGGCGAAGTAGACGTATTCGAAGATGCAGGGCCGGGCCTGGGCGGCAGGGAAAGGCCGGAAGCTGCGGATGCCCTTCTCGTCGACGACCACCATCTCGCCATGCTCGATGTCACGCACGAAGGTGGCGCCGATCATGTCGAGCGCGCAGGTCTCCGAGGCGAGGACGGCCTTGCCGGCCAGGTCGCCCAGCACCAGCGGCCGGATGCCCAGCGGGTCGCGCACCCCGATCAGCTTCTTGTTGGTCATGGCGACCAGGGCGTAACCGCCCTCGATCTGCTGCAAGGCCTCGGTGAAGCGGTCGATGAACTTGGCGCGGCGCGAGCGGGCGATCAGGTGGAGGATCGCCTCGGAGTCCGAGGTGGACTGGAAGATCGCGCCCTCCTGCACGAGCTGTTCGCGCAGGGTGAGGAAGTTGGTCAGGTTGCCGTTGTGGGCCAGCGCGATGCCGCCGGCCTCGAGATCCGCGAACATCGGCTGGACGTTGCGCAGGAAGCTGCCGCCGGCGGTGGAGTAGCGGGTGTGACCGATGGCGGTGCGGCCGGGCAGGCGGGTGTTCAGGTCGCCGCCACCGAAGGCGTCGCCGACGTAGCCCATGTGCCGCTCGGTATGGAACCGCTGGCCGTCGAAGCTGGCCATGCCGCAGGCTTCCTGGCCGCGGTGCTGCAGGGCGTGCATGCCCAGCGCGGTGATCCCGGAGGCCTCGGCGGTGTCGTAGACCCCGAACACACCGCATTCCAGACGCGGGGAATCGTCATCTGGGTCGCGCACGGGCGGCGACCAACGCTCTGCGTGTTGGCTCATCGGGATCGCTCCTGACGCCCGGGGTCTTGGGCAAGGTCTTGGGCGGTGTCTGTGGCTTGGGGCGCCTCGTACCCGTCTGTCGTCGATCTGTCACCTGACCCTTCGCTGACAGCGCGGTCGAAAGCGGGTTTCAGCTTCCCGGCGACGTCGAGGCCCTTGGGCGCCAGTTCGTCGAGCAGGTGGCCCATGGTCGTGGCCAGCGGCCAGGTCCGGGCCCCGGTGATCCACTTCGGACGCAGGTCCTCAGGGGTGGCGGCGTTGAACATCAGGAACAAGGCGCCCAGGACGACCAGGCCGCGGCCCAGGCCGATCAGCAGGCCGAAGGAGCGGTCGAGGAAGCCGAGGCCCTGCGTGTTCTGCACCGCGCGCGCCACGCCCGCGCCGATCAGCCGCAGGGCGACGAAGGCGACGATGAAGACGATGACCAGGGCCGCGACCGTCCCCAGCCAGTCGGGATGGATCAGATGGCGGAACATCGGACCGAAGGCCGGCAGGCCGAACACCGCCAGGCCCGCGGCGAAGACCAGGGCGACCATGGCGGCGATTTCGCGCACGGCGCCTCGCGAGAACCCGACCGCCGCCGAGACGCCGAGCAGGATCAGCACGAGGATGTCGAACTGGGTCATCGGCAAACCTCCTCTCCCCCGGCGAAGCCGAGAGGGAGAGGGTAGGGAGAGGGCGGCGGGGGGCTGCCGGCTGGCGCTCCGTCGGCGTCGATGGCCCTCGGTCCTGAGGAAGCGACCGGGACGATCTCCTGCGCCGCCCTCTCCCTGCCCTCTCCCTCTCCGCGCTGCGCACGGGGGGAGAGGAGGGCGCGTGCGAGAACCGTCCTCATCCGACCGTCCCCCAATCGCCATCGTGGATGCGCTGGATGGCGTCGGCCAGGCGGGTGAAGCCGGTGAAGGCGAGCGCGCCCGGGCTGTCCTGCTTGGGCCCCAGCGCGCGGCGGAAGCCCAGTTTGGCGGCTTCCTTCATGCGCCCGTCCATGCGGCTGACGGGGCGAACGTCGCCGGACAGGCTGATCTCGCCGAACACCACGCAGTCCTGCGGCAGGGCCACGTCGAAGGCCGAGGAGGCGAGGGCGGCGGCGGCGGCGAGATCGGCGGCAGGTTCCGAAATCCTCAAGCCCCCCGCCACGTTCAGATAGACATCCCGATCGCCAAAACTAAGGCCGCATCGCGCCTCCAGCACGGCCAGGATCATCGCCAGGCGCCCGGAGTCCCACCCCACCACGGCCCGGCGCGGCGTGCCGTAGGCGGACGGCGCGACCAGGGCCTGGATCTCCACCAGCAC
>CBHTUE010000234.1:0-7482 GCA_966096115.1 uncultured Phenylobacterium sp.
TGATGCACGGCCGCCGCCTGTCGGAAGGCCTGCACCAGGCCATCGAGGCCAAGGAGGGCGCCGTCGTCCAGCCTGAGAACCAGACCCTGGCCTCGGTGACGATCCAGAACTACTTCCGCCTCTACACCAAGCTCTCGGGCATGACCGGCACGGCCGCCACCGAGGCCCAGGAATTCATCGACATCTACAAGATGGACGTCGCCGAGATCCCGACCAACCGGCCCGTGGTCCGCATCGACGACGACGACGAGGTCTACCGGACGGCGAAGGAGAAGCACGACGCGATCATCCAGCTGATCGTCGACTGCTACACCCGCGGCCAGCCTATCCTGGTCGGCACGGTCACCATCGAGAAGTCCGAACAGCTGTCGGAACTGCTGAAGGCGCATACCTTCGAACTGAACGGCAAGACCATCCGCGGCATCCCGCACAGCGTGCTGAACGCCCGCTTCCACGAGCAGGAAGCCGGCATCGTCGCCGACGCCGGCGTGCCCGGCGCGGTGACCATCGCCACCAACATGGCCGGCCGCGGCACCGACATCCAGCTGGGCGGCAACGTCGACATGCGCCTGGCCAGCTGGCGTGACGAGCAGCGCAACGCCGGCGTCGACGTCACGCCGGAACAGGCGCTGGCGAAGAAGGCCGAGATCGAGGCCAACATCAAAGGCCTGAAGGAACAGGCCCTGGCCGCCGGCGGCCTGTTCGTGCTGGGCACCGAGCGGCACGAAAGCCGCCGCATCGACAACCAGCTGCGCGGCCGCACCGGCCGTCAGGGCGACCCCGGCCACTCCAAGTTCTTCCTGTCCTGCGAAGACGACCTGCTGCGCATCTTCGCCGGTGAGCGGCTGGATTCGATCATGCGCACCTTCGGCGTCCAGGAAGGCGAGGCCATCACCCACCGCTGGCTGAACAGCGCCATCGCCACCGCCCAGAAGAAGGTCGAGCAGCGCAACTACGAGATCCGCAAGAACCTCCTGAAGTACGACGACGTCATCAACGACCAGCGCAAGGCCGTGTTCGAGCAGCGCCAGGAGTTCATGGAAGCCGACGACCTGCAGGAAATCATTGGCGAGTTCCGGTCCGACACGATCAACGACTTCGTCGCCCGCCACCTGCCGCCCAAGGCCTATGCCGAGCAGTGGGACATCGAGGGCCTGGACGCCCACCTGCAGCAGTTCCTGGGCCTGCACCTTCCCCTCGCCGACTGGGCCGCCGAGGAAGGCATCGGCAACGAGGAGTTCGAGAAGCGCATCATGGAGGCCGCGGCGGCCCGCGCGGCCGAACGCGACACGATGGTCGGCGACCACATGCGCACCATCGAGAAGAGCTTCCTGCTGCAGACCATCGACCTGCAGTGGCGCGAGCACCTGATGCACGTCGACCACCTGCGCACGGTGATCGGCCTGCGCGGCTACGGCCAGCGCGACCCGCTGAACGAGTTCAAGACCGAGGCCTTCTCGCTGTTCGAGAAGCTCCTGGTCGACCTGCGCCAGAACGTCACCAAGTGGCTGATGACCGTGGAGTTCCAGTTCGAGGAACCGCCGGCCCCGCCGTCCGGCCAGACCTTCGAGGTGCACCTGGACCCGCTGACCGGCGAGAACGAGCTGGAGCGCGGCTTCGTCCCCGACGGCATCTCGGCCGAACAGCGCCAGGCCCTGCCGGTCACCGCGCTGCCCGACAACTGGGAAGACACCGGCCGCAACCAGCCCTGCCCCTGCGGCTCGGGCAAGAAGTTCAAGCACTGCCACGGGGCCCTGGTCTGAGGCCCGGCGCGGTCGCGGACTAAGCCGCCCGCGCCACGCGCCCCGCGATCACCCGCGCGAGGCGTCGCACGCCCTCGTCGATGTCGTCCGGCCCGCCCAGCGAATAGCTGAGCCGAAGTGTCGCCGCGTCCGGCTCGACGGCGAAGAACGGCGCGCCGGGCACGAAGGCGACCCGCTCTTCCGCCAGGGCGGCCGTAAGCAGTTGCGCCGCGTCCAGGCCGCGCGGCAGGGTGAGCCAGACGAACATCCCGCCCCCCGGATGCGACCACTCGACCCCCAGCGGCATGTGCCGCGCCAGGGCTGACTGCATCGCCGCCGCCTGGCCGCGGTAGTGGCTGCGCAGCCGTTCCAGGTGCGCCTCGTAGCCCTCCGACACGATGCTCAGCGCGACCATCTGGTTGATGGTCGAGGCGTGCAGGTCGGCGCCCTGCTTGAGCAGCGTCAGCTTATCGATCACCGCCCGCGGTCCGCAGACCCAGCCCAGCCGCAGCGCCGGCGACAGGGTCTTGGAGAACGTGCCGCAGAACAGGGTGCGGGCCGCCTCGACGCCGCCGCCGCGGGCGATGTCCAGGCCCAGCACGCTGGGCTCCTCGGTCCCCGCGAACCGCAACTCGCGATAGGCGCCGTCCTCCACGATCGCGAAGTCGCCCGCCTCGGCCTGGTCGAGCAGGCGCACCCGCTCCGCCCGGGTCAGCGTGCGGCCCGTAGGATTGGCGAAATCCGGCACGACGTAGGCGAACTTGGCGCCCGCCGGCGCCTCGCCCCCGATCGCCAGCGCCGCGTAGCCGGGCTCGCAGGCGTTGAACGCGCCCAGCGCGCCCAGGTAGGTGGGGCGCTCCACCAGCACCGTGTCGCCGCGCGACAGGAACAGCCGCCCGATCAGGTCCAGCGCCTGCTGCGAGCCGTTGGTGATCAGGATGTTCCCGGCATCGCAGGGCGCGCCCATCGCGGTCATCCGCGCCGCGATCCATTCGCGCAGCGGGGTCAGCCCCTCGCTCACCGAGTACTGCAGCGCCTGGGGGCCGGCCTCGGCGAGGATCCGGGCGTGGACCTCGGCGATCCGCGCGGTGGGGAACAGGTCGGAGTTCGGGATGCCGCCCGCGAAGCTCAGCACGTCGGGCTGGTCCAGAAGCTTCAGAAGCTCTCGGATTTCGGAGGCGCGCACATGGGTCATGCGGTCGCTGAAGCGGTCGCTCCAGGCCAGGGTGCGGCGTGCGTTGTCGGGCCAGGTGGTCATCAAGGTCTCCATCGGGTGAGCGGATGGAGGGGTCGAGAGCGCCGATCCATCCGCGGGTTGCGGGGATCGGACGAGACGGACGCTAGCTGCGCACGGCCTCGTAAGCCCCCGGCTGGCAGGCGGCTACTTTGGCGATCAGGGCGGCGGCGCGGCTCATGATGCGGCGACGCTTAGCCGAGCCGGGCACGCCTGTCACGGTCCAGTCGCGGGCGACTGGCCCCTATCGCGTGACGATCGGGAAGTTGGGCCGGGGCGCCGAGAGCCAGCCCAGCAGGCGGTTCAGCGAGGCCTTGTCGCCCGCCGTCGCTGTGGCCGACAGGTCCGCGCCCGCCAAGGCGCCGGTCAGGAACTGGGCGCGCGGCAGCGTGAAGGTCCCGTCGGCGGTCCCGGCCTTGGGGTCGGCCTCGTAGGTGAGGACGTCGTTCCGAACGGCCACGCGGAATCGCTCCTTGCGGTCGGGGAACACCAGGTCGACGCTGGCCGGCGCGCCCTTAGACTTGGCGGGGTCCAGCCGAACCGACAGCAGATCTAGCAACATCGGGGTCGGGGTGTTGCGGATGAACTCGGCCGACGCCCCCGGCCCGCCGGCGGCCCGCACGCCGTCCCGCAGTTCCTGCGCGCCGGCCAGGTACATGTTGCGCCAGATCGCGCTCTCCGCGCCCACGGCCTGGCGGTCGTACACCTTGGCCAGCAGGCGCCGCGCCGCGGTGTTGGCCGCGTCGGCATAGACGAGGCGGTTGGCCAGCTCACCCGCCCAGCGGTCGTCGCCCTTGTCGTAGGCGGCCTGGGCAGCGGCCAGCACCGGCGCGGCCCCGCCCATCATCGCCACGTAGCGGCCTGCCTCGTCGGCCGGATCCAGCGGCGCCAGGTGCACCGGGTTGGCGTCGTACCAGCCCATGTAGCGCTGGTAGACCGCGCGGGAATTGAAGCTCATCGTCCCGTAGTAGCCGCGGTTGTACCACTCGCGGTCCAGCGCCTCGGGCAGGGTCAGGCGGTTGGCGATCTCCGGCCCGGTCAGGCCGTCGTTCATCAGCCGCACGGTCTGGTCGTGCAGGAACTTGTAGGCGTCGCGGTGCTTGCCCAGGTAGTCGCCGATCACCGCGCGGCCGAAACGCGGCCAGCCGTGGCTGGTCATCAGCGCGTCGGACTTGTCGCCATAGAGGCGGATCGACTCGGTCAGGTAGTCGGCCCACGCCTTGGCGTCACGCACCAGGGCCCCGCGCGGGGTCAGCACGTTGTGCATCGTGGCGTTGGCGTTCTCGGCTAGGTCCAGCAGCTTGAGGTCCGGCAGGTAGAGGTTCATCTCCGCCGGCGCCTCGGTCCCCGGCGTCACCTGGAACTGGATGCGCACCCCGTCGATCACCAGTTCCTGGCCGGTCCGGGAGATCTCCACGTTCGGCGGGATCAGGGTCTGGGTCCCCGGCGCGACCGCGGGGCCGATGCCCACGCTGACCTGGCCGTTGGAGCCCTTCGGCACGAACGTGCCAAACTGAAATTGCGCGCGGCGCGCCATTGCCGGCCCGGCGATGATGTTCTCGCTGACGGCGTGCTCCAGGAACCCGGCCGGGGCGATCACCTTGACCTTGCCGGCGTCGACGTCGGCCTGGGCGACCATGCCGCGCGCGCCGCCGAAGTGATCGACGTGGCTGTGCGTGTAGATCAGCGCCACCACCGGGCGCGCGCCCAGCTTCTCGTTGGCCAGATCCAGCGCAGCCCTGGCGGTCTCGGCGGCGGTCAGCGGGTCGATGACGATCCAGCCGGTCTTGCCCGCGATGAACGTGGCGTTGGCGGCGTCAAAGCCCCGCACCTGCCACACGCCCTTGGTCACCTCGAACAGGCCGTGCTTCGCCAGCAGGCCGGACTGGCGCCACAGGCTGGGGTTCACGCTCGCCGGCGCCGGTCCTTTCAGGAAGTCGTAGGCCGTCAGGTCCCAGATCAGCCGGCCGTCGGCGCCCACGATCTTCGGGTCGGCCCGCGTGCCCACGAACCCCTTCTCGGCGAAGGCGTAGTCCTGGCGGTCCGCGAAGTCGGGCGTGGCGGCCACGGCCTGGCCGGCCAGCAACAGGCCCAGCGCGGCCCCGACGATCAGCTTGTTCATGGCTCACCCTCCGCCTCTGTCGGTCATGGCCCCGAGCCGGAAGCTTGGCAATCGCGCGCCCACCCAACTTGACTTGGCCGCCCCTGGTCGGCAGGCAGACCTGCATGCGGGTGGTGATCATCGGGGCGGGGATCGGCGGGCTGACGACGGCGCTGAGCCTACACGCCGCCGGCATCGCGGCCGAGGTGCACGAGGCGGCGCCCGAACTGCGCCCCCTGGGCGTCGGGATCAATGTCCTGCCGCACGCGGTGCGCGAACTCACCGAGTTGGGGCTGAACGACGCCCTCGCCGCCGCGGGTGTGCCCACCGCCGCCCTGGTCTACGCCAACCGCCACGGCCAGGAGATCTGGCGCGAGCCGCGGGGCCGCGCCGCCGGCTACCACTGGCCGCAGTATTCCATCCACCGCGGGACGCTGCAGCTCATCCTGCGCGACGCGGTGCTGCAGCGGCTCGGCCCGGGCGCGCTGCGCCTGGGCCGCGAAGCGCTGGCGGCGCGCTCCGACGCGGCCGGCGCCACCGTCACCTTCCGGAACGGCGACGAGGCCACAGGCGACGTGGTCATCGCCGCCGACGGCATCCACTCGGCTTTGAGGGCGCAGGTCTACCCCGACGAGGGCCCGCCGATCTGGAACCGCCGCGTGCTGTGGCGCGGGGTCACTGAGGCCGAGCCGTTCCTGGGCGGCGCCACCATGGTCATGGCCGGCTACAGCGAAGAGAAGTTCGTCTGCTATCCCATCGCCCCGAACCCGCCGGCCGGCCGCTCGATCGTGAACTGGATCGCCGAGCTACGCTTCCCGCCCGACGTGACCTGGCGACGCGAGGACTGGAACCGGCCCGGCAACCTCGCGGACTTCCTGCCGCGCTTCGAAAGCTGGGACTGGGGGTGGCTGCACATCCCCGACCTGATCCGCGGCGCCGACCGGGTGTTCGAGTATCCGGTGGTCGACCGCGACCCCGTCGATCGCTGGACGTTCGGCCGGATGACCCTGCTGGGCGACGCGGCCCACGCCATGTATCCGATCGGCTCCAACGGGGCCTCGCAGGCGATCCTCGACGCCCGCGCCCTCGCCTTCCAGCTGGCCACGCAGCCCACCGCCGACGCGGCCCTCGCGGCCTACGAGGCCGAGCGCCGGCCCGCCACCAGCCGCCTCGTGCTGCTGAACCGCACCGAGGGCCCGGAGCGGGTGATGAACATGGCGCAGGCGCGCGCCCCGGACGGCTTCGCCGACGTCACCGACGTGATCTCCCACGCCGAGCTGGCCGAGGTGGCCGACACCTACAAGCAGGCCGCCGGCTTCGACCGCGAAGCGCTGAACGCCAGGCCCTCCCTGACCCCGCCCAAGGTGGGCGCATGATCGCCGAGGCGACGCCGTTCCTGGTGTTCGAGTGCAGCGTCGAGCGCGCCACCACCCTGGGCGACTCCGGCGAGGGCGTGCGCCGGGTGATCCCGATCACCGGCGGGACAGTCTCAGGCGAGATCGCCGGCAAGGTGCTGCCTGGCGGCGCCGACTGGCAGTCGGTGCTGCCGGACGGGACGATCGAACTCTCCGCCCACTACGCCCTGGAGTTCGACGACGGGACCCGCGTGGAAGTCACCTCGATCGGCCTGCGCGCCGCGCCGCCGGAGATCATGGACGCGCTGGGCCGCGGCGAGACCGTCGACCCGGACGCCTACTACTTCCGCACGCACATGCGCTTGCGCACCGGTGTCGAACGCTGGGCCCACCTCAACAAGCGGCTCTACATCGGCAAAGGCGCCCGCGCCCCGACGGGCGTGCGGATCGAGGTGTTCCGGGTGCTCTGACGGTTAGTCCAGAGGCGCCCAGTTGCCGTGGAAGCCGAAAGGCACACGGCGGGGGACCCTGGCCGTGGCGATCGGGCCCTTCTCGATGTCCTGGGCCTCGAAGATCAGCATATCCGAACGGTTCTCGGCCGCCCGGTAGACCACCGCGGTCAGCCAGCCGTCACCCTCGGGCGCGTCGGCCGCGCGCGGCACGAACACCGGCTCCGAGGTCGCGTCGCCGCCCGGCAGCACAAAGGCCTGCCGCTTGCCGGTCGCGAGGTCGAGGTGGGCGATCGTGTTCATCCGCACGGTCGCCGCGCCGGTGGAGTCGCCCGCGTACCAGCCGTGGCGGTGCTTCAGGGTTTCCACCCGCGGATCGACGCGCGGGAACTCGCCGTCCATGTCGTCCAGCGGCGTTTCCTTGATGGCGTCAGAATTGTCGGCCAGGTCGAACGTCCACCGGAAGAGCCGCGCGGCCGCCTTCTCGCCGGCCGAGCCGTCGGCGTTGGGGAACAGCGGCGCCACGTTGTAGCGCATCACGTCGCAGTAGATCTTGTCGCCCTCCTCCCAGCTGTTCAGCGGGTGGAAGACGTAGCAGGCC
>CBHTUE010000235.1:0-7456 GCA_966096115.1 uncultured Phenylobacterium sp.
CGCCGCACGTGAGATTGTAGTTGCCCGCTGCGTCAACGCTCGCGGGCCCGTCCGACGGATTCGGGGTGAATGGGTCCCCCGGACAAGCCGGGGGATGACGAGTGGAGTTGGAGCGTTCCTACAGCGCCGTGCACGTCGGCGGCGGCATCACCACCACCGAGTCCTGCTTGAACTTCGTGCGGTAGGCGGCGCGCACGGCCTCGACCCGCGCGGCGGGATCGCCCTTCGACGGCAGGACGATCAGCACCACCTTGGCCGCCTCGCGGATCAGGCGGTTGTCCTCGCCCTTCCACTGGGCGCCGCCGTCGACCAGGCTCACACCGTCCGGAAAGCGCGGCGTCACCTCGGCGTCGACGAACTTCCGGATGTCGGTGTCACTCACCTTGGCCGGCGCCTTGGCGGCCAGGAAGATCTGGGCGGTGCGCATCTGCGCCTGGCCGATCGGGCACGCCGATTGCGGCGCCGAGGCGCAGCCCGCCACCGCCATCAGTCCCAGCCCCGCGATCGCGACCCCCAGCCGCCTCATCCGCCGACCAACTCCCTCCCGATCAGGAAGCGCCGGATCTCGTTGGTGCCGGCGCCGATGTCGTACAGCTTGGCGTCGCGCACCAGGCGCTCCACCGGATAGTCCTTGGTGTAGCCGGCCCCGCCCAGCGCCTGGACGGCCTCCAGCGACACCTTCACCGCATTCTCGGACGCCATCAGGATTGCCCCCGCCGCGTCGAACCGGGTGGTCATGCCCGCGTCGCAGGCCTTGGCCACGGCGTAAACGTACGCCCGCGCCGAGTTCAGCGCGACATACATGTCCGCGACCTTGCCCTGCATCAGCTGGAAACTGCCGATCGCCTGACCGAACTGCTTCCGTTCGCGCACGTAGGGCAGCACGACGTCCAAACAGGCCTGCATGATCCCCAGCGGTCCGGCCGCCAGCACGGCGCGCTCGTAGTCGAGCCCACTCATGAGAACGCCGACGCCACCGTTCTCGGGGCCCATGATGTTCTCGGCCGGCACCTCGCAGTCCTCGAACACCAGTTCGCCGGTGTCGGACCCGCGCATGCCCATCTTGTCCAGCTTCTGGCTGACGCGGAAACCCTTGAAGTCCTTCTCGATCAGGAAGGCGGTGATGCCGCGCGAGGCGGCCTCCGGGCTGGTCTTGGCGTAGACCACCAGGGTGTCGGCGTGCGGCGCGTTGGTGATCCAGAACTTCGTGCCGTTCAGCACGTAGCGGTCGCCCCGCTTCTCGGCCTTCAGGCGCATGGAGACGACGTCGGAGCCGCTGCCGGCCTCGCTCATCGCCAGGGCGCCCACATGCTCGCCGCTGATCAGCTTGGGCAGGTAGCGGCGCTTCTGCTCGTCGGAACCCCAGCGGCGAAGCTGATTGATGCACAGGTTGGAGTGGGCGCCGTAGCTCAGGCCCACCGAGGCCGAGGCGCGGCTCACCTCCTCCATGGCCACCACGTGCTCCAGGTAGCCGAGGCCGAGGCCGCCGAACTCCTCGTCCACCGTGATGCCGTGCAGGCCCAGTTCGCCCATCTGCGGCCAGAGCTGGCGGGGGAACTCGTTACTGGCGTCGATCTCCGCGGCCAGCGGCGCGATGCGGTCGGCCGAGAAGCGCGCGGTGGTGTCGCGGATGGCGTCGGCGGCCTCGCCGAGGCCGAACTCGAGGTTGGGTCCGTGGTTCGGGATCATGCGCCGGGGGTTAGCACAGCGCGCCGCGCCTCGCGAGCCGCCCTAGTCCTGCTCGGCTTCCTGGCCCAGCCGCTGCAGCAGGCCGTCGACCCCCCCCCCCGCAAACCCGCCGCCCGCCAGCCCGCCCAGCCCGGCCACGACCAGCGGGGTGACGATGCCGCCGATCGCGCCCGGGCGCGCGTTCAGCCCCCAGAAGATGGCGAACCCGAAGAACGCCAGGCCGAACAGCAGCAGCAGCAGGTACCAGACGACCGAGAGGCGCTGTTGCACGGGCGGCGGCCGATTGCGGGCCGGGATGAATTCGCCGGGCGCCATCTCCAGGCTGACGTGCGGCCGCGGCGCCTCGCCAACATCGTCGAAGGCCCGCGCGGCCGGCGCTTGCGGGATCTCCAATCCAGTGTCGGCCTCGGGCTCGATCTCCAGGCGCAACGGGGCAGCCTCGGGTTCGGCCTCGACTTCGGCGGCGAACTCGCTTTCCGGCTCCGGTTCGGGCTCGGAGATCTCGACCGTGATCGGGCCGGCGAAGTCGGCCTGCGGCCGCAGCTCCACGTCGGCGTCGAAGGCGGCCAGCTCGACCGCCTGGATTACGGTATCGGGCTCGGCGTCCGGCTCCACGCCCGTGCCGGCGAACAGGCTGGAGAGACGCCCGCTCACCGCCTCGGCCGCGGCGGCCACCGCCGGGACGGGATCGGGCGTCGGCTCGGCCGGCAGTTCGGGCGCAAAATCGGTGATGTCGTCGCGGCGGGCGGTGACCCGTTCACCGTCGAACGAGGCCTGCACCTCGACCGGCCGGCGCATGGGCACGAGGTCCAGGGCGTCCAGGTCGATCACCGGCCGCAACAGCGGCGACGGGGCGGCGACAAACACGCCGTCGTCGGGGGTCAGGAACAGCGCCTTCTCGGCGGACCGGCGGCGCACCAGGGCGTCGACCACGATCCGCTCGCCTTCGAAGTCGGCCTTGCGCCACAGCTCCATGGCGCAGGCGGCCTGAACCGCGGCCCCCGCGTTCAGGCGCTTGAGGACCTGGCTGCGGCGGAAATTGTCGAGGCCGATGTTGAAGGCGAAGCAGCACAGGGCGTCGAACTGGTTCTGGCCGATCGGCGCCAGCGCGTTCTCGTTCACCGCATGCTGCACGGCGATCATGTCGTAGACGAGCAGCGCCTCGGCGTCGGCCTCGGAGACCTCGGCGCCTTCGCGGGCCGTCAGGGTATGACCATAGCCGATCGTCCAGCGGCCGTCGGGCAGCTGGGCGGCTTTCTGGCGGTAGCCCTCGAACCGCTTGATCAGTTCGAGCGCTGCCCGGGAAGCGCGGTTGCGCGACAGCATGACCCCGGTTCGTCCCAAAACGGCACGGGCGCAGGACGCCCTAGAATGACCTGCGCAAGCCTAACGCCAGTTACAACAGGATGAGGGCCGCGATGCCCAAAAGTGCAAGGAATCCGAAGAAATCGGTCATAAAGGTCACGACGACCGAGGACGACACCGCCGGGTCGCGGCCCAGCCGGTCTAGCATGATCGGCGCGACGATCCCGCCCAGGGCGGCGACGAACAGATTGGCGATCACCGCCAGGGCCACGCAGATCGACAACCGGGGGTCATGCCACCAGACATAGGTGCCGATCCCCAGCATCAGGCCCACGGCCGTGCCGTTGAACAGGCCGACGCTGAGCTCGCGGCCCACGATGCGCATGGCGTTGTGGGCGTTCAGTTCCTTGCTGGCGATCGCGCGCACCGCCACCGTCAGCGCCTGGGTCCCGGCATTGCCGCCGAGCGACGAGACGATCGGCATGAGGATGGCCAGCGCCACCAGCTTGGCGATCTCCTCCTGGAAGGCGCCGATCACGGTCACGGCCAGGCCCTCGGTGACCAGGTTGATCAGCAGCCAGGGCAGGCGCGAGCGGATGATGCCGACGACGCTGGCGTCGCGGCCGGCGTCGGACACGCCGGCCAGGGCCAGGATGTCTTCTTCGCTCTCTTCCTGGATGACGCCGACGATGTCGTCGACGGTGATCTGCCCGACCAGCCGGCCGCCGCTGTCGACCACCGGCGCGGAGATCAGGTGATACTTGTCGAAGACGTAGGCGACCTCTTCCTGGTCCAGGTCGACGGTGATCTCGTTCACCGGCTCCATGATCTGGGCCAGCGGGGTCTGGCGGCTCACGCGCAGCAGCTGGCTGACCGGCACGGCGCCGACGGGCTTGTAGGCGGGGTCGACCACGTAGATGTCGAAGAACAGCTCCGGCAGGTCGTCGGCCTCGCGGCGGAAGTGGTCGATCGCCTGGCCGGCCGTCCAGAACTGCGGCGCGGCGACGAACTCGCGCTGCATCAGACGCCCGGCCGTCTCGTCCTCGTAGGCCAGGCTGGTTTCGATCGCCGCCCGCTCCTGCTCGGGCATGGCGGCCATGACCTCGGCGCGCTTGTCGTCCTCCAGGTCGTCGACCACGTCGGCGGCGTCGTCGGAGTCCATCTCGCCGATGGCGCGGGCCAGGGTCGCCGACGGCACGTGCTCCAGCACGTCCTCGCGGATGTCGCTGTCCAGTTCGGAGAGGATCTCGGCCAGGGTCTCCGGGTCGAGGTGCGGGATCAGTTCCTCGCGGTCGCCCGCTGACAGGAAGCCCATCAGGTCGGCGACGTCGGCCGGATGCAGCGCGCTCAGCAGCTCGCGCAGCCGCTCGGTGTTGCCGCTGTCCAGCGCATCGGCCACATCCGACACAAATTCTGGGTTGAGCGCGTAGTCGTCCTCGAGGGCGAGGTCTTCCAGGTCTTCTTCGACTTCGGGCGGGTCCGCAACGTCGGTGAGGTCGTCCGTTTCGCGGCTCATGCGGACCTCCCTAAGACGGTGTTTGGACGGCTTTGCTCGTTCCTAGGTTGAAGACCTGATTCACTGGTGCGGTCGAGAAGACTCGAACTTCCACGGGTTGCCCCACAGCGACCTCAACGCTGCGCGTCTACCAATTCCGCCACGACCGCTCGTGGTGAGGCGCGGCAGGTAGCAAACCCCGCCCGCATACTCAAGGGCCGCAAGGACTTAGGTGTCAGGTCCCGCCGGCCATGTAGTCGTAGACATTGGCTTCGCGCGTCACCGCGATGGCGATGCGCTCGTCGTTGATCTGGATTTCGCCGCGGGCCACCGGGTGGTTGTTGGCCAGGATCCACACTTCCTCGTTCACGGTCGTGTCCAACGGGATGACGGCGCCGCGGCCCATACGCAGCAGTTGCTGCATGGGCAGCTGGGCCCGCCCGAGCACCACCTGGATTTCGACGTTGACGGCCTTGACCTGGCTCACGAAGGAGGACCTCGAATGCATACGCGGGGCTCGCATGACGCGCGCCTGAGACCCACATTTGCGCCGACATGCTTGACCGCACGTTAAATACCGAGGCCCCCGAGCCTCTTGATGGGGCGTTATTCCGCCGCACCGATGAGGCGCCTGCCGGCTGGGCCGTATCGCGCGGTGTCGTGGACTATCCCGCGGCCGTCGCCGCCATGGAGGCGCGCGCCGCGGCGATCGCCGATGGGACGGCCGGCGAGCTGGTCTGGCTACTGGAGCATCCGCCGCTCTACACCGCCGGCGTTTCGGCCAAGGCCTCCGACCTCATCGAGCCCGACCGGTTTCCCGTCTTCTCCAGCGGGCGGGGCGGCCAGTACACCTACCATGGGCCCGGCCAGCGGGTGGCCTACGTCATGCTGGACCTGACGCGGCGCCGACGCGACGTGCGCGCCTTCGTCGCGGCGCTGGAGGCGTGGGTGATCGGGGCGCTGAGCCGCTTCAACGTCACGGGTGAGTTGCGCGACGGCCGGGTCGGCGTCTGGGTCGAACGCCGCACGCCCGGCCTGCCGCCCCGGGAGGACAAGATCGCCGCGATCGGCGTCAAGCTGCGCCGCTGGGTGTCGTTCCACGGCATTTCGCTGAACGTGGAGCCCGACCTGGGCCACTTCAGCGGCATCGTCCCCTGCGGCGTGACCGCCCACGGGGTGACGAGCCTGGTGGACCTGGGATTGCCGGTGACCATGGATGAGGCCGACGCGGCGCTGCGGGCGAGTTTCGCGGAGGTGTTCGGGGCGGTCGTGGACGCCAAGCCGCCTCTTTAAAATCGTCATCCCCCGGCTTGTCCGGGGGACCCATGCCTCCGCCGCGAGTGAGATCGTGATTGATCGCAGCGTCGAAGCTCGCGGGCCCTTCCGACATAGTCGGTGTGAATGGGTCCCCCGGACAAGCCGGGGGATGACGATCAGTATTGAGCGGCGCGGTTGGACCTAGTCGTCCCGATCCCGATCGCGCGGGCTCTCCCCCCGCTCGCGCATGCGGATGATGTCCTCTGCGCTCAGCGGCGGGCCGTCGGCGTTTGCGCGACGGATGAAGGCGGCGCTGACGCCGTGGTCGCGCAGGCGGGTCAGGTCAGCCGGACGGCGCTTCTTAAGCGAACTCGATCAGCACCTCGTCGGCCGCGACGCTGTCGCCGGGGCCGGCGTTCACCGCCTTCACGACGCCATCGCGCTCGGCGCGCAGGATGTTCTGCATCTTCATCGCCTCGAGCACGGCCACGACCTCGCCGGTCTTCACTTCCTGGCCGGCGGTGACGTCGATCGACACCACCAGGCCGGGCATCGGCGACAGCACCATCTTCGAGGTGTCCGCCGCCTTCTTCGGCGGCAGCTTCTCGTGCAGTTCGGCCGAGCGCGGCGACAGCACCAGCACGTTCAGTGTCGTCGCCCGATGCCGGATCACGAAGCCCTCGGCCGCCGGTTTCACCGCGGCCGTGAAGTCGACACCGTCGATGTTGCCGCGGAACGTCGCCTGGCCCGGCCGCCACTTGATGTCCTCCAGGCGGTGCTTGCGCCCCCCGGTCGACAGCGTCAGCCCGCCGTCGAGGGCGGCCACGTTCCACACCTGCCGCTTCAGGCCCGACACCACGACCCAGTCGCTGCGCAGTTGGTCCGGCGCCGCGCGCGCCAGCAGCGTCCGGTGCATCGCCAGCGCCACGGCGCTCATCAGGTCCCGCTGGCGGTCGGTCGGCGGCAGGCCCTGGAAGCCTTCCGGGAACTCGTCCTTGATGTAGTTGGTCGACAGCTTGCCCGAGCGGAACCGCTTCTGGTCCATCACCGCGGCCAGGAACGGGATGTTCTGGCCCAGCCCCTCGATGTGGAAGTCCTCCAGCGCGCGGCCCATGGCGTCGATGGCGATGTCGCGCGTCTTGCCCCAGGTGGACAGCTTGGAGATCATCGGATCGTAGAACATCGAGATCTCGTCGCCCTCGCGGACGCCCGCGTCGTTGCGCACGATGACCCCGCCGTCCTCGCCCTCGGCCGGCGGCGAATAGCGCACCAGCCGGCCGATCGAAGGCCGGAACCCGCGGTAGGGGTCCTCGGCGTAGATCCGGCTCTCCATCGCCCAGCCGTTGATCTTCAGGTCCTTCTGCGCGAACGCCAGCTTCTCGCCGTAGGCCGAGCGGATCATCTGCTCGACCAGGTCCACACCGGTGATCAGCTCCGTCACCGGATGCTCCACCTGCAGGCGGGTGTTCATCTCCAGGAAGAAGAAGCTGCGGTCCTGGCCGGCGACGAACTCGACGGTGCCGGCGCTGTCGTATTGCACGGCCTTGGCCAGCGCGACGGCCTGGTCGCCCATGGCCTTGCGGGTCTTCTCGTCCAGCAGCGGGCTGGGCGCCTCTTCGATGACCTTCTGGTTGCGCCGCTGGATCGAACACTCGCGCTCGAACAGGTGGACGACGTTGCCGTGCTTGTCGCCCAGCACCTGGATCTCGA
>CBHTUE010000236.1:0-7442 GCA_966096115.1 uncultured Phenylobacterium sp.
CGCTCGACCACTCTACCTCCCATCCATCACACGAGAGGGTAGGGAGAGGGCGGCTCTGCCGTTGTGGAACGCGCTCTGCTCACAGCGAGCATCCCCTCTGCCCGGGACGGGTCATCGCTGAAGACAGAGTGGTCGCCCCAGGTTCTGCGCCGCCCTCTCCCTACCCTCTCCCTCTCCGCTTCGCGGGGCGAGAGGAGGGTCAGTCCTCGCCCGCCGTCGGCAGGGGTTCGATCCTGAGCGAAGTGATGCGGGCCCCGCGGCGGCCGGCGACGTGCCAGCGGTGGCGGTGGAAGGTATAGGTCTGGCCGACCTCGGGGATGGCCTCGGCCTCGTGGATGAGGAGGCCGGCGACGGTGACCGCCTCCTCGTCCGGCAGGTCCCAGTCCATGGCGCGGTTGAGGTCGCGGATCGTGACCGTGCCGTCGACGATCACCGAGCCGTCGTCCTGCGGCTTGACGCCCAGGGCGACCACGTCGTGCTCGTCCTCGATCTCGCCGACGATCTCCTCGAGGATATCCTCCAGGGTGACCATGCCCTGCAGGGCGCCGTACTCGTCCACCACCAGGGCGAAGTGATTCTTCTTCTTCAGGAAGGCGGTCAGCTGGTCCTTCAGCGTGGTGGTCTCGGGGATGAACCACGGTTCGCGCAGGATCTCGTGCAGTTCGAGGTCGTCAAGGCGGCCGTCCAGGTCGGCGATCGCCTGCAGCAGGTCCTTCACATGCAGGATGCCGATCACGTTCTCGGGATCGTCGCGGTAGATCGGCACTCGGCTGTGCTGGCTGGCCAGGGTCGCGTCGAGGATCTCGCGGGCGCTCAGCGCGCCGTCGACGGTGGCCATCGAGCGGCGATGGACCATCACCTGCGAGACGTCCATCTCGCCCAGGTCCAGGACCCCGCCCAGCATGTAGCGGTCGCTGGACTCCACCAGGCCTTCCGAGTGGTGGTACTCGACCGCGCCGCGGATCTCCTCGTGCGCCGCCAGCACGTCGACGCCGGCGTCCAGGCGGATGCCGAACGGCGCCAGGGTCTTGCGGACGATCAGCTGCGCGCCGTTGGCGATCGGCCCCAGCAGCCGGACCACCCAGTAGGTCGGCCAGGACAACAGGCGCGCGGTGTCGTCGGCGCGGGCGATCGCCACGGTCTTCGGCATGATCTCGGCGAAGAACACCACGATCACGGTCATGACCACGGTGGAGACCAGGGCGCCGATCGCGCCGGGGAACACCTTGCTGAGCACGCTGGTGGTGACCGCCGAGGCGCCGATGTTGATCACGTTGATGGCCAGCACGAAGGCCCCGATCATCGTCTCCTGGTCGGAGGTGATGCGGTTCACGCGACGGGCGGCGTGGTCGCCGTCGCGCTCCAGCTGGTGCATGCGCCCACGGCTGGAGGCGATCATGGCGGTTTCGGCCGCGGAGATGACCGCCGAGACGGCGATCAGCAGGACGAGCGTGGGCGCCAGTGCGGCGACGATAGCCCAGATCACGAAGAGGCCCCTTCCTGGAGCAGAAATGCGTGGACCGCGTGCGCGTCCACATCCTTGGCGACGAAGGCCTCGCCGAGCGCACGGGCGAGGATGAAGGTGAGCCGGCCGCCCTCGGCTTTCTTGTCCTGGCCCATGTGGGAGACCAGGCGGGCGGCGTTGAACGGATGGCCGGACACCTCGAAAAGGCGCACGGGGAGGCCGGCGGCGGCGATGGCGCGGGTGGCGCGGGTGGCGTCCTGGCCGCTCAGCAGCCCCTGGGACGCCGAGAAGCGGAACGCCAGCGCCATGCCGACGCCGACCGCCTCGCCGTGCAGCAGGGCCGCGCCGTAGCCGGTCTCGGCCTCCAGCGCGTGGGCGAAGGTGTGGCCCAGGTTCAGGAGCGCGCGGCGGCCCTGTTCGCGTTCATCCTCGGCGACGATCTCGGCCTTCATCTCGATGGAACGCGCGACGGCGGCGGCGAGCGCCTCGGGCTCGCGCGCCAGCACGGCGGGGCCGTGGGCCTCGAGCCATTCGAAGAAGCCGTGGTCGCCCAGGAGACCGTACTTGATCACCTCGGCGTAGCCGGCGCGCATCTGCCGCGCGTCGAGCGTGGAGAGCACCTCCAGGTCGGCCAGCACCAGGCGCGGCTGGTGGAAGGCGCCGACCAGGTTCTTGCCGCGCGGGGTGTCGATGGCGGTCTTGCCGCCGACCGAGGAGTCGACCTGCGCCAGCAGGGTGGTCGGGATTTGCACGAAGTCGATGCCGCGCTTGTAGATGGCGGCCGCGAAGCCCGCGAGGTCGCCCACGACGCCGCCGCCGAAGGCGGTGACCAGGTCGCCCCGGTCCAACTCCAGCGCCAGCAGGCGGTCGCAGACGTCGGCCAGGCCCTCGAAGCTCTTGGTCTGTTCGCCCGGCGCCACGATCACCGGCAGGGCGGCTATGCCGGCCTCGGCGAGCGCGGCGGTCAGGCGTGCGCCATGCAGGGCCCAGACGGTCTCGTCGCTGACCACGGCGGTGCGGCCGCGGCTCTGGAACGGCGCGATCAGCCGGCCGGCCGCGTCCAGCAGGCCCTCGCCGACCACGACGTCGTAGGCCCGGTCCCCCAGGCCGACAGGCAACGAGCGGCTCACTTCGCGGTCTCTCCGATGTGCGCCAGCAGGGCGTCGATCACCTGGCTCACAGTGACGTGGTGGGCGGTGTCGCCGGTCTCCACGGTGATGTCGGCCTCGGCGTAGGCCGGATAGCGGGCCTCGGCGAGGCCGCGCAGGGTCTCCAGCGGGTCCTTGCCGGCCAGCAGCGGGCGGTTGTCCTTGCGCCCGACCCGGCGGGCCAGGACCTCCAGGTCGGCCTTCAGCCAGATGGAGACGGCGCGCGACTTGATCAGCTCGCGGGTCTCCGGGTTCATGAAGGCGCCCCCGCCGGTGGCCAACACGTGGGGCGGCCCCTCCAGCAGGCGCGCGATCACCCGGCGCTCGCCGTCGCGAAAGGCGGGCTCGCCCAGGTCGGCGAAGATCTCGGGAATGGAGCGGCCGGCGGCGACCTCAACCTCGGTGTCGGCGTCGCGGAACGGCAGGTTAAGCGCGCTGGCCAGCCGGCGGCCGACGCTGGACTTGCCGACGCCCATGAGGCCCACGAGCGCAATGGTTCGGCGGCGAAGCGGTTCGTAGCGGTCCATGAGCGTCGCAGGCTTTAGCATGACGCGGCGGCCTCGCGCCAACCGCGCGGCTCAGGGTAGGATATGCGCATGTCGCGTATCGCCCTCATCGTCGGCGTCGTGTTGCTGGCGGCGCAACCTGCCGGGGCGCAGGTTCAGGTCTCCCAGCTGGCCCCGCCGGACGCCTTCTCGGCGCCCGGACGCGAGACCGGACTGCCACCCGAGCTCTGGCGCGGGACGCCGATCGAGACCGCGAAGACCATACTGCCGGTGCTGGCGGCGCGGCCGCTGTCGCCGGCCGCGGCGGCCCTGGCGCGGCGGGTGCTGGCCAGCGGCGCGGCGGGGCCGCAGGGATCTCTGGGCGACGAGGGGCTAGTCGGCCTTCGCGCCAACGCCCTGATCGCTCTGGGCGACGCCGGCGCCGCGGCGCGGATCCTGGACCGACAGCCCAGCCTGGACCGCAGTCCAGAGCTGGCCCGGGCGGCCGCCGAGAGCTTCCTGCTGGCCGGCGACAATGCCCGCGCCTGCGCCTTCGCCGAGGGGCGCAGCGAGCTCTACTGGCTGCGCCTGCGCGCCTTCTGCCAGGCCGACGCCGGCAAGACCGACGCGGCGCAGCTCACCCTCGACCTGGCGCAGACCCAGGCGCGGGACGCCGTGTACGGACGGCTGATGGCGGCGAAGCTCTCCGGCGCGGCGCCCGGTGCGGCCAGCCTGCGCAACGGCCTGGACTATGCGCTCTCCAAGGCCCTGAAGCTGGACCTGACCGCCGCCAAGCCGGCGCCGGCCGTGGCGGCGGCGCTGTCGGGCGCGGACCCAGTGGAGCCGACCTTCGACGTGGGCGCCATCGACGCGGCGATCGGCGGGCTGGGCGGCACGATCGCCACCGGCCAGCCGCCGGCCCAGGCGGTGTCGGCGTTGATCGCCGCGGCCGCCGAGGCCGACGCCAAGACCAGGGCCCGGCTGCAGGGCGCGGCGCTGCTGGTGGCGGCGCTGACGCCGGAGCTTTCCGGTGCGGATCGGACCCTGCTGGCGGGGTTCGCAGTTCCGGACGGCAAGGGGCCGGTGGGGCGCAGCCTGGCGCTGGACGCGGCCGGACAGGGCAAGCGGATGGGCGAGACGGCGCTCCTGGCGCTGTGGACCTGCGCTGACGCCGGGGCGGCGGGACCGGCGCTGGGCGACCGGGTGCGGATCGTGCGCGCCCTGGCTTCCGCCGGACTGCTCGCCGACGCGCGGGCCTTCGCGCTGGAAGGGCTGGCGGGCCTGAAATGAGCAAGGGGGCCGAGTGGGCGGAGGCCTTCCTGGAGATGATGGCGGTGGAGCGGGCCGCCGCGCGCAACACGCTGGCCGCCTATTCCAAGGACCTCACCGACGCGGGCGGCTACCTGGCGAGCCGCGGGACCGGCCTGGCGGAGGCGAGCGCGGAGGATATCGAGGCCTATTTCGCCAGCCTGGGCGCGCGGGGGCTGTCGTCGGCGACCGCGGCGCGACGGCGCGCGGCCGTGCGGCAGTTCTACCGGTTCGTGCTGGGCGAGGGCTGGCGCAACGACGACCCCTCGCGCCGGGTCGAGGCGCCGAAGAAGGGCCGGCCGTTGCCCAAGGTGCTGTCGCGCGACGAGATGGACCGGCTGATCCACGCCGCCGCCGCCCGCGACGGGGCGCAGGGCCTACGCTTCGGCTGCATGGTCGAACTGGCCTACGCCTCGGGCCTGCGGATCTCGGAGCTGACCGCGCTGCCGCTGGCGGCGCTGGCGCGGGATCCGGCCTACCTGATCGTGAAGGGCAAGGGCGGCAAGGAGCGGCTGGCGCCGTTGAACGACGCCGCGCGGCAGGCGGTGAAGGACTATCTGGGCGTCCGCGCCCGCTTCCTGCCCAAGGGCGGGAAGGCCAACCCGTGGCTGTTCCCGTCACGCGGCAAGGCCGGCCGGCTGACGCCCCGCCGTTTCGCCCAGGTGCTGGACGAGGCGGCCGCCGGCGCCGGGATCGATCCGGCCCGGGTCAGCCCGCACGTGCTGCGCCACGCCTTCGCCACGCATCTGCTCGAGGGCGGCGCCGACCTGCGGGTGGTGCAGAAGCTGCTGGGCCACGCCGACATCGCCACGACGCAGATTTACACGCACGTGGCGTCCGACCGTTTGCGTGACGTGATGACCAGCAAGCATCCGCTGGCGAAGAAGCGCTGACGCGGCATTCCCTCCCCTGGAGGGGAGGGAATGCGCTCTAGTTACCCCGTGATCCGATACCGCCCGTCCTGGTCAGGACAGACGCGGACGTAGCGGTAATCGCGGCCGTAGGCGTCGACAGGCGCTGCGGCCAGGCGGCAGCGTTGGCGCGCGTAGTAGCCGTAGTCGTACGCGCTGGAGTACCGATTGCGGCCTTCGCGGTACTCGATGGTGTCGTTGTAGCTGAAGTACGGGCCGCGGCTGTCGCACTGGTACTTGTCGTGCGCGTTGCCGACGCCGGCGCCGACCGCCGCGCCCAGCACGCCGCCCAGCACCGAGCCTTCGGTGCGCGCGCCGTGTCCGGCGACCTGCGAGCCGAGCACTGCGCCGGCCAGGGCGCCGATCACGCCGCCGGCGACGGCCGAGTTGTTGTCACAGCGCACGGTGTTGGCCGAGGTGTTGCGGCCGTAGTAGCCGGCGTAGGGCGGCGGATTGTAGCTGGACCAGTAGGTCTGGTCCCACGCCGGGCGCGCGTAGAGCCGGGCATACGAGCCGTAGCCGTAGCGGGCGTCGTAGATCGCCCGGGCGCGGTTCCACTCGGCGAGGCGGCGATCGTAGTCGCGGCGAGCTTCGCGGTAGTTGCGGCGCTGGCCTTCGTAGCGGTCACGGCTGTCGCGATACTGGTCCTGCTGGTCCTGGTAGTTGTCGCGCTGCTGCTCGTACTGGGCGCGCTGGTTCTCGTAGTCCTGGCGCGCGGCCTGCGACTGCGGGGTTTCGCGGTACTGCTGGGCGTAGACGGGGGCGGCGGTCGCGAGCGCGAGCACCGACACCATGCCGATCCTGAGGGCTTTCATAATTGGGTCTCCATGTCGCCTCGATCGCCCCGAAACGTCCGGCAGGCTTCAGCGTTCCGGAGAGCAGGAACGGCCTCGCCCACTCGTGGCTTGTGAGCTTGGCGGTTCGCGCCTAGTTTCCGCCGCTTCCCTGGGGCGGACGCCTCTCTGGACGGATCCCTGATGGCCGCGCATTACCTCGAGTTCGAGCGTCCGATCGCCGACCTCGAAGCCAAGATCGAGGAGCTCTCCAAGCTCTCCGAGACGGCCGGCCCCGGCGCCCTCGACGACGAGCTGGAGGCGCTGCGGACGCGGGCGCAGGAGCTGCGGGTCGAGGCCTACTCCAACCTGGACGCTTGGCAGAAGACCCTGGTCGCACGCCATCCTGACCGGCCGCACTTCGTCGACTACGTCGGTGCGCTGATCGAGGAATTCCAGGAACTGCGCGGCGACCGCAAGTTCGCCGACGACCAGGCGATCATGGGCGGCATCGGCCGATTCCGCGGGCGGCCGGTGATGGTGATGGGTCACGAGAAGGGCCGCGATACCGCCAGCCGGGTCAGGCACAACTTCGGCTATGCCCGGCCCGAGGGCTATCGCAAGGCTGTGCGCCTGTTCGAGATGGCCGAGCGGTTCAAGCTGCCGGTGCTCAGCTTCGTCGACACCACCGCGGCCTATCCGGGCGTATCGTCCGAGGAGCGCGGCGTGGCCGAGGCGATCGCGCGCTCGACCGAGAAAGCCCTGATGCTGGACGTGCCGATGGTGGCCGTGGTCACCGGCGAAGGCGGCTCGGGCGGCGCGCTGGGCATCGCCTGCGGCAGCCGGGTGCTGATCCTCGAGCACGCCACCTATTCGGTGATCCCGCCCGAGGGCGCCAACTCCATCCTGTGGCGCGGCGCGCGCACGCCGGCAGAGGCCGCGCGGGCCATGAAGATCAGCGCCCAGGAACTGCTGGGCATGAAGATCGTCGACCGGATCATCCCCGAGCCCGCCGGCGGCGCGCACGCCGATCCGCAAGCCGCGATGAAGGCGGTGGGCGACGTCCTCCAGGAGGAGCTGAAGGCCCTGGACGGCCTGTCCGCGGACGTGCTGAAGCGTCAGCGCGCCGAGCGGTTCTATGCGATCGGACGCAGCGGGCTGAGCTAGCTCTCCTCTCCCCCGACGCGAAGCGCGAGGGGAAGGCCAACGAAAAAGAGCCGCCAGGTCGCCCTGGCGGCTCTTCTCGTATCTCTCCTCGGGAACCGGGCCGGACCCCGAGAGGTCCGGCCAAGCGTCCATCTGTCTTAGAAGTCCATGTTCGCGCCGATGAAGAAGTACCGGCCGCGGTTGTC
>CBHTUE010000237.1:0-7429 GCA_966096115.1 uncultured Phenylobacterium sp.
GCCTTGGGCGCGGCGATGATCACCACGGCGCTGGCCTTGGCCAGCAGCGGCGTGGCCAGGCGGGCGGCACGGGAGGCCTCCGTGCCGCCGTCCCAGGCGACGGCGACGACGCCGCCCACCTTCAGCCCCTCGCGGGCGATCAGCACCGGCCGCTGCTCGTCGGCGACCATCTGCTGGAAGGCCTCCGCCAAGGGGCCGCGGCCCCGTGACGGATCGGCGGTGAACACCACCACGTCCGAAAGCCGGCTCTCGGCCGACAGCCCCGCCCAGACCGGTGTCTGCAGGGCCACGAAATGGGTCTTGTCGTAGCCCGCGGCCGCGGCGGCCTTGCGGGCGTTGGCCTCGCCGGCGGCGGTGGCCTCCTTCAGGGACTCCAGCGCCGTGGTCTGCACGCCGCCCAGGAACCCCTCCCCCATCCACGGCATGACGTCGGCCACGTCGGCAGGGGTATAGACAGCGGCCAGCTCGGCCCCATAGGGCTTGGCGATCAGGACGGCGGCGGCCACCGCCGCGGCGTCCCCTTGCCCGCCCGACAGCGGCGCCATGATGCGAGCCCAGCTCATCTTGTCTCCTTCTCCGCGCGATCGATTGCACGGCGTCGAGCGACCCGGATTGATCTTTGTCAGGTCCTGGGTCAGGTCTCGGCCTCGACTGTGGAAGGAATGCGTGGGTGAGGAAAGGGCTGCGTCGCGGGAAAGAGGCGCCCCGGGCCTGGCAACGGATGCTCTCGGGGCGCCGTCTGGACCTGCTCGACCCCTCGCCGATGGACATCGAGATCGAGGATATCGCCCACGGCCTGGCCCGCGTGGCGCGCTGGAACGGCCAGACGGTGGGCGAGCACGCCTTCTCGGTGGCGCAGCATTCGGTGGTCGTGGAGGAGATCGTCGCCCACATCCGCCCGGACATCGAACCGCGCTGGCGGCTGGCGGCCCTGCTGCACGATGCCTCCGAGTACGTGATCGGCGACATGATCAGCCCGTTCAAGGCGGCGCTGGGCTACGACTACAAGCTGTTCGAGGAGCGGCTGGAGAACGCCATCCACGTGCGCTTCGGCCTGCCCGCCAAGACGCCCATGCTGATCAAGAAGCTGATCAAGCAGGCCGACCGCGCCTGCGCCTTCTTCGAGGCCACCCAGCTCGCCGGGTTCAGCCACGCCGAGTCGCTGGAGTTCTTCGACGCCCCGCCCGCCGGTTACACGCTGAAGATCGAGCCGCAGGCCCCGTTCGAGGCGCAGGCCCACTACCTGCGCCGCTTCGAGATCCTCTCGGAGGCTGCCGGCTACGTGCGCCACGACCAGGCCTTCGACACCGAATGACCCGTCGCCCATGACCAGCGCCCTCGTCATCGGCCTCTCCGCGGTGGTGGTCGCCATCAAGGACGGCGAGGCCGTGGCCCTGACCGTGCGCCAGCGGGGGGCGTCCAGCGGCCCCACCGGCCTGCCCTTCGGCCCGTTCGATCCCGACGCGCACCGTACGTTCGAGCTGGCGCTGCGGGCCTTCGTGACCGAGCAGACGCGGTTCGACCTGGGCTTCGTCGAGCAGCTCTACACCTTCGGCGACCGCGGCCGGGACGCGCCCCTGGCCGACCTGGGCGGCGGCGGCGCGGCGCGGGTGATCTCGGTGGGCTATCTCGCGCTCGCACCGGCCGCCGTGGACACCCACTTCGCCGGCAGCGAGTGGCGGCCCTGGTCGCGGATCTTCCCGTGGGAGGACTGGCGCAACGGCCGGCCCGTCGCGCTGGCCGCCATCGAGACCGCGCTGCGCGGCTGGGTCGGGGCCGATTCCCAGAAGCTGGCGCGGGCCCGGCTTCTGTTCGCCCTGGACGGCGCGCCGTGGAACGAGGAACGGGTGCTGGAGCGCTATGAGCTGCTCTACGAGGCCGGTTTGGCGCCCGAGGCCGCCCGCGACCGCGGCGAGGCCGCACCGTCGCGCCCCGATGCCCTGACCGCGGCGTTGGGCGAGCCGATGATCTCCGACCACCGCCGCATCCTGGCCACCGCGCTCGGCCGTCTGCGCGGCAAGCTGAAGTACCGCCCGGTGGTCTTCGAACTGATGCCGGACGCCTTCACCCTCTCAGCCCTGCAGCGCACGGTCGAAGCCATCGCCGGCGTTCCCCTGCACAAGCAGAACTTCCGTCGCGCCCTGGAACGCGCCGAACTGGTCGAGGGCCTGGGCCAGTTGGACGCCGACACCGGCGGCCGCCCCGCCGAGCTGTTCCGCTTCCGCCGCGAGATCCTGGGCGCCCGCCCCGTCAGCGGCCTCTCCCTGCCGCTGCTGCGGGATTAGCGCCATCGCTCCTCCCCCGAGAAACGGGGGAGATGTCGGCGAAGCCGACGGAGGGGGCGCGAGGCGCCTGGTTCAGGCCTGCTCGGTCTGCGGTCGCAGCGCCGCGGCCGCCCCGACCACCCCATGCACCGGCACGCCCGCCCTCTCCTTCAGCGTGCGGCTCGTGTCGCGGCTGCCGTCGGGGGTCCAGCCGGGCGGGCCGAACAGCCAGCCCAGGATGTGGCGGGGTGAGCGCGCGATGTCCTGGGCGATGCCGATCCACTCGTGGAACGCCACCCGCAGCAGGTTGAAGGTCGCCAGCTGGTGCACCACGCCATAGCGGCACGGCTCCTCGTCCAGCTCCGGCTGGAAGGTGCCGAACATCCGGTCCCAGACGATCAGGATGCCGGCGTAGTTGCGGTCCAGGTAGACCGGGTTGCGGGCATGGTGCACCCGGTGGTGCGATGGGGTGTTGAACACCGCCTCGAACCACTTCGGCAGCCGCCGGATCGCCTCGGTGTGCACCCAGTACTGGTAGATCAGGCTGACGCCCTTCTGGATCAGGATCATCGCCGGCGAGAAGCCCAGGAACGCCAGCGGCAGCCACAGCGCCCACGTGCCCGCCACGCCGCCGGTCCAGGTCTGCCGGAGCGCCGTGGACAGGTTGTAGTGCTGGCTCGTGTGGTGGTTGACGTGCGCCGCCCACCAGACGCGCCGCTCGTGGCTGAGCCGGTGGAAGACGTAGTAGGTCAGGTCCTCCAGCAGGAAGAGCGCCACCCAGGCCCAGATCGCCGTCGCCGGGATCGTGAACAGCCGGTGCTGATAGACCCACAGCATCGAGGCTGAGACCAGGCCGGCGGTGATCACGCCGGCCGCCTGCGAGCCCAGGCCCATACTGAGCGACGTGGCGGTGTCCTTCACCTCGTAATGGGCGTCGGCCTTGCGGAAGCGGGCCAGCAGGATCTCCAGGATCACCGCCAGCACGAAGAACGGAACCGCGTAGGTGACGGGATCGAACCCCTTCATCATGCGGCGAGGTCTCCCTTCAGGTTCTCCGGCGGCCACGACGGCAACGCGATCACCGCGGTCGGCGCGGCCACGTCGCGCAGGTCGATGGAGAGCTTGCCGTTCTTGAAGGTGGCGGCCACCGCCTGCGGCCAGGGGATCTGGCGCAGCGCGAAGCCGTCGCCGACGCGGCAGATCACCAGCGCCAGGCCGTTGGACTTGGCGAGCGCGCCGCAGCCGTCCGATGCGATCCACACGGCCTCGACCGTGCGGGTCGGGAACTCCTCGGCCAGCAGCGCGCGGGCCTTGTGCTCGTCCAGCGGGCCCACGGGCTTGGCGATCTTGGCCCAGGCGGCCAGCGCCACCAAAAGGCCGACAGCCGCCGCCGACAGGGCCATCTGAACGAAGAACGCATCGTCCATGGCGCTTCTCCCTCAACTCGAGGCGCGAGGGTGGGCGCAGGCTCCCTGGGGGTCAAGGAATACGGCAGTCAAGGAAAAGGCCGCCCCATCGCTGGGGCGGCCTTCCCTTGGCGCCGATGTCCTGGAGGGGCGCACCGGCCCCCGGAGGCCTTCCCGGCCGTGACGTCTCATCACGGCCGGACAAGAAGGCCTCCACTTAAGGAACAGGAGCCCGGAACGGGCTCCGGGGACGCTAGAACTTCCGCACGTAGCCGACGGTCCAGACGTTGGCGTGGCCGAAGCCCTTGTTGAAGTCCTGGTAGGTATAGTCGGCCCGAACGCCGTTCACGCCGTCGAACAGGTGCTGGGCGCCGACCCCGTAGTTCACCGACTCCACCGAATCGGACGTCGAGAACCCGGCCGCCTTCGCGCGCACCTTCGTGGTGCCGTAGCCGATGCGGGCCAGGAGGTCGGTGTTGGGCATGATCGGCAGGAAGCCGACCGCATAGGCCGCGGCCTCGCTCTTCAGCTTCTGGTTCACCCGCACGCCGGCGATGGTGTCGGTGTCGCTCTTGAAGCCGGTCGCGACCTCACCCTCGACCCCGAAGTAGGGCATAAAGCGGTAGCCGAGGCGGCCCTGGATGGCCCCCACGTCGGCCGAGCCATAGTCGCCGAGGCCGAGGTTCAGGTTCGCATAGGCGCCGGTGTTGGTGGTGGCGGCGGCGTCCTGAGCCTGGGCGGCGGCAGGGACGACGGCGGCGATCGCGGCCAGCGAGGCCGCGGCGATGAGAGCGTTTTTCATGGGGGGAGGAAACTCCGTACTTCGTTACAACTAGGCAGCCCGCCCAGGTCTTTGGTTCGGCTCCAAACGCGGCGCACGGCGGTCCGTTCTGTGTCTGGCGGATGTCAGATTGTGGCTGTGTCCATCGCGCCACAGGGCCTTGCGACCGCGATCTCGAGCCCCTAGCGCACGCGACGCCAAACAGCGCCTGACTGCGCCGCCGGGCGTGCTATCAGTCGGCCAAGTCGCGGGAGGAGTTCAGGAATGACGCAAGCGGTGATCGCCGCCACGGGGCTCTACACCCCGCCGAACAGCCTCTCGAACGCCGAGCTGGTCGAGACCTTCAACGCCTATGTCGAGCGCTTCAACGCCGCCAACGCCGACGCGATCGCGGCGGGTGAGGTCACGGCCCTGATGCCGTCGTCGCCCGAATTCATCGAGAAGGCGTCCGGCATCAAGTCGCGCTTCGTGGTCGACAAGACCGGCCTGGTCGACCCCGAGCGGATGGCGCCCAACATCCCGGAACGACCGAACGAGCAGCTGTCGGTCCTGGCCGAGATGGCGGTGGAGGCCGCGAAACAGGCCATCGCCGCCTGGGGCAAGGACGTCTCCCAGATCGACGCGGTGATCTGCGCCGCCTCCAACATGCAGCGCGCCTACCCCGCCATGGCCATCGAGGTGCAGCAGGCGCTGGGTATCGGCGGCTTCGCCTTCGACATGAACGTCGCGTGCTCCTCGGCCACCTTCGGAATCAAGACGGCGGCGGACTTCGTGACTTCCGGCTCGGCGCGGGCCGTGCTGATGGTCAATCCGGAGATCTGCTCCGGCCACCTCAACTTCCGCGACCGCGACAGCCACTTCATCTTCGGCGATGTGGCGACGGCGGTGATCGTCGAGCGGGCCGAGGACGCAGCCGGCGGCTGGGACATCCTGGGCACGCGGCTGAAGACCCAGTTCAGCAACAACATCCGCAACAACTTCGGCTTCCTGAACCGCGCGGCCCCCGAAGGTGTCGGCGCCGTCGATAAGCTGTTCGTGCAGGAGGGCCGCAAGGTGTTCCGCGAAGTGGTGCCGATGGTCTCCGAGATGATCGTCCAGCACGCGGGCGACCTCGGCATCGACCCTCACGGCCTGAAGCGGATGTGGCTGCACCAGGCCAACATCAACATGAACGAGATGATCGGGAAGCGCGTGCTGGGCCGCGACCCGACCCCGCAGGAGAACGTCATCATCCTGGACGAGTACGCCAACACCTCGTCGGCCGGCTCGATCATCGCCTTCCACAAGGCCAACGACGACTTCGCGGCCGGCGAGACGGGCCTGATCTGCTCGTTCGGCGCAGGCTATTCGGCGGGGACGGTGTTCGTCCGCAAGCGGTGATCGTCCCGGCGCTCGCCACCGCGCGGCTGGCGCTCGAGCCACTCGGCCTCACTCACTCGGGCGGCATGTTCGCGATGTGGTCGAACGCCGAGGTGTGCCGCTATTCGGGACCGGCCGCGGACTACGATGGCGCGCCGATCCGCCTGCCCGCCGAAACCGCCGCCGACAGCGACCGGATCATCGATTTCTTCGTGCGCAGCGCCGCCGACGGCACGCGCTTCCGCTGGGCGATGACGCTGGACGGCGCGTTCGTCGGCGCCATCGGCTTCAACGCGCTCGGCCCCTGCTCCGAGATCGCCTTCCATATGAGGCCCGAGTTCTGGGGCCGCAGCCTGATGGCCGAGGCGGCGACGGCGGCGCTGGCGTGGCTACGGGCGCGGCCCGACGCGCGCGAGGTCGAGGCTTTCGTCGACCCGGCGAACCGCGCCTCGATCCGTCTGACGGAGCGGCTGGGCCTGCGCCCAACCGGCAAGGCTGCCGACGGCGCGGACCACTACCTCATGGGGCTGGCAGGCTAGGCGCCGCGGGCGCCGGTTTCGGGTGCGCCGCCTTCCAGTCCATCGCCTTGCGCACGCGGCTGCCGACCGAGGGATGGTCGTAGAACAGGATCTCCTCCAGTCGCCCGGGCGTCGCGGCGCGGTATTCGATGGTCTTCACCAGGGCCTTCGCCAGACCGTCCGGCTCGTTCACATGGACCAGCGAGAAGGTGTCGGCCTGGGCCTCGCCGATGCGCGTGATCGAGCTCAGGATCGGGGTCCCCAGCAGCGACAGCACCGCGATGATCATCGACAGCACCGGATAGCCCGCCGGGTCGGAGATCGGCCCGACGCCCTTGCCGCCCGACAGCCGCAGGACATGCGGATACAGCCGGTCGATCAGGAAGAACGCCGCCAGCGCCAACAGGCCGAATTCCGCCGCCATGCGGATCGCGTGGCCCTCGACGTAGTGGCCCATCTCGTGACCGACCACCGCCTTCACCTCGGCGAGGTCGGCGTCCTTCTTGAACATCACGTCGCTCATGGCGATCCGTGCGGTCCCGAACAGGCCGGCGACGTTGGCGCTGTAGCGGTTGGACTGCTTGGAGCCGTCGTAGATCAGGATCTTGTCGGAGGGCACGCCGTTGGCCTTGGCCATGGCGACGATGGCGTCGCGGATCGGCCCCGGCGGCGCAGGCTTGTAGCTGTTGAACAGCGGCTCGATCAGAATCGGCTGCAACACCAGCAGGAACACGAAGGCCACCGCCACCACCCCGCCGCTCCACAGCCACCACGTCTTCGGCGCGCGGCGGATCAACAGGTAGATCAGCTCGAACAGCAGGATGGTCACCACCGTCCCGATGACCAGCGACAGCACCCCCTCGCCCAGCCAGCCGCCGAACGCCTGGTCCGACAGGCCGTACTGATGCTCGCGGACCCAGCCGGTGTAGATCGACCACGGCAGGCCCAGGACGTACTCGGCGACGCCGGCCACGCCCATCACCGCCGCCACCGCCAGCACCGGATGCGGCCGCGTTGGCGGGGCCCCCCCGCCGCCCCGCCCCCCCACGCCCGCGCCCCCGATCGGCCCCGCCACCCCCCCCCCCCCCCCCCCCCCCCCAA
>CBHTUE010000238.1:0-7396 GCA_966096115.1 uncultured Phenylobacterium sp.
CGCAACGCCCGCCTCGCGGTCATCTGCGCGGTGACGTTCTTCGGCATGGTCGGCGCGGCCTACGCCTCGGTCCCGCTCTATCGCGCGTTCTGCCAGCTGACCGGGTTCGACGGGGCCACGGTGCGCGCGCAGGCCAACGCCTCGACGGTGCTGCGCAAGACGGTCACCGTCCGTTTCGACGCCAACGTCAACGGCCTGCCCTGGACCTTTACCGCTGAACAGACCCAGCAGGACGTCAAGATCGGCGAGACCAAGCTGGCTTTCTTCAAGGTCACCAACCACTCGGACAAGCCGGTCACGGCGCGGGCAGTCTACAACGTGGTGCCCGAGCAGGCGGGCGCCTACTTCCAGAAGCTGCAGTGCTTCTGCTTCGACAACCAGACCATCGCGGCGGGCGCGACGGTGGAGATGCCAGTGCTCTACTTCATCGACCCGAAGTACGCCGACGACATCAACACCAAGGGCAAGCCCGAGGTGACGCTGAGCTACACCTTCTATCCGGCCGTGCAGACGCGGGCCGAGGCGAAGACACAGCCCAAGGGGTAGACTTCCCGCTTGGCGAACCCTTTGGCGCGGGGCTATAGCGTCCACGACTATGCGCGCGCGACTCTCCTCCGCGCGCGGGGGCAAACGACGAGGGAATGGGACCGCGATGGCCGCTGGCGTGAAGCACGACTACCACCTGGTCAATCCGAGCCCGTATCCGCTGATCGGCTCCATCGCCGCGGTGGTGCTGGCCCTGGGCGGCGTCACCTGGATGAAGGGCCTGTTCGGCCTGCCGCAGCACACTGCCTGGCTGTTCTGGGCTGGCCTCGCCGGCGTGATCTACACCATGATCGGCTGGTGGTCGGACGTGGTGAAAGAAGCCAACCAGGGCGACCACACCCCGGTCGTCTCGATCGGCCTGCGCTACGGCATGGTGCTGTTCATCGCCTCGGAGGTGATGTTCTTCGTCGCGTGGTTCTGGATCTTCTTCGAGATGGCCCTGTTCCACGGCAACCGCACCCTGGCGCCCATCGAAGAGGTGCGCACCGCCTGGGCCCACTTCCCGCCGAAGGGCATCGAGACGGTGCCGGCCTTCCAGCTGCCGCTGGTCAACACCCTGACCCTGCTGCTCTCCGGCACCACGGTCACCTGGGCCCACCACGCGCTGCAGGTCGGCGACCGCCGCAGCGCCAAGATCGGCCTCGCCCTGACGGTGGCGCTGGGCGTGCTGTTCACCTCGATCCAGGCCTACGAGTACAGCCACATCTTCGGCCACCACTACTTCTTCGGGGGCGAGGGCGCCGAGAACTCCGGCCTGTACGGGTCCTCGTTCATCATGGCGACCGGCTTCCACGGCTTCCACGTGCTGGTCGGCTCGATCTTCCTGACGGTCTGCCTGATCCGGCTGATGGGCAAAGGCTTCTCGCCGAAGCAGCACTTCGGCTTCGAGGCGGCGGCCTGGTACTGGCACTTCGTGGATGTGGTCTGGCTGTTCCTGTTCGCCTTCATCTACGTCATCTTCGGCGTGCATCGCTGACGAAGACCCAATCGCTGCTGGCGGGCCTCGCGGGCCGCTGCCCCAACTGTGCGAAGGGCGCCCTGTTCGAGGGCTTCCTGAAGGTGGCGCCGCGCTGCGCGGCCTGCGGCTACGACCTCTCCAAGGCCGATAGCGGCGACGGGCCGGCGGTGTTCGTGATCCTGATCGCGGGCTTCGCCGTGGCCTTCGCCGCGCTGATCACCGAGTTCACCATCCATCCGCCGATGTGGGTGCACCTGGTGGTCTGGCTGCCGCTGACCTTGGGGCTGTCGCTGGGCCTCATGCGGCCGCTGAAGGGCGTCCTGCTGGCGGCGCAGTTCATGAACAAGGCGTCGGAAGCGCGCCATGGCGATTGAGCGGGCCCGCTTTCCCGTCGGCCTGACGATCACGGTCGCCGTCGCCTTCGCCATCCTGATCGGCCTGGGGACCTGGCAGGTCCAGCGGCTGCACTGGAAGGAAGGCCTGCTGGCGCAGATCGCCGCCCTGCAAGCCGCGCCGGCCCGGCCGATCGAGCCCGTCCTGGACCGAGTGTCGGGCGGCGCCGACGTCGACTTCACCCGCGTGAAGACGATCTGCCCGGGCCTGGGCAAGGCGCCGTTCCTGGAACTCTACTTCCTGCGCGACGGCCAGGCGGGGGCACGGCTGATCTCGGCCTGCCGCACCGACAGCCTGAAGTACCGCACCGTCCTGGTGGACCGCGGCTTCGTGGCCGACACCATTTCGGCCCGCCCGCCGGTCGATCCCGCCGACACGACCCCGCTGGAGATCGTGGGCGTGCTGCGCAAGGCGGAGCGCGGCAACCTGTTCTCGCCGCCCAACACGCCCGGCCACTGGTACCTGCACGACGCCCCGGCCATGGCCGCGGTCCTGAAGGCGCCCGACCCCGCGCCGGTGTTCCTGATGGCCGAGACCTCGACGAATCCGGAGTGGAAGGCGCTGGTCCCGGCGCCTACCCCGGTGGACATCCCCAACAACCATCTGAGCTATGCCCTGACCTGGTACGGCCTTGCCGCGGCATTGCTCGGCGTCTATGCCGCCATGCTCTTTAGGCGGCGGAATTCCTGATGCGTTTTATCTCGACCCGCGGGCAGGCGTCCGCGGTCGGTTTCACCGATGCGGTGCTGGGCGGCCTGGCCCCCGACGGCGGCCTCTATGTGCCGCAGGAGTGGCCGACCTTCTCCAAGGCGCAGATCGCAGCCTTCGCCGGGATGCCCTACGCCCACGTGGCGGCCGAGGTGCTGGGCGCCTTCGCCGGCGACGAGATCGCGCCGGATGAGATGCGCGCCATGTGCGAGGAGGCCTACGCCACCTTCAGCCACAAGGCCGTGGTGCCGATGGTGCAGATCGGACCGCAGACCTTCATCGCCGAGCTCTTCCACGGGCCCAGCCTCGCCTTCAAGGACGTGGCGATGCAGATCCTGGCCCGGCTCTACGACCACCTGCTGGGCCAGCAGGGCCGCAAGCAGACCATCCTCTGCGCCACCTCGGGCGACACCGGCGGCGCGGCGGTCGAGGCGTTCCGCGGCGCCAAGAACGTCAAGGTCGTGGCGATGTTTCCGGAGGGCCGCATCAGCGAGGTGCAGCGCCGGTTCATGACCACCGCCGAGGAGCCGAACATCGCCTGCATCGCGGTGAAGGGCACCTTCGACGACTGCCAGGCCATCCTGAAGGCGGCGTTCCAGGACCTGGCGCTGCGCCAGGCGGTGGACCTGGCGGCGGTGAATTCGATCAACTTCGCCCGCATCGCCGCCCAGGCGGTCTACTACTTCACGACCGCCGCCGCGCTCGGCGCGCCCGGCCGCGCCATCAACTTCGTCGTGCCGTCGGGCAATTTCGGCGACGCCTTCGCGGGCTATGTGGCGATGCAGATGGGCCTGCCGATCAAGCAGATCGTCGTGGCGACCAATTCCAACGACATCCTGGCGCGGACCTTCGCCACCGGCCGCTATGCGCGCGGGGCCGTGCAGGCGACGCTGTCGCCGGCCATGGACATCCAGTCGGCGTCCAACTTCGAGCGGCTCTATTTCGAGGGCGTGAAGCGCGATCCGGTGGAGACCGCCCGCGCCTTCACCGCCTTCGCCAAGACCGGCGCCATCGACATCCCGCCCGGCGCGCTCACCGCCATGCAGGCCACGTTCACCGGCGTCGCCATCGGCGAGGACGAGACGGTGCGCACCATCGTCTCGACCCTGAACGAGACGGGCGAACTGATCGACCCGCACACCGCGGTGGCGGTGGCGTCGCTGGGGCACGTGGGGCGGGGCGGGGCGCCCGTGGGGGGGTGGACCGCGCGCCCCGCCCACGAACCGGCGGTTGGGGCGAAGGCGTCTGGGGTCACACCGGCCTTGCCGCGCGGCACGGCCAGTCTGGCCGGGCGCAAGGAGCGGTTCGACCACCTGCCCGGCGAGGCCGATACCATCAAGGCCTACGTCCGCGCCTTCGCGGAAGGCTGAGGCCGTGACCCCCAAGGTCCATGAACTGAGCAACGGCGTCCGCGTCGTCTGCGACCCGCTGCCGGGCTGGCAGACCGTGGCCCTGTCCGCTGTGGCCGGGCGCGGCGCGCGGTTCGAAGACCAGGCCCGCTCGGGCTGGTCGCACCTCCTGGAGCACATGGTGTTCAAGGGCGCCGGCGGGCGTTCGGCCAAGGAGATCGTCGAGGTCATCGAAGCGGAGGGCGGCCACATCAACGCCGCCACCGGCTATGAGCGCACCAGCTTCCAGATCCGCGCCCTGAAGGGTGGGCTGGACCTGGGCTCGTCGGTGATCTCCGACCTGGTGCTGCGGCCAGCCATGGCCGCCGCCGACCTCGCCCGCGAGAAGCAGGTGGTGGGCCAGGAGATCGCCGAGGCGGCCGACACGCCGGACGACCTGGTGTTCGAGCTGGCGCAGGCCGCGGCCTTCGAAGGCCAGCCGCTGGGCCGCCCGATCCTGGGGACGCCGAAGTCGATCGGCACGTCCGACGTCGACACCCTGGGCGCCTGGCGGGCCGAGCTCTATGCGCCGCCGACCCTGGTGGTCAGCGCCGCCGGCGCGGTGGACGAGGACGACCTGCTGGCCCTGGCCGAACGCGACTTCGGCGCGGCCAGCGGAGCGGGCCTGCCCGCCGCCCAGCCGGCGGCCTTCGCCGGCGGGACCAAGAGCGTGGCCAAGAAGCTGGAACAGGCCAACCTGGTGCTGCTGTTGCCGGCCGTCGGCGTGCTGGATCCCGACTACTTCGCGCTGCGGCTGCTGGCCGAGATCCTGGGCGGCGGCATGGCCTCGCGGCTGTTCCAGGAGGCGCGCGAGGTGCGCGGTCTGGCCTATGCCATCGACGCCTACTCCGAGACCTACGCCGACGTCGGCCTGCTGGGCGTGTTCGCCGGCTGCGCGGCCGACGACGCGGTGGAACTGGCGCAGGTCACCGCCGACCAGATCAAAGGGCTGACCGACCCGGTCAGCCCCGCCGAGCTCGCCCGCGCCAAGGCCCAGCTGAAGGGCGCCATGTTCATGGGCCGCGAGTCCGCCCTGGCCCGCGCCGAACAGGCCGCCGGCCAGGTGCTGCTGTTCGGCCACACCCTGGACCCCGAGGCCGTGGCGGAGGAGGTCGACGCCGTGACCCCGGCGCAGCTGGCGGCGCTGACGGCCGAGATCCTGCAGCCCGGCAAGGCGGCCGTGGCGGTGCTGGGGCCGAAGAAGGCTCTGGCGGCTGCCGACACGTTCCAGCGCGCGCTATTCGGCTGAGTCAGCGCGCCGAGGGCCCGATCACCTGGGCCAGCGCCTCCAGGTAGCTGGCGAAGGCGGCGCGGCCGGCAGCGGTGATCCGCACCTGGGTGCGCGGCTTGCGGCCCAGGAAGCCCTTCTCGATGGTGACGTAGGCCGCGTCTTCCAGCTTGCGGAGCTGGACCGAAAGATTGCCCTGGGTGACGTCCAGCACGGCCTTCAGTTCGTTGAAATCGGCCACCTCCGCGTTGGTCAGATAGGCCATGACCCCCAGCCGCAGGCGGCCGTGGATGACATCGTCGATCTTGCCGATGTCGAACGTAGCCATCGGCTCAGGCCGCCTGCGACTGGCGCATGAGAACCACGCCGGGGACCAGCATGAAGGCGAGGAAACCAAGCCCGGCGGCGCCGATGAAGAGCGCGAAGTTGTGGTAGGCGACCCCCACGGCCATGGCGCCGGCTGTCGCGAACCATCCCAGCGCCACGCCCCCGAACCAGGCGCGGCGGCGAAGGGAGTAGATCACCAGCCAGGCCATGCCCTGAAGGACCATCACGGTGCAGGGGTAGATCAGCCAGATCACCAGGCTCTTCTCACGCCAGGCGACGAGGCCGACGACGAAGATAAGAGCCAGGTTGGCGATGCCGACCGAACCCAGCACAGCGGCTACGGCCCTGGCGACCGCGCCCCCCGCCGGTCGCCCCGAGGTCCGCTCGCGGGCGATGATCCAGAGAAGGATGCCGATGAACACGACGGTTGGGCCGATGCCGATCAGGAGGGCGACAAGACCGTCGCCCGGCAGCCAGCTCATGGCCTGGGCGGCGTGCATGAGCATCTGGATTCCGTAGCAGAGGCCGGCGGCGAAGTAGGTCTCTCCGAATGAGCGCTGGAAGTTGCCGGGGGCGTCGACGAGGGCCCGCAGGTAGGCGAGGTCGTCGCGGGCGGAGTCGGAAGGGCTCATCGCACGGTCTCCAGTTGACCCGTCGTGGCCGCGGACCTGGCCTTGCGCCAGGGCACGCGGCGACCGTTCAACATCGCGCCGACGAAGGTGTGGCGCACCAGCAGTTCGTAGGTGGCGAACATCAGCGTGAAGCCCACTCCCAGCACCACCGCGAACTTCGCTTCCCACGGCCAGTCCAGGCGCGAGACCGCCGCCTGCAGGAAGATCACCAGCGGCAGGTGGATCAGGTAGATCCAATAGGACGAGTCGGCGATGTAGCGGCGCACGGGGCTGTGGCCGTTAAGGAACCGCAAGCCGAGGCCAATGGCCGCGAACGTCCAGGTCCAGATCGCCAGCGCATAGGTGACGGCATGGACTGCGCGGGTCAGGTCGCTCTTGTCAGGCGTCACCACCGGCGAGGGGCCCAGGGTCACGAGCAGGCCCGCGGTCAGCGCCACGGCCGCGGCCAGGTTCAGCGCCCAGCGCTCGCGCAGCTTGCCGAGCAGGCCCATCTGCCGCTGCAGCAGCCAGCCGAAGCCGAAGGCGGTGCTGAATTCCACCGCGGCCGGGACGTTGGGGATCAGGTTCATGTCCGGCGTCGGCGTGCCGAACCAGACCAGCCAGGACGGCGTCAGCGCGAAGGCCGCGGCCGCCGGGATCGCCAGCGCGATCGGTGCGAGAGGCGAGCCCACCAAGCCTGCGACCACGCGGTCGACGCCGGCCCGGAAGCGGCCGCCCGCATCGAGCTTCGCGGTGATCCCGCGGATGATCAGCGTGCCCGTATAGAGCCAGAGCAGCAGGTACAGGAACCACAGGTGGGTCAGCGGGAAGCTGAGCGGCGGGCCGGGCGGCGAGGGCGGCGCCTTGGTCGGGAAGGTCCCGGTGGCGACATAGACCGCATAGCCGCTGGCGACCGCGATCCCGGCGATCAGGACCGGCCAGAACACCACCAGCGGCAGCGCAATGCGCTTGGCCCGGTCGATCACCCACGCGCGCGCGCCGCGCTTGTGGAAGGTCATGTGCGCGAAGAAGCCGGCGATCAGGAAGAAGGTCGTCATCCGGAAGATGTGGCTGACGAAGAACACCGCCCCCAGCACCGGCGTGCGGTGGATGTCGGTGACCATCCAGACCGGGAAGCCGGGCATGAACGACATGGTGGCGTGGAAGATCACGCCCAGCATCAGCGCGTAGCCGCGCACGGCGTCGAGGCCGTGCAGGCGTTCGCCGGTTGAGAGGG
>CBHTUE010000239.1:0-7372 GCA_966096115.1 uncultured Phenylobacterium sp.
AGCCGAGTTCTTCATCTTCGACGACGTGCGCTGGAGCGTCCTGCCGCACAACACCGGCTACTCCTACGACGCCTCGGAACTGCCGGTGAACTCGGGCAAGGAATACCCCGAAGGCAACATGGGCCACCGGCCGGGCCCCAAGGGCGGGTACTTCCCGGTGAATCCGGTCGACAGCGCCCAGGACCTGCGCGGCGAGATGCTGGCGGTGATGGGCGAGCTCGGCATGAAGCCCGAAAAGCACCACCACGAGGTGGCGCCTGCCCAGCACGAGCTAGGCCTGAAGTTCGACACCATGATCGTCATGGCCGACCGGCTCCAACTCTATAAGTACGTGATCCAGAACGTCGCCCACGCCTACGGCAAGACGGCGACCTTCATGGCCAAGCCGATGTTCGGCGACAACGGCTCGGGCATGCACGTGCACCAGTCGATCTGGGGCGACGGCAAGCCGCTGTTCGCCGGCGACAAGTACGCGGGCCTCTCCCAGATGTGCCTCTGGTACATCGGCGGCATCATCAAGCACGCCAAGGCGATCAACGCGTTCTCGAACTCGACGACGAACTCGTACAAGCGCCTGGTGCCGGGCTACGAAGCCCCGGTGAAGCTGGCCTATTCGGCCCGCAACCGCTCGGCCTCGATCCGCATCCCGCACGTGGACTCGCCGAAGGGCAAGCGCCTGGAAGCCCGCTTCCCGGACCCGATGGGCAACCCGTACCTGACCTTCACCGCCCTGCTGATGGCCGGCATCGACGGCATCATCAACCAGATCGATCCGGGCGCGCCGGCCGACAAGAACCTCTACGACCTGCCGCCGCGCGAGCAGAAGAAGATCCCGGAAGTCTGCGGCTCGCTCAAGGAAGCCCTGGAAAACCTCGACAAGGACCGCGCCTTCCTGAAGGCCGGCGGCGTCATGACCGACGACTTCATCGATGCCTACATCGAGCTGAAGATGGAAGAGGTCATGCGCCTGGCGCTGCACCCGCACCCGGTCGAATTCGACATGTACTACAAGTGCTGATCAGCGAACGCTGAGTTGGACGAGGGGCCGCGGACACGTTCCGCGGCCCTTTTTCATGCCCGCCTGCGGCGACTCCGCAGGACGGCGCGCGTTCCGGGACGACTACGCCGACTTCGGGGCCGTCGAGGGCGAAGAGCAAGGGTCGGAATCCACAGGCGAACCCCAGGATGCGACCAGCGGGAGTTGAGGCGCGCGCCGATCCCGCTCTAGATGCGTCACAAACACGTCACGCCGCATAACGCCCAGGAAGCGCCCGTCTTGAAATCCGCACTCTTCGCCTTCGCCGCCGCAATCTGCGGGGCGGCGCCCGCCCTTGCCGACCCTTCCGAAGGCCCCCAGCCGCTGCCGATGCCGGCCCCGATCGTCGCCCCGCGCGACGTGGCCTATCCCGGGACCCTGAAGCTGGAGGTCGACGCCACCGACGTCACCCGCCGCATCTTCCGCGTCCGCGAGACCATCCCGCTGGCCGGCCCGGGCCCCACCACCATCCTCTACCCGCAGTGGGTGCCCGGCGGACATTCGCCGCGCAACGCGCTCTACAACGTCTCCGGCCTGGTCTTCCGCTCGGGCGGCGAGGTGATCCCCTGGACCCGCGACCCGGTGTCGGTCTTCGCCTTCCACGTCACGCCGCCCGCCGGCGCGACGTCCGTCGAGGTCGAATTCCAGTTCGTCACCCCCACCGCCCCCGACCAGGGCCGGGTGGTGATGACGCCGGAGATGCTGAACGCCCAGTGGATCTCGCTGGCCATGTATCCGGCCGGCTATTTCACCCGCCGCATCCCGATCGAGGCGACCATCAAGCTGCCGTCCGGCTGGGGCTATGGCACCGCGCTGGAGACCGCCAGCATCGAGGGCGGCGTCACCCGCTTCAAGACCGTCGACTTCGACACCCTGCTCGATTCGCCCATGTTCGCCGGCCGCTACTTCAGGCAGTACGACCTGGACACCTCCGGCAAGTCGCCGGTGCGCCTCAACATCGTCGCCGACCGGCCCGAGCTGCTGGTCGCCACCCCGGAGCAGATCGAACTGCACCGAGAGCTGGTCCGCCAGGCCGACCGCCTCTACGGCGCGCGGCACTACGACCACTACGACTTCCTGCTGGCGCTCAGCGACCGCCTGGGCGGCATCGGGCTGGAGCACCACCGCTCGTCGGAGAACGGCACGGACCCCGAGTACTTCCTGGACTGGAACGGCGACGCCCCGAACCGCAACCTGCTGCCCCACGAGTACAACCACTCCTGGGACGGCAAATTCCGCCGCCCGGCGGACCTGTGGACGCCCAACTTCAACGTCCCCATGCGCGACAGCCTGCTGTGGGTCTACGAGGGGCAGGACCAGTACTGGGGCTATGTGCTGGGCGCCCGCTCGGGCCTGGTCACCAAGGAACAGACCCTCGACGCGCTCGCCATGACCGCCGCCACCTACTCGCTGGGCCGGCCGGGCCGCCAGTGGCGCTCGGTGGAGGACACCACCAACGATCCGATCATCGCCGGCCGCCGCCCGATCCCGTGGACCAGCTGGCAGCGCAGCGAGGACTACTATTCCGAAGGGCAGATGGTCTGGCTCGACGTCGACACGCTGATCCGCGAGAAGACCGGCGGCAAGAAATCCCTCGACGACTTCGCCAGGGGCTTCTTCGGCGTGAAGGACGGCAGCTGGACGCCGCTGCCCTACACCTTCGACGATGTGGTGAAGGGCCTGAACGACGTCGTGCCGTACGATTGGGCCGGCTTCCTGACCCGGCGCGTCAAGGATGTCGCGCCGGCGTTCCCGCTCGATGGCGTCACACGCGGCGGCTACCAGCTGGTCTACACCCCCGTCCCCACCCAGTTCTGGAAGGACAGCGAAGCCGGCCGCAAGCAGGTGGACCTCACCTATTCGCTCGGTCTGATCCTGAACCGGGAAGCCAACGTCACCGGCGTCCTGTGGGAGGGTCCGGCGTTCAAGGCGGGCCTGACGGCCGGCGACAAGATCCTGGCCGTGAACGGCATCGCCTACGACACGGACCGGCTCAAGGAGGCGATCACGGCGGCCAAAAGCGCGAAGGAGCCGATCAGCCTGATCGTCAAGGACGGCGACCACTTCCGGGTTGTCACGATCGACTACCACGACGGCCTGCGCTACCCGCGCCTGCAGCGCATCCCCGGCAAGCCCGACCTGCTCAGCGACATCTACAAGCCGCTGAAATAGCCACCGCGGCTACAGCTTCTGGGCGACCCACCAGTAGGCGGCGAAGGCCAGGCACGCCGGTCCGAGGTAGGCCGCGGCGAACTGGGCGACGCTGGGGTCCGGCAGCACCGATACGATCGCCGAGCCGGTCGCCACCACGCCCAGGAGGGCCAGCGCGGTGCCGGCGATGTTGATCAGTTCGGCCGGAACCTTGGTGCGCCCGCGTTGCGGCGCGATCGACTGCGTCATCCCTATCTCCCTGGTTTCGCGACGCCTCTGTCGGGCGTCTGCTGTCGCGACAGCGACGATTGCGCGGGAAATCGGGTTTGGCAAATCCTGAAGCGTCCTCGCGCTCAGGCGAAGCGGTCCTCCATCCAGGCGGCGGCCAGCTTGATCGCGCGACGGGCGGCCTGCAGCTGGCCGCCCCAGGCGTGGAAGACGTGGATCATCTCGGGCCAGACCTCCAGGCGCACGTCGACGCGGGCGTGGCCCAGGACGTCGGCCATGGTGATGGAGTCCGAGAGCAATGCCTCCTCCGACCCCGTCTGGATCAGCACCGGGGCGACGCCGGTGAAATCGCCGAAGATCGGCGAGGCCAGCGGATCGCGCGGGTCCAGGCCCCCCAGGTAGGCCAACGCCATCTGGTCCAGGCCGGCCTTGGTGATCATCGGGTCGCCGTCGGCCTTGTCGCGATAGCTGCGGCCCGACTGGGTCAGGTCAGCCCAGGGGCTGATGGCGAAGAAGCCGGCCGGTTGCGGCAGCCCCGCGGCCTTCAGCGCCAGCGCCGTCGCCAGGGTCAGGCCGCCGCCCGCCGAGTCGCCCGCCACGATCAGTTGGCCCGGCTCGGTCCCGTCGTCCAGCAGGGCGCGATAGACCGCGACGACGTCCTCCACCGCGCCCGGGAACCGATGCTCCGGCCCTAGCCGATAGTCGGGCACGACGGCGACTGTCCTGGCCGTCGCGGCCAGCCGCGCCGCCAGCGGCCGATGGCTGCGCGGGCTGCCGATCGTGTAGCCGCCGCCGTGCAGGTACAGCAGCACCCGCCCCGGGACCGCGCCCTGCGGCGTGATTCGTTCGCCCTTCACCCCGCCGATCGTCGCCGGTTCGTGGAAGCACCCGGTCGGCAGCGAGCCGAGATCCCCGTTGGCGTCCATCTCCACGCGCCGCTGCGCGAAGGTCGGCGGCGCCGCCGGGTCCGGCGCGCGGGCGGCCAGTATGGCGCGCACGCCGGCGATCTCAGGATCCTTCCAGCTGGTCACGTAGCCCTCCCCTGGCCGCTGCCGGCGTCATGCGACCTTAGCGGAACCGTCGCCGGATCGTCTCGCGGCTTGCCTAAGCCTCCCCCACCGGCGCCCTCCCCGGCGCCGATCAGGGGATAAGACATGACGCTCAAAATCACGGGCGCGCGCCGCGCGCGCCTCTGGACGACGGTCGCCGTCGCCACGCTCTTCGCAGCCTCCGCCCACGCGGCGGAAACTGCGGCCGCCGACGACGCCGCGGCCGCCGACACCGGCGTCTCCGAGGTGGTGGTCACCGCCGCGCGCACGACCCGCTCCGCCGTGGCCCTGCCCGCCCAGGAGATCCAGAAGGTCCTGCCCGGCGCCAGCCCGCTGAAGTCGATCCAGACCCTGCCGGGCGTGCTGTTCCAGACCGCCGACCCCTGGGGCAACAACGAGCAGAACCTGTCGCTCTTCGTCCATGGCTTCTCGACCCAGCAGCTGGGCTACACCATGGACGGCGTTCCGCTCGGCGACCAGCAGTACGGCAACTACAACGGCCTCAGCGTCTCGCGCTCGATCACCAGCGAGAACGTCGACCGCGTGACCGTCTCCTCGGGCGCCGGCGCCCTTGGCGTGGCCTCTACCAGCAACCTGGGCGGCGCGATCGAGACCTTCTCCCGGGATCCGTCGAAGGACCGCGCGTTCAACATCCGCCAGACGCTGGGCAGCTACCGGACCACGCGCACCTTCCTGCGGGTCGACAGCGGCGAGACGGAATACGGCGACGTCTACCTGTCCTACCTGCACCAGGACGCCCGGGCGTGGGACTTCAAGGGCCACCAGCGCGGCGACCAGGTGAACCTGAAGTACGTGCATGACGACGAGCGCGGGCGGTTCACCTTCTATGCCGACTGGCAGGACAAGGTGGAGCCCAACGAGGACACCACCGCCTTCGGCAACCAGCAGACCGCCGCGGCCGCCGGCTTCACGCCCTACACGCGGCCGTTCTACTACCCGAACGTCGCCGCCTGCTCGTCCAGCCTCACGGGCGGCCCCGGCACCCCGCCGGTCGCCCAGGGCAACAACTTCTCCAACTGCTTCAGCGCCGCGCAGCGCACCGACATCCTGGCCTACGTCAAATACGACTGGCGGATCGGCGAGGGCCTGACGTGGTCGAACCAGGCCTACTACCACTACAACTACGGCCGCGGGATCGTGGCCGGGCCGATCAACCAAGCGGGCCTGCCAGGCCTGTTCGCCAGCTACTTCCCGCAACTGGTGGTGGGCACGCCCACCAGCGCCGCCACCCTGACCAACATCTCCAACCTGTTCGGCGGCACCGGCAACGAGGTGCGGACCACCGAGTACCGCATCAACCGCGGCGGGGTGATCTCGACCGTCAACTGGCAGTTCGGCGACCATCAGATCGAGGCCGGGGCCTGGTTCGAGCACAACGAGCCGGCGCAGCACCGCGCCTGGTACCCCTTCGCCGCGGCCAACAACGACCTGACGCCGTACGACGAGCCCGGTCCGCCGGCGGTGTTCATCCAGTACTACGCCCAGTTCTACACCAACGACATCCAGCTCCATCTGCAGGACCAGTGGCGGGTCATGCCCAACCTGCTCTTGCAGGCCGGCTTCAAGTCGAGCCTGCAGGACGCCCAGGGCAAATTCCTGATCAACCAGAAGAACCTGCCGACCGCCGCGGTGCCGGTGGTGTTCCCGTCCGGCAGCATCACGTCCAACAAGTGGTTCCTGCCGCAGGCCGGCCTGCTGTGGGACGCGACCGGGCATGAGCAGGTGTTCGTCAACGTCCAGAAGAACCTGCGCCAGTTCATCCCGTACGGCGCCGGCAGCAACTTCTACGGCTTCTCGGCCTGGAGCCTGGGGACGCAGGCGGCCTTCGAGCTGTTCAAGACCACCGTCGAGCCCGAGACGTCCTGGACCTATGAAGTGGGGCTGCGCACGCGACGCGACTTCGACGGCGGGTTCATCTCGGGGATCGACGGGCAGATCAACCTCTACCACGTCGACTTCAAGAACCGGCTTTTGAACATCGCGCCGTTCAACTTCATCAACCCGGCGCCGGCGATCCTGGCCAATGTGGGCAGCGTGTCCACCGACGGCGTCGACGTGGCCGGCACCATCGGCTTTGCCCGGTACTTCCACCTCTACAACGCGCTCTCGTACAACCGCTCCAAGTACGATTCCGACTATCAGAGCGGCACGACGGTCGTGGGCGGGGTGACCACGCCGGTCACCGTCGCCACCGGCGGCAAGCAGGTGCCGCTGACGGCCAAGTGGCTGAACAAGACCATCTTCCGCTTCAACTACGGGAACTTCGAAGCGTCGGTCAGCGGCGACTACGTCGGCAAGCGCTACGTCACCTACCTGAACGACCTGTCGGTGAAATCGACCTACCTGGTGGGACTGGAGGCCAGCTACACCTTCGACCTGCCGCAGGGCCACATGCTGAAGGGCGCCCGGATCAGCGGGAACATCACCAACCTGGGCGATATCAAGGGCGTCTCGACCGCCGTGGTGACCAGCAACTCGGGCGGCTACCAGGCCTTCCCGATCCCGCCACGGCAGGCGTTCGTCACGCTGGAGGCCACGTTCTGAGGCAAGCCCGCGCCGCGCGGCGATTGGTCCGCGCGGCCGCGTTGCCCTGGGGGCCGGGGCGGCCCATACGAGGCTGAGAATCGCATCACTATCCGAGCCTCATGTCCAAGTCCGCGTCCCAGCCCCTCCCCGACCTCTTCGACGACGCCCTGAACCCCGCGCCGGCAAGTCCGCTGGCCGAGAGCCATGAGCCGCGCGCGGACATCGCCGTCACCGCCGGCAAGGGCGGCGGCTACTCGGCCAAGGACATCGAGGTCCTGGAAGGCCTGGAGCCGGTGCGCAAGCGGCCGGGCATGTACATCGGCGGCACCGACGAGCGGGCCCTGCACCACCTGTTCGCCGA
>CBHTUE010000240.1:0-7363 GCA_966096115.1 uncultured Phenylobacterium sp.
CCCTGCACACGCCGTTGACCGACAAGACCCGCAACATCCTGTCGGCCGAGAACCTCGCCAAGACCAAGAAGGGCGTGTTCATCATCAACTGCGCCCGCGGCGGGCTGGTGGACGAGGCGGCCCTGCGCGCGGCCCTGGAGAGCGGCCACGTCGGCGGCGCCGGCTTCGACGTCTTCACCCAGGAGCCGGCCAAGGAGAACGTGCTGTTCGGGGCCCCGAACTTCGTGGCCACCCCGCACCTGGGCGCCTCAACCAACGAGGCCCAGGAGAACGTCGCCCTGCAGGTCGCCGAGCAGATCAGCGACTACCTGCTGACCGGCGCGGTCACCAACGCGCTGAACAGCCCCTCGGTCACCGCCGAGGAGGCTCCGCGCCTGAAGCCCTTCGTGGCGCTGGCCGAGAAGCTGGGTGCGCTCGCCGGCCAGATGCTGGATTTCGGCGTGAAGGCCGTGGACATCGCCTTCGAGGGCGAGGTCTCCAAGCTGAACGTCAAACCGCTGAGCGCGGCCGGCCTGGCCGGCGTGCTGCGGCCCATGCTGGCGGAGATCAACATGGTCTCGGCGCCGGCGGTGGCGAAGGAACGCGGTATCGTCTTCTCCGAGAGCAAGCAGGAAGACTCGCCGATCTACGAGAGCCTGATGCGCATCACCGTCACCACCGAGAAAGGCAAGCGCTCCTTCGCCGGCACGGTGCAGGCCGGCGCGCCGCGGGTGGTCGAGGTGAAGGGCATGGACCTGGACGCCCCGTTCGCGCCGCGGATGCTGTACGTCAACAACCTGGACAAGCCGGGCTTCATCGGCGCGCTGGGCGGCCTGCTGGGCGAGGCGGGCGTGAACATCGCCACCTTCAACCTGGGCCGCATCGACGCCGGCGACGACGCCATCGCCCTGGTCGGCGTTGATCAGGCGCCGTCCGACGCCTTGCTGAAGAAGATCCAGGCCCTGCCGCACGTGAAGGAAGCACGCGCGCTGGTGTTCTGAGGGCGCTCGCCGGCCGCGGACTAGCCGCGGCCGGCTGGCGCGTTGGCGTCCCAATAGGCGCGGATCTCGGCGCGCGGGTTGATCTCCTGGCGGGTGTCGTTGTCGAACAGCATCACCGCGCGGTGGCTGTCCGAATAGGGCTCCCACTTGGGGATGTGCGGGTTGTTCGGGTTGCCGGTGCGCACGAAGGCGCCCCAGACCGAGGCCAGCCGGTCGGCCATGGCCTTGCCGTTGGTGGAGCCGGCGAAGAAGCCGTCGCGGTAGCTGTGGAAGCTGGCCGAGACGTCGATGCCGTGCACGGCGCCGAACTTCCCGTCATAGGCGGGCGTCCGCCAGTTCCACTGGTACATGTAGGCCGGCGCCCCGCCCGCGGCCGCCTTGCGCGCCGCCTGCACGAAGGCCGAGCCGCGGAAGCCGGCGTCGGTGAAGGCCTGGGCCTGGATCAGGAACGGCGTCGCCGCCGGGTCGTACTTCCGGTAGAGCGCGACCAGCTCCTTGCCCTTGCCGCCGAAGCGCTGGTCGAACAGCGTCTTCAGCCCATCCTCGGTGAGCCCGAAGTTGGTGAGGCCGAGGGCGGCGTCCTCCAGGGTCGTCGAAACGATGATCGGTACGTCCATCGACTCGGGCGGCGCGCCGGGGTCGAACGGGTGGTGCGGCAGCGCGTCGGTCCCGATCACCGGCGAGAAGTTGCCACCCGCCGCGACCTGGGCCTCGAGAATCTGCTGCCAGCTGAACTTCTGGATGTCGGCGGCGGTCCTGCCGGTCAGACCCAGCTGCTTGAGGAACTTCTCGGCGGTCTGCGCGCCGGCCTCGGGTGTCACCAGCCGCAGCGCCGAGCCGGACTGCACGGCGGCGCGATGGAACAGGCCCTTGGCGCCCGGCATGGCCAGCACCGTCGAGGTCTTCGCCCCGCCGCCCGACTGGCCGAAGATCATCACCTTGCCGGGGTCGCCGCCGAACGCCTCGATATTGGCCTTCACCCACTGCAGCGAGGCCACCATGTCCAACGCTCCGCAGACGCCGGCGTATTTGAACGCCTCGCCCGCGCCGGCGTTGGCCAGGGCGGTGTAGCCGTAGGAGGCCAGGCGGTGGTTGATCGTCACCACCACGGCGTCGGCATAATAGGCGAGGTTCTTGCCGTCGAAGCCCGGGGCGTTGCCGGAGCCGGACGAGAAGCCGCCGCCGTGGAACGAGACGAACACCGGCTTCTTCGCGCCCTTGTCCAGGCTGGGGGTCCAGACGTTGAGGACCAGGCAGTCCTCGCCCATGCCGCCCACCTGGCGGTCCCACATGATCAGCTGGCCGTATTCGCCGCGGATGTCGGCCTGGGTCTGCGGGCAGACCTGGCCGAAGGCGAAGCACTCGCGCACCCCGGCCCACCGGGCCGGCGGCTTGGGCGGCATGAAGCGGTTCTTGCCGCCGGTGGGCGCGCCGTAGGGGATGCCGCGGAACTCCCAGACCGGGCCGTTGGCGATGCCCTGCACCTTGCCGGTGGCGATCTCGGTGGTCTGGAAGAGCTTGCTGGAGGCCCCGCCCGTCCCCAGGCCCGACACCGGCGCGGCCTGGGCCAACGCCTGGGTCGCGGCGGTGGCGGCCAGGGCCGCGGCGGCGCCGGCGACGAGCACGGTCCTGCGATCCGAACCTTCGGTCATGGTGATGCCTCCCCAGCCAGCCACTTTTGATAGGAGAGCGCCGGGGCTGGCCGTCCCCGCCTCCCTGTCCGCGCGAGCTTAGGCGGTCCGCCAATCGGCGGTCAACGCTGACTACAAACTAAGATCCGGCCACGTCGTCGGCCATCCGCTCGCGCAGCTGCTTGAGCAGGGCCACCACCTTCTCCGCGTCGTCGGTGGGGCGGCCGACGAAGACGCTCTCCATGGCCAGGCCGCGCAGCGCGGCCAGGGTCATGTGCGCCAGGACGTCGACGTCCGCGGACCGGTCGGCCGCGCCCAGGCCCTCGGCCATGCGGCCACGGCTGCGGTGCATCGAGGCCTCCAGGGCGTCGGCGAAGTCGGGGTAGCGCGCGGCCAGTTCCGGGTCGCTGCGGGCGGCCAGCGTGATCTCGCTGAGCGCGATCGCCTCGGGCCGCTTGAGCGCCGCCCAGACCGCGTCGACGCCGCCCACGAACCGCTCGCGTCCGGGCGACAGGGCCATGACGTGTTCGCGGATGAAGCCGCCCTGGCCGCGCGCGGCGTGCCCGGCCACCGCCAGGATCAGGTCCACCTTGGTCGGGAACTGGTGCAGCAGCGAACCGCGGCTGACCTTGGCCAGCTTGGCCACCAGCGGCGTCGAGGTCGCCGCATAGCCGAACTCCGCCAGGCAGCGCACCGCCGCATCGAGGATCTTCGCCCGCGTCGCGGCCCGCCGCACCTTGTTGGGCCCGCGGGGAATCTTGGGTCTGCCGTCGTCGGCCATGGGGAAGACGATGCCCGGCCGGCCGCGCGAGGTCTAGGATTCACGGCGCCGAGCGCCGTGCCAGATGCGGACGATCTCAACGGCCTCGGGCACGATGCGATAGACGATCACGTAGGGCCAGATGAGCGTGACTTCGCGCGTTCCCGGGACGAGTCCTGGCCGCCCTCGCTCCGGGAGATGCTCCAGCGCATCGCAGGCGGCGACGATCTGCACGGCGATGCGGGAGGCGGCTGCCGGGTTGCAGTCACCGATGTAGGCTCGGATCGCGATGAGGTCGGCCAGCGCTTCCGGTGAAAGAGCTACGGGCATTCCGGGGGCGGCGTTTCCCGATCCGTGCCCCATGAGAGCAGCCACCGGCGAACCTTGTCGTAGGAAAGGCTCCGGCCGCCATCGAGGGATTTCAGACCCTCGTCGACCGCCTGCCGGAATACGGCAGGATCGTCGTCTGTCGGCTTGGGCTTCGGCTCGGCCATGGGTGAATCTAGCATATGGGGGTTGTCCTGTAGAGCCTCAGTGGAAATCCCGGCTGCGGATCAGGGCGCCGGAGACCTTCTGGCGGGCGGCGATCTCGCCTTCGTCCTCGCGCAGGTCGGAGAGGCGGTGGGAGAGGTCGGTGAAGCGTTCGGCGACCACGTGGACCACGCCCTCGACGCTCTGCACCTGGCCGTGGACGACCAGGAAGGACGAGGTCATCACCAGCCGGCGGTTGGCCTCGAAGACGTCCTTCCAGACCACGATGTTGGCGATGCCGGTCTCGTCCTCCAAGGTCATGAACACGACGCCCTGCGCCGTGCCGGGCCGCTGGCGCACCAGCACCAGGCCGCCCACGGACAAGCGGCGATGGTTGCGAGCGGTCTTCAGCGCCACGCAGGGGACCACCCGCTGGACGGCCAGGTCCTCCCGGAAGAACCGTACCGGGTGGTCCTTCAGCGACAGGCTGGTGGTCCGATAGTCCTCGGCCACGTGCTGCGGGGCGCTCATGAACGGCAGCTCGACCTGGGTTTCCTTCAGGCTCTGGCGCAGCAGCAGCGGCGCGTCGCGCTCGGCGCCCCATTCGCCGGCCAGTCCCTTCACCGCCCACAGCGCCTCGCGGCGCGGGAAGCCCAAGGAGCGGAAGGCGTCGGCCTCGGCCAGCAACTCCAGGGCGCGGCGGGTCAGCTTCCCCTGGCGGGCATAGGCCTCGATGGTATTTGCGCCGGCCTTGCGCGCCTCGACCAGCGACGCGGCGTCCTTCTCCTTGAACCCCTTGATCTGATGCAGGCCCAGGCGAACAGGCCGCAGCTGCGCTGGAGCGCCGCAGCGCTCAAGCGCCACCGCCGATAGAGGCGCATCGGGATCACGAGATTCGAGAGTCGAATCCCAGTCGCTGAACGACACGTCGGGCGGCCGCACCTCGACCCCATGCTCGCGCGCATCGCGGACCAGCTGGGCCGGCTGGTAGAACCCCATGGGCTGGCTGTTCAACAGCCCCACCAGGAAGGCGTCCGGGCGATGCCATTTCACCCACGCGGAGACGTAGACCAGGATCGCGAAGCTGATCGCGTGGCTCTCCGGGAAGCCATAGGAGCCGAAGCCCTCGATCTGCTTGAAGCACCGCTCGGCGAACTCCCGCTCGTAGCCGCGGGCCATCATCCCGCGGACGAACTTCAGCCCATGCTCGCCGATGGTGCCGACGTTGCGGAACGTGGCCATGGAGCGGCGCAGGCGGTCGGCCTCGTCGTCGCTGAACTTCGCCGCCACGATCGCCACCCGCATCGCCTGCTCCTGGAACAGCGGCACGCCATGGGTCTTCTTCAGGATCGCCAGCAGTTCGTCCGGCGGGCCGTGCTCCGGATGTGGCGCGGGGAAGGTGATCGGCTCGATCCCGTTGCGCCGCTTCAGGTAGGGGTGGACCATGTTCCCCTGGATCGGACCCGGCCGGACGATCGCCACCTCGATGACCAGGTCGTAGAATCTCCGGGGTTTCAATCGGGGCAACATCGACATCTGCGCCCGGCTCTCGACTTGGAACACGCCGACGGAATCGGCTTTGCACAGCATGTCGTAGACGGCCTTGTCGCCTTGGGGGATGTGCGCCACCTCAGTGACGAGGCTCCCGTCCGACAGCGGGTCGAGGAGTGCGAAACTCTTCCTCAGCGCCGACAGCATGCCCAGCGCCAGTACGTCGACCTTCATCAGGCCGAGGGCGTCGATGTCGTCCTTGTCCCACTCGATGAAGGTGCGCTTCTCCATCGCCGCATTGCCGATCGGGACGGTCTCGTCCAGCCGCCGCTTGGTCAGCACATAGCCGCCGACGTGCTGCGACAGGTGACGCGGGAAGCCGAGCAACACCTGCGCCAGCGCCGTGGCGCGGCGGATCTCCGGGGCATCCGGGTCGATGCCGCACTGGCGGATGTGGTCGTCGGCGACCCCGTCGCCCCAGCTGCCCCAGACCGTGCCGGAGAGCGCCGCGGTGATGTCCTCGGTGAGACCCAGCGCCTTGCCCACCTGGCGGATCGCCATGCGCGGACGGTAGTGGATCACCGTGGCGACGATCGCGGCGCGATGGCGGCCGTAGCGGTCGTAGACGTACTGCATCACCTCCTCGCGCCGCTCGTGCTCGAAGTCGACGTCGATGTCCGGCGGCTCACCGCGATTGCGCGAGATGAAGCGGGAGAAGAGGAGGTCCTGGTCCTCCTTGGTGGGATCGACCGCCGTGATCCCCAGGCAGAAGCAGACGCAGGAATTGGCGGCCGAACCGCGACCCTGGCAGAGGATGCCCAGCTTGTTACGGGCATGGTCGACGATGTCGTGAACGGTCAGGAAGTAGTTCGGGAAGTCCAGTTCCTCGATCAGGTCGAGTTCGCTGGCGACCGTCGCGCGCACCGTCTCCGGGACGCCCTCGGGATAACGCCAGGCGGCGCCCGCCCAGCTGAGATCGCGCAGGTGCTGGATGGCCGTCTTGCCGGGCGGGACCGGTTCGTCCGGGTACTCGTAGCGCAGTTGGCCGAGGTCGAAGGTGATGCGCTCGGCGATCTCGGCGCTGCGTTCGACGGCGCCCGGGAAGCGGGCGAACAGGCGGGCCATTTCGGCCGGGGCCTTCAGGTGGCGCTCAGCGTTGGCCTCCAACCGAAGGCCGGCCTCGGTGAGGGTGCAGGTCTCGCGGATGCAGGAAAGCACGTCCTGCAGCGGCCGGCGTTCGGGTCCGTGGTAGAGGACGTCGTTGGTGGCGACCATCGGAGCGCCGCTGCGCTCCGCCAGGGTGGCCAGGTGGGCCAGGCGCTTCAGGTCGCGGGCGCCATAGCGCCGGGCCGCCGCCAGCCACACGTCCGGCAATTCCCAGGCGATGCGGCGAAGCTCTGCCTCGAAGGTCTCGTCGAGGCGCTCGGGCGGAACCACCAGCGTCAACAAGCCCTCGGCATGCTGGCGGAAATCCTCCCAGTGCAGCTCGCACTCGCCCTTCTCCGAACGCCCTTGCCCGGCGGTCAGCAGACTGGTGAGCCGCCCATAGGCTTCGCGGTCGGAGGGATAGACCAGCAGGCTGGGCGTGCCGTCGGCGAAGTCCAGGCGGCAGCCGGTCAGGGCTCGGATCCTGGAGCCCTTTTCCTGCAAGTCCTGCACCTGACGCCAGGCCCGCACCACGCCGGCCAGGCTGTTGCGGTCGCAAATCCCCACCGCCTCGATTCCGATCGCGTCCGCCCCGACCACCAGCTCCCAGGGGTGTGAGGCCCCGCGCAGGAACGAGAAATTCGTCGTGGCCTGGAGTTCGGCATAGCGGGTCATGACTCCTCTCCCCCGAGCGCCGCAGGCGCGAAGAGAGGGAGAGGGTAGGGAGAGGGCCGGCTGGACGCCTCCGAGCGCGCCGTATGGCAGGGCGAGGGCCCGCCGGCCGAGGGACCTTGGTCCGCCACCCGGTGCGCCACGATCTCCCGAGCCGGCCCTCTCCCTACCCTCTCGTGTGATGGATGGGAGGTAGAGTGGTCGAGCGGCCG
>CBHTUE010000241.1:0-7309 GCA_966096115.1 uncultured Phenylobacterium sp.
CCGGGCAGGCCGTAGTTGCCCTCGTGGCAGGCGTATTCGAACATCCGGCCCGGCGTACGGCGCCAGACGGTCTCGCCGCGCCACGGTTCGCGGAACAGCGCCGGGTCGGCGACGGTCCAGGCGTAGAGCAGCTCGGTCGCCGACAGGCGGGTGAAGCGTTCGCTCACCACCGTGCCCTCGCCGACCACCAGGCGCTGGCCGCGCGACGCCGCGTGCGGACGGGTGGTCTCGACCACCAGGGTCGCCCCGTCCCAACGGCCGATGGAGTCGCCCATCCAGGCCGCGCCGCCAGCGGGCCGGGCATGCGCGGCGCCCAGCCGCACGATGCGCGTGTCGTGGTACTTCTCGCTGACGATGGCGATCGCGCCCGGCGCCTGGACGATCTGCACCAGGTTGGCGTCGGGGCCGCCGACGATCGGCGCGCCGGCCGCCGCGCTGCCCAGGCAGCGTTCCGACAGCGGCCGCGTCTCGGGCCCGGTCATGTCCTCCACCGGCGGGCCCGCCAGCCCATGCGCCCTGGCCGCCGCGTCGAGGTAGGGGATGCGCCCGTCCGCCGGCTCGGTGATGATCGAGGCGCGGATCTCGCCGCGCACTCGCAGCAGGCCGTCGCCCCGGTCGTTGAACTCGCTCTCGGCCTGGCCCAGGGCGCCGTCCTTCGACGCCGGCATCCCGTTCAGCGCCCGGCGCGGCGCCGCGAAGGCCTCGGCCTCGGCGGGCGTGAGCACGAGCCGCGGCAGCGCCGCCGGCCGCTCCAGGTCGGTGTAGGTGCCCATGAACCACAGCCCATCCAGGTCGCCTGTCGGCGTCGGCCGGCCGCGCGCCGCGCCTGCGCCCAGCGCGAACGCCGCCGCCAGCACCCCGCGCCGGCTGAGGCTCCGCACGCCCTACGCCCCCATCAGCCCGACCGGATCCAGCGCCGTCCCCGGCGGATAGTGGTCGCCGAGGATGAACATGCCGTCGAGCGTGATGGTCGCCGGGATCGACAGCGCGCCGCCCGCGTCCGTCGCCGCCGCCAGGTCCAGCTTGGCGAACACCACGCGCCGGGTGCGCGCCGCGGTGTCGGCGACCGTGAGCACCGGCCCGTCCGCGCCGGCCTCGACCCCGGGATCGAACAGCGACACAGACAGCATCCCGCCGTGCGCCTGGAAGCTCACCTCGCCGCGGAACCGCCCGGTCCCGCTCAGCGCCGCGCCGTCGATACTGAGGTCGCTGTCCGGCGCCGCCGCGAAGGCCAGGGCTCCGTCCTCGGCGCGCGCCGCGCCGGCGGTGGCCGCGATCGTCCCACCGCTCATCTCCACATAGTTGCGGAAGCTCTGCTTCACGCCCCACGTCAGCGTCGTCACCCGCATCGCCCACGTCCCCCTGGCCGGCCGACATCCGTGCACGGTCCGCCGCCGCCCCGCAACCGGCGCCGGCTAGCGCCCGTCGCGAGCCGCCTCGGTCGCGGCGTGCAGCTTGCGGATGCGCGCCTCGTACAGCCCCACCAGTTGCGCCGGGTCGTCGACGGTGTTGCGCGCGTCGCGCCAGGCCAGCTGCCGCTGGCGCAGGGTGTCGCGGTCCTCGTGCGCCTCCAGCGCCTGGCCGTAGGCGGCGCGCAGTTCGCGCTGCAGCCGCCGCAACTGCGGGTCGGCGCAGATGGTGCGGTCGGCCGGCGTCGGCTGGGCGGCGCAGGCGCCGGCGGGCTCGTCGTGCTTGATGACGGTGATCTTGGGCGCTTCTGGCGCGGCGGGCGGCGCCGGCGCGGCCTCGGCCACCTGCGCCGGTTCCGCCTCCGGCGCGGCCTCGGGGGCGGGCAGGGGCGTCTCGCGGAAGCCGGCGGACACGGCCTCGCCGGCCGGCGCGGCCTCGACCACCTGGATCTGGGCGGGCGGCGCGGTGGGCTGCGCCTCGGGCGCCGAGGCGGGCAGCGACGCGTTGGCGGTGCGCACGAAGTCGGCGGGCGGCTCGGCGGCGGGCGAGGGCGCCAGGCGGCCCAGGTCCAGGCTGGCCGCGCCCCAGCCCCCGGCCGCGCCCAGCACGATCCCCGCGGCGAACACCGCGGCGCGAGCGAAGCCGGGCCGCCCGGGATGCGGCAGGCCCTGGAGCTTCAGCGGCGGGGCCTCGGGCACGTCGTCCCAGACGCTCTGCGGTGGCGGAGGCGCCTCCGCGGGCGGTGGCGACAGGTAGAGCGGCGGCTCGGCGTCGGTATCCTCAGCCTCGGCCCCCGGCTCGAACGCCTCGTCCCGGGCGGTCAGCGGATCCCCCAGCTCCAGCACCGCCATCCGCGGCTCGGGTCCGCGCTGGCCCTCGCGGCGCGCGGCCATTTCCTGCAGGATCTGGTAGCTGAGCGCGGCCTGCCCGCGCGAACGGGCGCTGTCGAGCAGGCTGCGGAGTTCCGGCCCGTTCAGGGCAGACAGATTCACTTCGGGCATGACGGGCCGCCCCCTGGCGCTGGTCCACACTACAAACGCCGGCGCCCGTCACCTCGCCAGCGACGCACAGTCTTATACACCCCGCGCCCCGACGCCAGAGGGCTCGCTTGCGGCGCAATGTGGCGCCGCCGGGTCGCCGCGCTGAACCCCCTATGAACGATGCGCCCCGACCCCGTTCAGGCGCGCCCCGCTAGGGTCTGCTCATCAACGGCCTAAGGAGGGCCCTCATGAAGAAGCTGATCCTCGGCGCGGCTGTCGCCGTCGCCACCCTGACCGCCGGCGCCGCGATGGCCCAGCCGTACGGCTACACCTACAACCGCGGCGGCTACGTCCAGAGCTACGGTTACGACGCCCGCGCCTACCGCGACTCCGACCGCGACGGCATCTCCGATCGCGCCGAATGGAACCGGGATCGCGACCGCGACGGTCGCCCCGACCAGTACGACCGCTACGACAACCGCCGCGACCGCGACGGGTACCGTCATCACCGCCACCACCGGCACGACCGGTGGGAGGACCGCTACGATCGTTACGACCGCTACGATCGCCGCTGGTAGGTGAACCTTGGGCCGTCCCGGCGGATCAGCCGGGGCGGCCCTGTCCGCCGGCGTCCGTGTTCTGCCGCGACTGCATGGCGCGCAGATAGCGGACGATGGCCACCACCTCGTTCGGCTGGAAGCGGAACTCGGGCATGGCCGGATGCCGCGTGAGGATGCCGGTGGCCAGGCCCTCGCCCAGCGCGTCCACGTCCATCCGCTGGTAGAGGTCGCGGAAGGGCGGGGCGCCCTGATGCGGGCTGGGGCCGTGGTCAGACAGGCTGTGGCACATGCCGCAGTTGCGCTGCGCCAGCTCGCGCCCCAGCGCGATCGACTGCGCTTCCGTCGGCGGTCGCGGTGGCGGCGCCGCCAGCGCCGCTCCGGCCGTCATCGCCACCAGCAGGGCGACGCCCGCGCTTCGGAGGTACGCATGACCCATCTTCCGGCTCCCATCGTGCAGCGCCAGACTGCGCCACCCGCCCCGGTGCGCCTTGACGTCGATCAAGCGTTCAGTGCGCCTTCTTCGGCACGAAGTGCATCGCGCCCGCGATCACTGATCCGACCACCAGCCCCACCACGGCCGACCCCGCGGCGAACGTCGCCCACGCCGTCACCGAACCCACGGCCGGGGCGGCCCCCGCCCATGCCGAGGCTGCATCCAGCCAGTGCGGCACGGGCGTGAGCTCGAAGTGCTCCAGGCCGTGGACCAGGATGCCGCCGCCGACCCACAGCATGGCTGCGGTGCCGATCTGGGTGAGCGCGTCCATCACCAGCGGCATGCCGCGCACCAGTCCGCGGCCCAGCGCCTGCGAGGCCCGCGACCGGCGCCGCGACAGGTGCAGACCCATGTCGTCCATCTTCACGATCAGGCCCACGACGCCGTAGACACCCACGGTCATCGCCAGGCTGACCACGGCCAGGGCCGCAGCCTGCATCAGCAGCGGCTGTTCGGCGACCTCGGCCAGCGAGATGGCCATGATCTCGCCCGACAGGATCAGGTCGGTGCGGATGGCGCCGCCCACCTTCAGCTTCTCCAACTCCGCCGAACTCAGCGCCAGCTCGTCGGGCGTGTCGCCGGTGTCGTGGCCGCCCAGCGCCTCGAGGATCTTCTCGGTCGCCTCATAGGCCAGATAGGCGCCGCCCAGCATCAGGATCGGGGTGATCGCCCACGGCGCGAAGGCGCTCAGCGCCAGGGCGCCGGGCAGCAGGAACAGAAACTTGTTGCGCAGGGAGCCGAGCGCGATCTTGAACACGATTGGCAGTTCGCGCTCGGGCGTGAAGCCCATGGCGTAGCCCGGCGTCACCGCAGTGTCGTCGACCACCACGCCGGCGGCCTTGACCCCGGCCTTGCCCGCCGCGCCGGCCACGTCGTCGAGGGAGGCCGCGGCCAGCTTGGCGATGCCGGCCACGTCGTCCAGCAGCGCGACCAGTCCGGAGGACATGAGGCTCTCGTCTCAGACGGGCCCGCGGCCCAGGTCCCGTCTGCGTACGGCCTCCGTCCGGGGCGGTAAAGGGCTCAGCCCTGGGCGCGGGTCTTCCAGGCTTCCAACAGCGCGGTTTCGCGCAGCGGCGTCAGGCCGGTCTTGGGTTTCGCCTGCCGTTCGGCCGGCTGGGCCTGCCACCAGGCCAGGGTGTCCTTCGCCGTCACCGGCAGTGGCCGGAACGTCAGGCCCGCCGCGACGGCGCGCTTGATGCTGCGCCGGTGGAACCCCGTGGTGTCGCCCGTGCCCGGCAGCCACACGGGCAGGTCGCTCCAGCCCTGAACGTTCTGCTTCCTCAGCCAGTCGGACGGGACCCAGGTCAGGTGCGGCGTGGCGCCCACGCCTTCGGCGATCCCGGTGATCATCTGCTTCGTGGTCATCGGCGCGGCGGGGCCCGTGCCGTTGAACACCCCGGCCTGCTTCTTCTCGGCCATCCGCACGGTCCATTCGGCCAGGTCCCGGGCGTCGATGAACTGCACCGGATCCGAGCCGTCGCCCGGCGCCAGTACCTCGCCGCCGGCCGCCAGCCGGCGCGGCCAGTAGGTGAAGCGGTCGGTCTCGTCGCCCGGCCCGACGATCAGCCCTGGCCGGATGACCGTGACGCGCGCCTCGCCGAACTGGGTCTTCGCCTCCGCCTCGCTGCGGGCCTTCAAGGCGCCGTAGAGGCGGGGCGGGACCTCCTTCTCCGCGAACGGGTCGGCGCCCTCGTAGGTCTGGACCGCGGCGGTCTCGTCGTCGCCCGGATGCTCGTTGGTCGCGTAGACCGAGATGGTCGAGATGAAGACGTAGTGGCCGATCCTGCCCTTCAGCGCCTGGCCGGCGTCGCGCACCCAGAAGGGCAGGGAGGTCGGGTTGTCGATGCAGACGTCCCATTCGCGGCCCGCCAGCGCCTTCAGGTCGCCGGTGTTGCGGTCGCCGACCAGTTCCTCGACCTGGCCCGGCCAGTCCTGCGGATGGCGACCGCGATTGAAGACGGTGACCTTGTGTCCGCGGCCCAGGGCATAGCGAACCTGGTGCGGGCCGGTGAAACCGGTGCCGCCGAGGATCAGGATGCGCAGCGGCTTGGCGGCTGCGAGGGCAGGCGAGGCCAGGGCCATGGCCGACAGGCTGACGAATTCGCGACGCGTGGTCCACATGGTCTTCGCACTCACTTCTTCGGCTTCGGCGGGGCCTTGATCCACTCCGGCGGGAACGCCGCCGCGCCCGGGCCGTCCTGGTTGCGGTAGACCAGGCCCTCGCCCAGCTTTTCGGTATAGGGCACGACGTGGCCGCCGGCGTTGTTGGCCAGGGCCGCGAACAGGCGCCGGCGCAGGTCGGCCTTCACGGCGGCGTGGGCCGGGTCGTTGATCAGGTTCGTCATCTCGTCGGGATCGGCGGCCAGGTCGTACAACTCCTCCAGATCCCACACCCCGTGATACTGAATGTATTTCATGCGACCGCGCTCGATGGCGAAGGTGGTGGGCGTCTGCGGGAATGACCACTCCCAGTAATACTCGTAGATGAAGTCGTCCTCGGGCCAGTCCTTGGCCGCGACCTTGCCGGTCGCCACCGGCAGGACGCTGCGGCCTTCGAACTGCGCCGGCGGCTTCACGCCCGCCACGTCCAGGAAGGTCGGCGCGATGTCCAGGTTGCGCACCCGCACCGGGCTGGTCACGCCCTTGGCCACCAGCCCCGGGGCATAGACCACCATCGGCACGCGGATCGAAGGCTCATAGGCGTTGCGCTTGTCGATCAGCCCGTGCTCGCCTTTCAGGAAGCCGTTGTCGCTGTAGAAGACCACCATGGTGTTCTGGTCGAGGCGCTGGCGCTTCAGGTCGGCCAGGATGCGGCCCAGGCTGTCGTCCACGGCGCTGAGGGTGCGGTAGTACTCGCGGAAGTACTCCCGCATGTCGCGGTCCGAGTGATACGGGAAGTCGACCCCGTGCCAGCTGTTGCGCTGGTTGCGCACCCACATGGGCTTGCCGCGGTTGTTGGCTGGGGTGTTCGCCATGCTGGCGGGCATCCTGATGTCGAGGTCCGCGTACTGCGTCGCGTAGCGCGGCGGCGGCGTGGCGTCGGAATGCACCGCCTTGTGGCTGAGGTAGAGGAAGAACGGCTTCGCGGGATCGCGGCCGTGGTCCAGCCAGTCGAGGGCGTAGTCGGTCAGTTCGTCGGTGATGTAGCCCTTGCGGTTCACCACCCGGCCGTCGACGTTCAAGGTCTGGCGCTGTCCCGTGGCGACGGCCTGGGCGCTGAGGCCGTCCGTGGGGCCGTAGGTCCCCTGGCCCTTGAAGCTGACCCAGCGGTCGAAGCCTGGCCGCGGCGCGTCGCTCTCGGCGCCCATGTGCCACTTGCCGAAGAAGGCGGTCTGGTAGCCGGCGTCCTGCAGGTACTTCGGAAAGAAGACGAGGCCCGCCTCGGAGGAGTTGTTGTTGTCGACCACGTGGTGATTGCGGGTGGTCTGGCCGGTGAGGATGGTGGCCCGGCTGGGCGAGCACAGTGACGAGGTGACCACGGCGTTTGGGAAGTAGGTCCCGTTCTTCGCCAGGAAGTCGATGCTGGGGGTCTTCAGGCCGGGGGTGAGGAAGCCCATGGCGTCGAAGCGCAGGTCGTCCACCAGCACGAAGATGATGTTGTAGGGCCTGGCCGGCGCCGGCGCCGCGGCGCGGCCGCCGGTCGGGAGCATGAGCGTCAGGAAAACCGCAAGCGCCGCCCCCAGCGACCTGGCCATTCGTATCATTCGCCCGTTCCCCCGTGTCGCCGCATCCTCAAGCCCCGGCCGCGCCGTGGCAATCACGGCTGACTGATCACCGATTAGCTTGAGTTCGGCGGTCCCTTGAGGTCTGCTCCCGGGAAAGACGGCCTGGAGGAAGACATGAACGTTGCGACCCCCGACGCGCAG
>CBHTUE010000242.1:0-7304 GCA_966096115.1 uncultured Phenylobacterium sp.
GTAGATCTTGTCGCCCTCCTCCCAGCTGTTCAGCGGGTGGAAGACGTAGCAGGCCGGCGCGTTGAACCAGCGGATGGTCGAGACGTCGGCGTCGCGTCGCATCACGCCCACGTAGCTGCCCTTCTCCGGCTCCCAGGCGAACGGCGGCCGCCCGCTCATCGCCCGCTCGAGGCTGGCGGTCAGCGGCAGGATCGGGAAGAGGGCGTGGTTTTCGGTGACCATGAAGTCGTGGACCATGGCGGCGTAGGGCGCCTGGAAGTCCTGGCGGCGCTTCACCACCCCGTCGGCGCCGGTGACGCCGTAGCTCATCCCTGCCGACAGCGGCATGGGCCCGATGCCGTAGCCGAACCACACCATCTCGCCGGTCTTGGGGTCGATCTTGGGGTGGGCGGTGACGCGGCCGGCGTAGGGCCGGTCGTAGCCGCGCGACTGCAGGGTGCGGGCGTCCATCTCGAAGGGCTGGTGGCCCTCCTCCAGCGCCAGCAGCTTGCCGGCATGCCAGACGATGTTGGTGTTGGCGGTGCCGCCCTCGTTGCCCATGGCCAGCGGGTCGGTGGTCGCAGGATTTCCCATCGAGCCGAACAGGGACCGGCCGTGCTCGTGCTCCAGTTCCCACTTCGGCGTTCGGACGTAGCGGTTGCGGTAGCGGACCTTGCCGTCCTCGACATAGAAGCCGTGGATCATCCCGTCGCCGCCGAACCAGTGGTACTGCGCCGGATCGCGCGGCTCGAACTGGGGGTTCGGGCCGGTGCGGAACAGCGCGCCACGCATGGCGGAGGGAACCTCGCCGCGTATCTCTAGTTCGAAATCGTCCTCGGACCGGATGGGCGCAAAATTGCCCGACAGATACGGATTGATGCGAACCTCACCGTCCATGGTCGATCCTCCCCAAAGGACTATCTGTCTTACGTTGTAAATCTTTGCGGGAAGGATTAGCGATTGGCAAGCGCTTTGTGGATTGGACGAGTCGAATGCCGCGTGTCCTGACCGAGACCGATGTCGCCGACTTCCGCGACCGCTTATGCGAGGCGGCCGAACGGCTGTTCGCGGAGAAGGGCCCGGACGCGGTGACCATGCGCCAGCTGTCCGCCGAGCTGGGCGTCTCGCCCATGACCCCCTACCGCTACTTCGAGGACAAGGACGACATCCTGGCCGCGGTGCGCACCAGCGGCTTCACCCGCTTCGCCGAGGCGCTGGAGACGGCGCGGGCCGCCGCCGGCGCGGACGCCCGCGCGCGCGGCGAGGCGGTGGGCGAGGCCTATGTGCGCTTCGCCCTGGAGCACCCGCATTCCTACAAGCTGATGTTCGACATGAACCAGCCGCACATCGACAAGTATCCGGAGTTGATCGCCGCCGGCCACCGCGCCCGCGCGACCATGACCGACCACGTGAAGGACTCCATCGCCGCCGGCCTGTTCGTCGGCGATCCGGAGACGATTGGCATGATGTTCTGGGCCGTCGTCCACGGCGTCGTCGTGCTGCAGCTGGCCGGCTTCATGCCGCCGGGAAAGGCCCGCGACCTGTACCTCGCGCTCAGCGCCACCCTGGGCAAGGGCCTGCGCCCCGAGGCTTGACGCACGTCGCGGCAAGGCGGTGACGTGGACGGCCTAGCGGGAGACGCGCCATGGCCGAGATCAAACCCTTCCAGGTCGCCTGGACCGAGGCCCAGGTCGCCGACGTGCTGGACCGCGTGCGCGCCTATCCCTGGCCGCCGATGCCGGACGCGCCAGACGGCTGGAACTACGGCTGCGACGGCCATTACCTGAAGGCGCTCTGCGCGCACTGGACCGACCGTTACGATTGGCGAGCGGCGATGGCCGAGCTGAACCGCTTCCCGCAATTCACCGCCCGGGTAGAGGACTTCGACCTCCACTTCCTGCATGTGGTGGGCGAGGCCGGCGGCAAGCGGCCGCTGATCGTCACCCACGGCTGGCCCGGCTCGCACTACGAGTTCTGGGGCGCGATCGAGAAGCTGGCCTTCCCGTCGCGGTTCGGCGGCGACCCGGCTGACGCCTTCGACCTAGTGGTCCCGTCCCTCCCCGGCTTCGGCTTCTCGTCCAAGCCCGCGAGCCCCATCGGCCAGCGTTCGACCGCGCGGCTGTTCAACACCCTGATGACCGAGGTGCTGGGCTACCGGACCTACCTGGCCCAGGGCGGCGACTGGGGCGCCATGGTCACCTCCTGGCTGGCCCGCGACTTCCCGGTCCACGCCCGCGCCATCCACCTCAACATGCTGGGCTTCCGCCCCACCGGCGGGCCGCAGGGCGAGGAAGAGATCGCCTGGGCCACGAAGCAGGCCGCCGCCGGCGACCAGATGGGCGCCTACCTGCGCCTGCAGATGTCAAAGCCACAGTCGGCCGCCTGGCTGGGGGCCGGCAACCCGGTGGGCCAGGCCGCCTGGATCGCCGAGCGGTTCCACGACTGGTCCGACCTCAGCGTCAAGTCGATGGACGAGGCCTATCCGAAGGACCAGCTGCTCACCAACATCATGATCTACGTGATGACCGGCAGCTTCACGACCGGCGCCTGGTACTACCGCGGCCTCATCGAGGAGGGCGGCCTGGCCTTCGAGCCCGGGCACAGGCTGGAGGTCCCCACCGCCTTCGCCAACTTCCCGGGCGAGCCGCTCTACTCCGCCCCGCCGCGCTCGTTCGCCGAGCGGGCCTACAACGTCGTCCGCTGGACCGACATGCCCCGCGGCGGCCACTTCGCCGCCATGGAGGAGCCGGACCTCTACGTGGACGAGGTGCGGGCCTGGGCGCGGGCGCACGGCTAGGCGCGCCCCGCTCTCATCTCTATGAACGTCATGGCCGGCCTTTTCCCGGCCACCCAGAGACACCACCGCTCGCCGACAGGCAGCGGTCGCGCCACCGTGACCCTGGCGCCGTCGGCGTGTCTGGGCGGCCGGGAAAAGCCCGGCCATGACGTTCCGAAAGAGAGTGGAATGGCCCGTTACGACTTCGCGTCCGACAACACCGCCCCCGCCACGCCCGAGGCGATGGCCGCCTTGGTCGCCGCCAATGACGGGTTCACCTCGGGCTACGGGACCGACACGGTCAGCGCCCGGGCCGCCGACCTGATCCGCGCCCAGCTGGACGCCGACGCGGAGGTGCGGTTCGTGGCTTCAGGCACGGCGGCCAACGCCATTTCGCTGGCGGCGCTGTGCCGGCCCTTCGAGAGCGTGCTGGCCCACCACCACGCCCACATCTGCACCGACGAGACTGGCGCACCGGGCCTGTTCGGCCACGGCCTGGGGCTCGTCCCGCTGCCCGGCCCCTCGGGAAAGATCGATCCCGCCGCGCTGGCCGCGCCGCTGGCCGCGCCCGACGTCTCCTACCGCCAGCCGGTCGCGGCGCTGTCGCTGACCAACGCCACCGAGTACGGCACGGTCTATTCGGCCGCCGAACTCGCCGCCCTGATCGGACCGGTGAAGGCCAAGGGCTACGGCGTCCACCTGGACGGCGCGCGGCTGGCCAACGCCGCGGCGTCCGGCTTCGACCTGCAGGCCATCGCCCGCTCGGGCGTCGACATTCTGGTGTGGGGCGGCACCAAGGCCGGCATGCCGCCCACGGAGGCGGTGGTCATCTTCGACCGCGCCATCGCCCGCCGCTTCGACGCGCGCCTGAAACAGGGCGGCCAGTTGCCGTCCAAGGGCCGGTTCTACGCCGCGCCGTTCATCGGCATGCTGCAGGACGGCGCCCTGGCCCGCCACGCGGCGCACGCCAACGCCATGGCGAAGAAGCTGGCCGGCCTGATGCCGTTCAGGGTGCTGCACCCCGTCGAGGCCAACGGCGTCTTCGTCGAGATGGACGAGGACCGCCTGGCCGCGCTCCACGCCGCCGGCTGGTTCGTTTACCGGTTCCTGGACGGCTCGGTGCGCTTCATGTGCTCGTGGGCCACCACCGAGTCTGCGGTCGACGAGATCGGCGAGGCCGTGCGCCGCCTAGCGTGACCATCCGTTACCGAGGTATTACCAACGCCCGGGGATAGCTTTGCCCCATCCGGGCCAATGTGTGGCGCCCGCGACGCACATCCTGTAAAATCTGTAACGTTCCCCGACCGCTCGTCGCGAGTGTGGCGGCTTTTCGTTGCTCGCATGTCTGGTGCGTGACAGCTTCCGGGCTCACCGTCAGGCACCCCGCCTCCAGTCGTCGTTGTCTAGTCACTTCGACGCTGGACGGGTTTGTCCCTGGCGGCCGAAGCGTCGGCCCCGGCCGGCGCCTGAGAGAAACCGTTTCCCAGGCCGGGGGGCCGCAAGAATGAAAGTCCAGATGAACACCATGCTTCGAAGCGCGCTGCTCGCGTCAGCCGCCTCGGCGAGCCTTATCGCTGCGCCGACCGTCGTTCACGCCCAGGCGGCCACCGACGCCGTCGATGTCGGCGAAATCGTCGTCACCGGTTCGCGCATTCGTCGCGACACCTTCTCCTCGCCCCAGCCGCTGTCGGTTGTGTCGTCCGAGTCGATCCGTGAGTCGGGCCAGATCTCGGTGGGCGACCTGCTGCTCGAGCAGCCCAACATCAACCCGGCGACCAACGGCCAGAACTCCTCCGGCACGCTGTTCCTCGCCGGTCAGGTCCGCGCCGACATCCGCGGCCTCGGCCCGACGCGCACCCTGGTGCTGATGGACGGCCGCCGCCTGCCCTTCTCCGACGCGTCCTCGCCGGCCGTCGACCTGAACACCATCCCCTCGCTGATGATCGAGCGCATCGAGACCATCGCCGGCGGCGCTTCGGCCGTGTACGGCTCGGAAGCCATCTCGGGCGTCGTCAACTTCATCATGAAGAAGGAACAGGACGGCCTCGAGGTCGACCTGCAGGCCGGCATCTCGCAAGAGGGTGACGGCGAGACGGGCCGCTACGGCTTCAACTGGGGCAAGAAGTTCTTCGACGACAAGCTGTCGGTCCTGGTCGGCGGCGAATACGCCAGCGAAGACAAGATCATGCAGCGCGACCGCTCGGAGCTGAGCCCGGGCATCCGGCGCGACACGCGCCTGACGCCGCAGCCGGTCATCCTGACCTCGCGCGCCAACACCGCGCCGACCGCGACCTTCCAGCTCATCGGCGGCGCCCTGGGCACCGCCCGCGCCGTGACCCTGGACTACCGCAACCCGACCAACGTCGTGCGCCTCAGCGCGGCCTGCTCGACGGCGACCGTGCAGCCGGATTGCCAGGACGAAGCCCTGTTCTATTCGGGCATCGCCTACAACGCGAACCAGGCGAAGAGCGACCGCGCGGTCCTGCGCAGCTACGTCGACTACAAGATCAACGACGACTGGCACACCTTCCTGGAAGGCAGCTACGTCAAGGCCAACGGCTACGGCATCTTCCAACCGGCGTTCTCGTCGGCGGCGGGCGGCGGCACCATGCCGGTCGTGCTGCGCGGCGATAACGCCTTCCTGAACGGCGGCGGCTCCACCGCCGCGGCGCTGCGGTCGGAGTGGACCGCGGCCGGCAAGACCTTCACCAACACTTCGACGGCTCAGGTCGGCAAGTTCTGGCAGGAGTTCGGCGGCCGCGACGTGAAGACGGAGCGCGAGCAGTATCGCCTCGCGACCGGCTTCCAGGGCAAGTTCCAGACCTTCGGCCGCGACGTGCACACCGAAGGCTACGTCCAGTACTCGCGCCTGGACGGCACGACGCTCTCCTACAACGTGCCGAACATCCTGCGCGTGCAGCAGGCGACGGACGCCATCACCGTGGGCGGCCAGGTCGTCTGCCGCGACGTGAACGCCCGCGCCGCCGGCTGCGTGCCGTGGGACCTGGTCAACGGCGCCAGCCGTGAAGCCATCCTGTGGACGAACGGCTTCTCGGCCACCACCCAGGTGGTGAAGCAGACCGTCGCCGGCTTCAGCTTCAACTTCGACCTGTTCGAACTGCCCGCCGGCCCGCTGGGCGTGGCGGTCGGCGCCGAGTACCGCAAGGAACAGAGCCAGTTCGACCAGGACGCCCTGGGCGCTTCCGGCGCGCTGTTCTTCAACGCCATCGGCTCGCGCGGCGGCTCCTACACCGTGAAGGAAACCTACGGCGAAGTGCGGGTCCCGATCCTGAAGGACCTGCCGTTCGCCCACGAGCTGACCTTCGAAGGCGCGCTGCGTCAGTCGGACTACTCGACCATCCACGGCACCGACCAGTACAGCCTGAAGCTGGAATGGTCGCCCGTGAAGGACGTCACGTTCCGGGCGACCCAGTCGACGGCCGTGCGCGCCCCGAACATCGTCGAGCTGTACGCCCCGCAGAGTCGCAACTTCACCACCGCGGCCATCGACCCCTGCGACAAGGACGTGTTCCGCGGCGCTACGGCGGCCCAGCAGGCGGCGCGCCGCGTCACCTGCGCCGCCGCGATCCCGGGCTACAACCCGCTGACGTTCGTCTCGAACTTCGGCGCCGGCCGTTCGTCCCTGGCCCTGCTGCAGGGCGGCAACCCGAACCTCGGTCCGGAAACCGCGCATACCTACCAGTACGGCGTGGTCATCCAGCCCCGCTGGGTGCCTGGCCTGCAGATGTCGGTGGACTACTTCAAGTACAACCTGACCGACGCCGTCGGGACGGTGCCGATCAACACCCTGTTCGGCTCGCTCTGCCACGACGACGCGACCCAGCCCTACGCCTCCAACCCGTTCTGCGCGCAGATCCAGCGTGACCCGACCGGGACCAACGGCGGCGCGGTGGTCGGCGGCGTGGTCCAGGTGTTGCTGGTCAACCAGAACGTCGCCTCGACCAAGGTCGAAGGCTACGACTACTCGATCTCCTACGGCTTCCACACCGAGGACCTGCTCAAGAAGGACTACGGCGACATCTCGCTGCGCCTGGACGCGACCTGGATGTACCAGTTCGCCAGCCAGGGCCTGCCCAACCAAGCCTACACCCAGTTCGCGAACACCATCACCAACGCGACGCCGGAGTGGAAGGCCAACGGGTCGGCCCGCTGGACCTACGACAAGTTCTCCTTCACCTGGTCGACCATCTATTACGGCTCGATGATCGCCAGCCAGGTGCAGCAGAAGGGCGTCCTGGATCCCTACAAGACCGGCGACTACTTCCGCCACGACATCCGGGCGACCTACAAGTTCAACGACCAGATCACCTTCCGGGGTGGTGTGATCAATCTGTTCGACCGTTATCCGCCGGGCATCCCGGAAACCTTCACGGGCACGGGCACGGGTTCCTCGCAGTACGACAACCGCGGCCGGTACTTCTTCATCGGCGCGAACATGGACTTCTAAGACAGACGGACGCTTGGCCGGACCTCTCGGGTCCGGCCCGGTTCCCGAGGAGAGATACGAGAAGAGCCGCCAGGGCGACCT
>CBHTUE010000243.1:0-7296 GCA_966096115.1 uncultured Phenylobacterium sp.
CCTACTCTTCCCCCGGCGTCTTCACCGTGAAGCCCTGGCCGCGGAGGCGGTCGAGGACGCCGCCTTGGGCCAGGAGGGGGCGCAGCGGGACCAGGACGATGGCGTGGCCGGGCTGCTTCAGGGCGCTGGCGATGATCGCCGCCTCGTCGGCCTTGGTGCGTTCGTCGTAGGCGCGGCCGCCGGAGATGCTGGCGAGGCAGCGCTCATAGGTCCGCTCGTTATGCAGGGCGCCTTCCACGTCGCCGTCAGCCCAGGCCCGCGCGGCCGCCAGGGTCACGCCGGGGCCGGCCTCGGCCTGGGCCAGCACCTCGTCGAAGCAGGCGCGGCCGGTCGCGGGCGGGGTGCGGATGATCGCCCCCAGCTGGCCGCCCAGGTCGTAGCTCTTCTCGACCACCTTCACCCGGCGCTGCTGGGCCAGGAGGCGCACCAGCTTGGCGGGGTCCATGTTCGTCAGGCCCGAGCGATCGCGGTAGTCGATCGCCAGCTGCACGCCGGCCGCCAGCGGATTGCCGGTGTTGTAGTGCCTGGCGTCCTGGCCCAGGCGGGTGCGGACGGCGACGAAGCGGGCGCGGGTGGCGGGGTCCAGCTTGTCCTCGAACGGCCCGCCGGACTTCACGCGCATCAGGTTGAAGGCCGTGCCGATCGAGCCGGTGACCTTGGCGCGAACGTTGACGAACGGCAGGGCCACGAAGTTCGCGCCCTGCAGCCGGCGCTCGAAGACCCCTCGGTCCCATTGCATGCGACGCGGGGCGATGGAGGGCACGCCCAGCACCCAGACCGTCGTGTCGGCGTCCTCGACCCGCCACCAGGCGGGCCCGGGCAGCCGGCCGCGCACCACCAGTTCCTCGACCAGGGTGGCGTCCGGGTCGTCGGCCGCCGTGGGAACGGCCGTCGTGGCAGGGCGCGCCGTCGGCGCCTGGGCGGCCGCCGGCAGGGCGCAGACCAGGGTGGCGAGGGCGATGGGAAGGAGGCGATTCAGCACAGGCAGGAGGCTCCTTGGAATCGTACTATGCAGGCAAGTCCATGCCGATCCGCCGCCTCCCGACCGAGCTGATCAACCGCATCGCCGCCGGCGAGGTGGTGGAACGGCCTGCGAGCGCGGTCAAGGAGCTGGTGGAGAACGCGCTGGACGCGGGCGCCACGGAAATCCAGGTGCAGGCGGACGGCGGCGGGCTCACCCGCATCCTGGTGGCCGACGACGGCGCCGGTTTGGCGGCGGACCAGCTGCCGCTGGCGGTGGAGCGCCACGCCACGTCGAAACTGAACCCAGGCGACGACGGCGGCTACGACCTCTTGCGGATCTCCACCATGGGCTTCCGCGGCGAGGCCCTGCCCTCGATCGGCTCGGTGTCGCGCCTGTCGATCACCAGCCGCGCCCGCGGCGAGGCCGAGGCGCACGCGATCTTCGTGGACGGCGGGGCGGTGGGTGCAGTGTCGCCGGCCGGCTTCCCGGGTCCGCACGGGGCGCGGGTGGAGGTGCGCGACCTGTTCTACGCCACCCCGGCACGGCTGAAGTTCATGAAGTCGGAGCGCTCCGAGGCGCTGGCCATCACCGAGGAGTTGAAGCGCCAGGCGATGGCGCACGAGGCGGTCGGCTTCGCGCTCGACATCGACGGCCGCCGCTCGCTGCGCCTGCCCGCCGAGGCGGCCGGCGACGAGGGCCGCCTGGCGCGGCTGGGCGCCGTCATGGGCCGCGAGTTCTCGGACAATGCGCTGCTGATCGACCATGCGCGCGAGGGGGTTCGGCTCTCCGGCTATGCGGGCCTGCCGACCTACAATCGGGGCAACGCGGCGCACCAGTACCTGTTCGTCAACGGCCGCCCGGTGCGCGACCGGCTGCTGCAGGGCGCCCTGCGCGGGGCCTACGCCGACTTCCTCGCGCGCGACCGCCACCCGGCCTGCGCCCTCTACATCGAGCTGGAGCCCGAGCTGGTGGACGTCAACGTCCACCCCGCCAAGGCCGAGGTGCGGTTCCGCGACCCGGCGCTGGTGCGCGGCCTGATCGTGGGCGGTCTGCGACACGCGCTGGCGGCGGCCGGGCACCGGGCCTCGACCACGGTCTCGATGGCGGCGCTGGGCGGGTTCAGGCCACAGAGCGCACCGCCCGGTGGCTGGCAGTCCCAGCCGTCCGGGCAGGGCTTCTCGGCCTGGCGGCAGGGCGGCTGGACGCCCTCGACCGCCGCCGCCCTGGCCCAGGCGATCCCCGGCCTGTCGGACATCTCCGCCCGCGCGGAACCGGACGACCTGCCCCCGCCCGGCATGGCCGAGCCCGGCGCGGCGCCGGCGTTCGATCCGGTCGACTTCCCACTGGGCGCCGCCCGCGCCCAGGTGCACGAGACCTACATCGTGGCCCAAACCCGCGACGGCGTGGTGATCGTCGACCAGCACGCCGCCCACGAGCGGCTGGTCTATGAGCGGATGAAGCACGAGATGGCCGACGGCGGCGTCGCCCGCCAGGCGCTGCTGCTGCCCGAGGTGGTGGAGCTGGACCCCGCCGAGGCCGAGCGTGTGCTGGGCCGCGCCGAGGAATTGGCGGCCCTGGGCCTGGTGGTCGAGCCGTTCGGGCCCGGCGCGGTGCTGGTGCGCGAGACGCCCGCGATGCTGGGCGAGACCGACGCAGCGGGGCTGGTGCGCGACATCGCCGACGACCTGGCCGAGAACGGGCAGGCGCTGGCGCTGAAGGAGCGGCTGGAGGACGTCTGCTCCACCATGGCCTGCCACGGCTCGGTGCGCGCCGGGCGGCGGCTGTCGGCGCCGGAGATGAACGCGCTGCTGCGCCAGATGGAGGCCACGCCCCACTCCGGCCAGTGCAACCACGGCCGGCCGACCTATGTGGAGCTGAAGCTGGCCGACATCGAGCGGCTGTTCGGGCGGCGATGAACGCGGGCGACATCCGGCACGATCTCACGATGAAGCTCCGCGTCCCCAGCGAGGCCGCGGTGGCCTGCAAGGTCTGCGGCGGCGCCACGCGCGCGCTGGGCGTCGTCGACTTCAACCGCAGCTGCGAGGACGCCCGCGGCCTGCGCCTGCCGCGCAGCGGCGTGCCGGTGCAGTATCGCCAGTGCCAGCAGTGCGCGCTGGTGTTCACCGACACCTTCGACGACTGGGGCCAGGCCGACTTCGAGGCCCACATCTACAACGCCGCCTACGCGACCGTGGACCCCGACTATGCCGCCAAGCGCCCGGAAGCCATGGCGCAGGGGGTGCTGGGCGCGTTCGGTGCGTCGAAGGCCGACCTCGACGTCCTGGACTACGGCGGCGGCAACGGCCGGTTCGCCGAGCTGATGGGCGAAGCCGGCGTGCGCTGCGCGACCTACGACCCGTTCACGCCGGCGTTCGCCGCGCGGCCACAGCGGCGGTTCAACCTGGTCACCTGCTTCGAGACCCTGGAGCACATGCCGGACCCGACGGCGGGCGTCGGCGATATCGCGGGCCTGGTCGCCGACGACGGGGCGGTGCTGTTCGCCACGTTGGTTCAGCCCGCCGAGTTCGCGAACATCGGCCTGGGCTGGTGGTACGTCGGTCCCCGCAACGGCCACGTGACGCTGTTTTCGCGGCAGGCCCTGGGCCGGCTGTGGGGCCGGTTCGGGTTCACCGTGGGCTCGTTCAACGACAACACCCACATCGCCTTCCGCGGCGCCCCGCCCGCCTATGCGCGGCACCTGATGGGCGGGTAGCGCGCCTCGCCGTTCGGAGCGTCGCAGGCGCCCTACCCGATCCGCCAGTCGCTGATCTGGACCTCGGTCCCGTAGTCGGCGAAATCGCCGTCGGCGCGGCGGCGACGGAACTCGCTCCAGCTCAGGTCGCGGTAGCGGGCCGGCGTCTGCGGCGTGACCGTCGCCGGCAGCGGCCGGATGACGGCCGGGTACGCGGGATTGAAGAAGAACGCGAGGCTGAGGCGCTCGGCCGTCTCCATGGCCAGCACCTGGTGCAGCGGCGCGGGATAGCGGTCGTTCGACCAGACCTGGGCCATGTCGCCGATGTTGATGATCAGGCCGCCGGGCACGGGGTCGACCGGGACCCAGGCGCCGTCCTTCTGCACCTGCAGCCCCGCCGTGCCGTCCGTGAGCAGCACCGTGATCGCGCCGGCGTCGGTGTGGTGGTGGATGCCCAGGCCAGCGGGGCGGTCGGCCTCGTCGTCCGCCGGGTCGTGGGTCGGATAGCGGTTGAAGCGCAGGAAGCTGGTGTGCCCGCCCTCGAAGTCGGCCGCGAGCGCGTCTGGCGCGGCGCCCAGCCCCGCCGCCAGCGGCCGCAGCAGGCGCAGGCTGAGATCCTCGCAGGCCAGGAAGTACGTCCGCACCACGGCCTCCAGCCCGGGCCGGTCGGTCGGGAACGGCGTCGTCCCCTGGAACACGTCGCCCGCCACCGGGTGCGCCACGTCGGGCCCGACGTCGAAGATCTCCTTCTTGTCGCGGCGGGTCTTGGTCAGCTCGCGGTCGTAGTAGCCCCAGGGGTTGTCGCGGCTGCGCGCCAGCGCCCGCTTCGCCGCCGCCGGCTGGGCGAAAAACCCCCGCGCCTGCGCCATGACCTCGGCCAGCAGCGCCGGGTCGAGCCCGTGGCCGACCAGGTGGAAGAACCCCCAGTCGGCGCAGGCCCGGTCGACCGCGGCGGCGACGGCCGGCGGCGGACCGGACAGGTCCACCACCGGCACGCCGGTTGTTGTCTGCGCTCTATCGTCCACGGCCCTGATTAGGCCAGCGGTGCGGTGCGCAGAAGCACCTTTGCGATCTACGCGAGCTCCCGCTCGGCAAACGCCTTCATCGCCGCGGCCATGTACTCGCTCAAGCCCGCGGCCTTGGCCTCGTAGCGCGCCCGGAATTCGGGATTCTCGACATAGAAGCCGCCCAGGCCGATGAACCGCTCGCGCGTGGGCGCTGCGCCCCACCAACCGCCGACCCAGGTGTGCAGGCGTCGAACCTGCGCCTGGACGTCGCCGCTGTCCGGTGGGACCCCGTCGGCCAGCGCCTTGGCCAGCGCCGTCTCGATCTCCGCGAACTCGGCCTGCCGCGCGTCGAAATCCGCCTGGGTGGTGTTGGCCACCACGTTGCGCGCGTGCTCGATCGCCGGGCGCACCTGCTCGCCGAACCGCCCGACCAGTTCGGCCTCGTGCTCAGCCTGCTTCTTGGGGTCGAACCCCTTGTACATTTGCTTGTCGTCCATCGTCGTCGCTCCTTGCAAAGCGGCGAGGGTCGTATCGATCGTCTTGACCAGCTGGCGGTAGCGCTTGGTCTCCGCCTCCAGCCTCCCGCGCTGCGCCTTGAGCGCCGCGACGCGGTCGAAGTCCGGGGCGTCCAGCACCTGCCTGATCTCGTCCAGCGGGAAGCCGAGCTCCCGGTGGAACAGGATCTGCTGCAGGCGCAGCAGTTCGTCCCGGCCATAGTAGCGGTAGCCGTTCGCGCCGACGCTGTCGGGCTTCAGGAGCCCGATCTCGTCGTAGTGGTGCAGCGCCCGGACGGAAACGCCCGACAGCTTCGCCACCTGCTTGACCGTGTAGCCGCCCAAAACGATGCCTTCCCTTGCCGATGGCGAGGGGAGTCAGGCCTCACGTCCCGTGAGGGTCAAGCGGCTGTTTTCCGTCCTCCAGCAGCACACTCTCGAGTGGCCGAACGAGCAGCCACGCGGCGATCCCGCCGCCAGCGCCGATGGCGGCGTGCAGGCTCCAGAAGGCCACCGGGGTCATCTGCTCGTAGAGCGAGCCGATCCAGCCGATCATGAAGTTGGCGACGAAGTTGCTGGCCATGGCGACCCCCATCAGCGTCGCCCGCACCTGTGGCGGAGCGGCCCCCGCGACGAGACCCAGCATCGTGGGCCAATAGTACATGAAGGCGACGCCCAGGATCACGTCGTAGGCCAGCGGGACCAGCACCGAAATCCGCCCGCCCGTCAGGCAGGCCGCCACCAGCAGCAGGTTCGCCACCGCCGACATCCAGGCCCCGATCGCGATCTTGCCGATCTCCCGCGGCTCGCGCCCACGCGCCGCCTGCCGCTGCCAGAGCCAGATCAGCAGGGGCAGGACCGCGATGGACACGGCGGAGTCCACGGAACTGAACCACGCCACCGGGACGTGGAAGCCGGCGAGGTTCAGGTCGACGCTGCGGTCGATCCAGACGAGCCCGATGTTGGTGTTCTGGCCGTAGGCGATCGACTGGAAGATGGTGATCACCATCACGCCCATCAGCGCGATGACGATGCGCCGCTGCCGCCGGTCCAGTGGGACGCGGCCGGTCCCGGCCGTGCCGCGCTGCGCGGGATGGGTCTCGGGCAGGTGGCGATAGCCCGCCACATAGGTCGCCAGGCCCGCGAGCATCAGAACGCCCGCCAGCGCGAACCCCGCATGCCATCCGTAGACCTGCGCCAACAGCCCGCACGCCAGCGGCCCCACGACGGCGCCGACGTTGATGCCGGTCGAGAAGATCGCAAAGCCGCGCGTGCGGCCGGCCCCGTCGTGCTCGCCGTAGAGCCCGCCCACCTGCACCGAGATGTTGCCCTTGAGCAGGCCGCAGCCGACGATCAGCAGCGCCAGGGCCGCGAGGAACGAAGCGTCGAAGGCCATGGCGATGTGCCCGGCGCTCATCAGCACCGCGCCCAGGATCACCGCCGCGCGCCGGCCGGTCCAGCGATCGGCGATCATCCCCCCGAACACCGGGGTCAGGTAGATCAGGCCGGTGTAGAGGCCGTAGACCTGCGAGGCGAGCGCCAGGGTGCTCAACGGTCCGAACACCGCTTCGAGCGCGCCGCGAAGGGCGCCGAAGCCGGCGATGTGCTCGATCCGCCCGGGCAGGAACAGCGCCTGGCTCATGTAGAGCACCAGGAGCGCGGTCATGCCGTAGTAGGAGAACCGCTCCCACGCCTCGGTGAAGGCAAGGTAGGCCAGCCCCATCGGCTGGCCCAGGAAGGTGCGGGGGCGCGCGGCGCCCAGCCGGTCGATCGTCTCTGCCGTCATGAGGCCCCCCGGCTCAGGGACGAGCCTAGACCCACCGGACGCCCTGGCAAGCGCGTCAGGATTGAGCGGACGCGTATCTCAGGAAGTGCACCCGCGCCGCGCCGTAGTCGCGCGCGTCCAGGGGCGCGTAGCCGGCGACGGCGAACGCAGGCTCGGAGACGCCCCGCTCGAACACCACCGTCGCCCCGTTCGCCAGCCAGCCGCCCGCCGCCAGGCGCTCCAGAGCCCGCTCGCCCAGGCCCTTGGCGTAGGGCGGGTCGAGGAAGGCGAGGTCGAAGGGCGGGCCGTCGGCGCCGGGCTTGGTCCCCAGGTCGGTGGCGTCGCGGCGGTGGACGCGGGTGCGGCCGAACAGG
>CBHTUE010000244.1:0-7197 GCA_966096115.1 uncultured Phenylobacterium sp.
CCGAACGCATCCAGCGCGCCGCCCGCGACGTCTCCGACGCCCGCGCCCTGACCGAGGCGACCCAGGACATGCCGCTGGGCCGGCCCACGACCAGCCCGGCGCAATCCAGCGGCTTCGGCGTCCGCTTCGACCCCTTCACCCGCCATCCGGCCTACCACTCCGGCCTGGACTTCCCGGGCGGCTACGCGACGCCGATCTATTCCACCGGCCCCGGGATCATCTCCTACACCGGCGCCCGCTCAGGCTACGGCAACGTCGTCGAGATCGACCACGGCCGCGGCTTGAAGACCCGCTACGCGCATTTGTCGTCAATCGCCGTGCGACCCGGCCAGCGTGTAGGAATTGGGCAACGGATCGCTGGTATGGGTTCCACCGGCCGCTCTACTGGGACCCACCTTCACTATGAGGTATGGGTCAACGGCCGGGCCCAGAACCCGGGCCGCTTCCTGAAGGCCGGCCAATATGTTCTCCAAGGCAGCTAAGGGCGACGTCGCCGAAGTCCCCACCGCCCCACGCAAGCTCAGCGTGGCCTCCCTGGTCGCCGAGGGCGTCCGCTTCAAGGGCGATCTCGCCACCGAAGGCGACCTGCACCTGGACGGCGCCGTCGAAGGCGACATCTGCGTCGGATCCCTCACGGTCGGCGAGACCGGCGTGGTCACGGGCACGATCAAGGCCACCGGCGTCGAAATCCGCGGCCACGTCATGGGCGCCATCACCGCCGGCCACGTGCGCCTCTGGGCCACCGCCCGCGTCGACGGCGACATCAGCGCCACCGAACTGTCCATCGAAGGCGGCGCGCACTTCGTGGGCCGCAGCCTGGAACTGGCCCCGGCCAAGACCGAGGGCCTCAGCATCGTGGCGGCGGAGTAGTTCCCATTCTGTTCTCATCCAGCTAAGCTGCCTGCCTCTCATTCATGGGAGAGGGGGACCGCCCGCCGAGCGTAGCGAAGACCGGGTGGTGGAGAGGGCAAACCACCGCATGGCGCTGAGATCGGCCACGCGCATCGCGAACCGCGCCCGGTCGCTTCGCAGACGCCTCACCGAACCGGAGATTATGCTCTGGTCACGCCTGAAGGGCCGCGGTCACGGCCGTCCCGTCTTCCGCTGCCAGCATCCGATCGGCTCGATCATCCTCGACTTCTATTGCCCCGCCGCGAAGCTGGCCGTCGAGGTCGATGGGCGTACGCACTGGAGCGACGAGGCCATTGAGAAGGATCGTCGCCGTGACGCATGGCTCGCCAGCCACGGCATCGCGGTGACACGCGTCGGCGCCGGGGAGGTCTGCAACAACCTGAGCCAGGTCGTGGATGGCATTATCTTGGGAGCCGAAGCGCGGATTGCAGGCCGAGACTGAGGCTTGCCCCCTCCACCACCCGCTCTTCGGCGGGCGGTCCCCCTCCCCCATGAATGGGGGAGGCAGGTGATCGCGCCCTACCCGTCCCGCGTGGCGCCCACGCGCTGCGCCAGGGCCGCGCCCATGAACTGGTCCAGGTCGCCGTCCAGGACGCCTTGCGTGTCCGACGTCTCCACCTCGGTGCGCAGGTCCTTCACCATCTGATACGGCTGCAGCACGTAGCTGCGGATCTGGTGGCCCCAGCCGATGTCGGTTTTCTGGTCCTCCAGCGCCTGCGCGGCGGCCTCGCGCTTCTGCAGTTCGGCCTCGTACAGCCGCGCGCGCAGCATCTTCCAGGCCTCGTCGCGGTTCTGGTGCTGTGAGCGGCCGGCCTGGCAGGCCACCGCGATCCCGGTCGGAATGTGGGTCAGGCGCACCGCGGAGTCGGTCTTGTTGACGTGCTGGCCGCCCGAGCCGGACGCCCGGTAGGTGTCGGTGCGCACGTCGGCGGGGTTGATGTCGATGACGATGGTGTCGTCCACCACCGGATAGACCCAGACCGAGGCGAAGGACGTGTGCCGCTTGGCCGCCGCGTCGAACGGCGAGATGCGCACCAGCCGGTGCACGCCGCCCTCGGTCTTCAGCCAGCCGTAGGCGTTGGTCCCCTTGATCTGCAGGGTCACCGACTTGATCCCGGCCTGTTCGCCCGAGGTCTCTTCCAGGAAGTCGACCGTCATACCGTGGGCGTTGGCCCAGCGGGTGTACATGCGCAGCAGCATCCCGGCCCAGTCGCAGGACTCGGTGCCGCCGGCGCCGGAGTTGATTTCCACGAAGGCGTCGTTGCCGTCGGCTTCGCCGGAGAGCAGCGCCTCCAGTTCGGCGCGCCCGGCGCGTTCCTTGATCGCCTTGAGCTGCTGGCGAGCCTCCTCGAGGCTGGCTTCGTCGCCTTCCTCGTCGGCCATCTCGGCGTAGCCCAGCGCGTCGGCCAGGTCGCGTTCCAGCCCCTGCACCGCCTCCACCGACGCCGCCAGCCGCGAGCGCTCGCGGCTCAGGGCCTGGGCCTCTTCGGGCCGGTCCCAGAGGGTCGGGTCCTCGACCCGGGCGTTCAGCTCATCCAGTCTTCGAAGCGCGACATCCCAGTCAAAGACGCCTCCTGAGCAGGTCGACCGACTGCTCGATGTCGGCCTTGGCGGCCTCGACATCCAATCTCATGGGGAAAATCCTTAGAACGAGGGCGCGGATTTAGACGTGGCCGCAGGTCAGTACAAGTCGGACAGGTCGTCCTTCTTCTTGGGCGGCGGCGCGGCGGCCGGGGCCACGGGCGCCGTCGGCGTGACGCCTGGGGGCGTCGCACCCAGCTTGTCGTAGGGGATCGGCCCGCTCGGCCCCGCGGCGCCCAGCGGCGCGGCATAGCCGCTCGGCTCGGTGCCGGGCCGGAACGCCTCGCGGATGCCGTTGACCATGGCGTACTTCGCGTTCGGCGGCGCGCGGAACTCCTCGGCCGGCTTGTCCTTCAGCGCCGCGGTCATGAACTCGGTGAAGATCGGCACTGCCGTCACCGCCCCGGTCTCGGCCCCGCCCAGCGAGCGGTTGTCGTCGAAGCCGATGTAGATGCCGACCACCAGGTGGGGCGCCACCCCCATGAACCAAACCGAGCGGCTTTCATTGGTGGTGCCGGTCTTGCCGCCCACCGGCTTGCCGATCGACGCGGCCTGGGTCGCCGTGCCGCGCTGGACCACGCCCTGCAGGAAGCTGGTGATCTGGTAGGCGGTGATCGGGTCCATCGCCTGGTCGCCTGTGCGCAGGATGCGCGGGCTCTCGGCCCCGCCGAACCCGGCGGTGCAGTGGTCGCAGTCGCGCTTGTCGGCGCGGAAGATGGTCTTGCCGTTACGGTCCTGCACCAGCTCGATCAGGTGCGGCTGCACCACCTTGCCGCCGTTGACGAAGCTGGAATAGGCCGCCGCCATCCGCAGGGTCGTGGTTTCGCCGGCGCCCAGCGCCATGGCCACCACCGGCTCCATCTTCTTGGTCTCGCCCAACCGGGTGGCCAGGTCGACGATCCGCTTCATGCCCACGCCCTGCGCCAGGCGCACGGTCATGGTGTTGCGCGACAGCTCGATGCCGCGGCGCAGGTAGAGCGGGCCCAGGAAGTCGTGGTGGTAGTTCTCCGGGCTCCAGTCCTGGCCGTTGGCGCCCTTGAGCGTGATCGGCCCGTCCACCACCGTCGAAGCCGGGGTGTAGCCGGCCTCCAGGGCCGCGGCGTAGACGATCGGCTTGAACGCCGAGCCCGGCTGGCGGAACGCCTGCGTCGCCCGGTTATAGCTGGAGGTGTAGAACGAATAGCCGCCGACCATGGCCATGACGCGCCCGGAGTAGGGTTCCATGGCCACCAGCGCGCCGTTCACCGCCGGCACCTGCTTCAGCTTGAAGCCGCCGCTGTCCGCGGGGGCCACGAACACCAGGTCGCCGGCCCCGATCCCCTTGCCGGCCCGCGCCCAGCTCACGTCGGCGCCTACCAGCGACCCCTTGGCCCCGTCCAGGGTCATCACCTGCACCGCGCCGCCGGCGACGCTGGTCACCACCGCCTGGGTCCAGTCGGCGCGTTCGCGCGGCCGCGGCTGCTTCTTCGCCACCTTGTCCCAGCCGTCCAGGGTGTCGACATGGCCCCACGCCCCGCGCCAGCCGTGGCGGCGGTCGTAGTTCTCCAGGCCATTCATCAAGGCCATCTTGGCCTCGCTCTGCAGCTTGGGATCCAGCGTCGTGCGCATGTAGTAGCCGCCGGCGTTCAGGCGGTCGTCGCCCAGCTCCGGCATCTTCAGGGCCGTGCGGCGCACCTCTTCGACGAAGTAGTCGGCGTCGCGGTACTGCGAGCGGGACGGCGCCGGCTGCACCTTCAGCGGCTCCTTCATCGCCGCCACCGCCTCGGCCCGGGTCACCCAGCCCAGGTCGGCCATCTGGTCCAGGATCCAGTTGCGCCGCGCGATCGCCGCCTGCGGGTGGCGCGTCGGGTGGTAGTTGTCCGGTCCCTTGGGCAGGGCCGCCAGATAGGCGCTCTCGGCCAGGGTGAGGTCGCTCACCGACTTGCCGAAGTAGTTGTAGGCCGCCGCCCCCACCCCGAACGAGCGGTACCCCAGCCAGATCTCGTTCATGTAGAGCTCGAGGATCCGCTCCTTCGAGAGCGTCTTCTCCAACTGGGTGGAGAGGATGGCCTCCTTAAACTTGCGGCCGATGGTCTGGTCGTTGGTCAGCAGAATGTTCTTGGCCACCTGCTGGGTGATGGTCGAGCCGCCCTCGAGCCTGCGCCCCTGGGCCACGTTGATCACGTCCTTGGCCATGGCGCGGCCCAGGCCGCCCACATCGACGCCGCCGTGCTGGAAGAAGCTGTGGTCCTCGGCCGCCAGGAACGCCTGCGCCGTCTGGGCGGGGATCGCGTCGTAGGGGATGAAGATCCGCCGCTCACGGGAGAACTCGCCGATCAGCGTGCCGTCCCAGGCGTAGGCCCGCGTCGCTGTCGGCGGGTGATAGTCCACCAGGTCCGTGGCGTCCGGCAGGTCGTGGAACAGCCAGGCGGAGTAGATCCCGGTCGCCAGCGCGGCGACCGCGACAAAGCTCAGGACCGCGATCCCGGCGATGGCGACCCACCGCGAGGGCTTCCCGCGCTCGGGAAGGGGCCGCTCTGGGCTGCCTGGGGGGGTCAAGATGCGACGAACCTCACCCGGCTGGGTCTAGCCTGTGTCGGAACCGGCGCCAACGGGCCCAGGCGTCGCGCCTCGGACCGGAGCCGCGCCCCTAAAAATGAAACCACGGATTTCACGGATTTTCACGGGTGGGGCCGCCCGCGCTTCCGGGGCCCCGCGGGAGCGGAGGCTCAGTCGATTCAACCGCAGAAAACGCAGAAGTCGGGGCCGCTTCCGCGTCTACTGCGTCTTCCGAGGTTCGGAATAACTGCGCCGGGAGGCGGCGCAAATCCGTGGAAATCCGTGAAATCCGTGGTTCGAACCGCCTGCGCGTCAGCGCGACGCGAGTTTCATCGACTCGCCGAAGTGGGTGTCGATGGCGTGGGCCACGGCGCCCATCAGGCGGGCCCGCTGGCCGGGGTCGCGCAGGCGCGCCTCGTCCTCGGGCGTTGAGACGAAGCCCATTTCCAGCAGGACGGCCGGCACGTCGGGGGCCAGCAGCACCATGAAGCCGGCGTCGCGGTGGCTGCGGCGCAGCATCGGGGCCTTGCCCTCGATGTTGCCGACCAGCGTCTGGGCGAAGATCGACGAGCGATTGCGGGTGGCGCGCTGTGTCAGGTCGAAGAGGATGTCGCGCACACCCTGGTCGCCGGACAGGCTGGCCTTCATCAGCCAGTTGTCCTGCGCCACGAACCGCGCCGAACGCGCCGTGCCCTTGTCGGATAGCGTGTAGACGCTGGCGCCCTTCAGGTCCGCCTCGGGTCCCGAATCGGAGTGCAGGGAGATGAACAGGTCCGCGCCCGCCCGCTGGGCGACCCGCACGCGGTCCTCCAGCGGGATGTAGACGTCGCTGGAGCGTGTCAGCACCACCTTGTAGCGCCCGGACTTGCCCAGTTGGTCGGCCAGGGTCAGGGCCGCGGCCAAGTTGATGTCCTTCTCATAGCCGTTGGCGCCGAGGGAGCCGGGGTCCTTGCCCCCGTGTCCGGCGTCGATCACCACCACCTTCTTCAGCGGCAGGGCCAGCAGCCTGGGCTGCGCCGGCGTCGCCGCCTTGATGGGCAGGAACTGGCTGCGGATGGCGGGCGTCGCGGCCGGAGCCCTGGCGCTGGTCAGCACCGGCTGCCCGGCGGCCGTCACGTCGATCACATAGCGGTAGCTGGCGATGCCGTCGGCCGGCGGCAGCAGGAAGCGGCGCTTCAGCTGGCCGTTCGTCGCCAGGTCCATCTGCAGGCGCGCCCCGGCGGAGGTCTGGTCGATGGTCCAGGCGCGCACGACGCCGCGGCCGGCTCCCTGCTGGGCCGCCGTCGCGGTCACCCCCGGCAGCAGCACCACGATCCGGTGGTCGGCGGCGCCGTCGGCCACCACCTTGGCGCTGGTCGCGCCGTCCAGTTCGATCACCAGGCGGGCGTCGGGCCCATCGCCGCCCATGCGGACTTTCAGGAGGGTAGCCGCCTCGGTAGCCGCGTGCCCCACGGCGAAGGCGGCCAGGCCAAGCGTGACCACGACGCCGGCGATGATCGCCTGCACCCGGTTTCGGCCCACCACGCCCCTAACGCCCCGCAACATCCATCAAGGCCCGGAAAATTCGGAGATTCGCGCAACGCGAAGTCTTGACCCATATAGGCGGGCGGCCTGTGGACAAAGGGTTAACGAGGTGTTGCGACGTCACAGCCGTGACACCAGCGCGGCTTTCCTTTTCCCCGCCCATGCTGCAATGTCCCGCCGCGCGACGCCGCAGCCCCGTTCGGGGCGCGACGCTTGTGCGACAAACAAACCAGCCGGCGTCGGCTTGGACCGAATCCTCGGTAACGACGCATCATCCGATCCGCGCCCCCCGGGACGCGCCTAGGAACACACCCGATGAGCTGCGCAGCTCGAGCCACATCTGGCCAAGAGGCCATCCGAGACGCCGTTGCCGGCGCCTTTCCGGATGCCCTGCGCGCTCGTCCCATCAGCCGGCAGCGCCCTGGCCTTCAGGCCCCCGCGCGCCGCGGAGATAATCTTTATGCCCAAGACTATGTTGATCGACGCCGCACACGCCGAAGAGACGCGCGTGGTGGTGGTCGACGGATCACGCGTTGAAGAGTTCGATTTCGAGAGCCAGAACCGCAAGCAGCTTCGGGGGAACATCTATCTCGCCAAGGTGACGCGCGTTGAGCCGTCGCTGCAGGCGGCCTTCGTCGAGTA
>CBHTUE010000245.1:0-7182 GCA_966096115.1 uncultured Phenylobacterium sp.
CCGCCGCGGCGCGTTCGATCCGGGCCCGGTCCATGCCGTCGCCCACGATGACCAGGCCCAGGGGCAGCCGGTCGCGCGCGGCCGTGACCGCGTCGATGACCATCGGCCAGCGCTTCTGGGCGTGGAAGCGGCCGACGCCCAGCAGCAGCTTGCCGTCCGGCGGCAGCCCGCAGGCCGCCAGCAGCCGGGCGCGCAGCGCCTCGTCCCGCAGGCCCGGCGAGAACGCCGTCCGGTCGACCCCCAACGGAACCTCGGCGATCGCGCCGATCCCCTGTCCGCCCAGACGTTCGGCGAGCCACGTGCCGGCGACGACGGTGTCGAACCGCCCGGCCAACCGGCGCAAATAGGCCCAGAACGCCTCGAACCACCGGTCGATGCGCTCGCGGCTGGCCACGCCCGCGAACCAGCGCTGCGGGTACACCGCCACCGGCTCGGCGTGGACGAACATCGCCCGCGGCGCGGACGAGCGCCAGTTCGCCACGATCCAGGCGCCGCGCCAGGGCGAGGAGGTCTCGACCAGGTCCGGCCGCAGCGCGTCCAGCCGCGCGTGCACCGGCGCGGCGTCCCAGAACATCCGGTAGTTCGGATCGACCGGCAGCAGCGGGGCCCGAACCCGCACGACGCCGCCGGCGGCGCGTGGCTCGAACCCGTCGTCGGGGCTCGGGGCGATCACGAACAGCTCGTGGCCCGCGGCGGCCGCGGCGTCGAACTTGCGGTCGATATAGGTCCGCACGCCGCCGCCGGTGGGGGAATAGAACTCCGCGACCTCTACGATTCGCATCGGCTCACCGGCGTGATTTGAACGGGTGTCTGAGCGCGCGAATCGACGCCGTCAACGGCGGCGTCACCGATGGCGCCACTGTCACAGAATCCGATCACCAGAGGGCTGATGGGCGGCCTGCCACAGGCGCGCACCGGCGGGGGCAAGCATGGCGGACGGCTTCACCAGACCTTCCGAGGCGCGCGGGCCGCTGCGGGTCGCGCTGTTCTCGGGCAACTACAACTACACCCTGGACGGGGCGAACAAGTCGCTGAACCGTCTGGTCGACCACCTGCAGCGGGTGGCCGGCGCCCAGGTGCGGGTCTATTCGCCGACCACGCCGACGCCGGCGTTCGCGCCGGTGGGCGAGCTGATCTCGGTGCCGTCGGTCGCCATGCCGTCGCGGCCGGACTACCGGCTGGCGCTGGGCCTGCCGCACGCCGTCCGGCAAGACGTAGAGGCGTTCGCCCCGGACCTCGTGCACCTGTCCGCCCCGGACCTGCTGGGGGCCGGCGCGCTGAAACTGGCGCGCAGCCTCCAGGTCCCGGTGATCGCCAGCGTCCACACCCTGTTCGACGCCTACCTCGACTACTACGCCCTGGGGTGGCTGCGGCCGTTCGTGCGGCGGCATCTATGGAGCTTCTACGGCGCCTGCGACTACGTCCTGGCTCCGACCGAGGCGATCGCCGAGGAGCTGCGGGTCGAGGCGCTGCCGGCCCGGGTCCGGATCTGGGCGCGGGGGGTCGATCCCGAGCTGTTCCATCCGGGACGCAGCAGCGAGGCGTGGCGGCGCGCCCACGGCCTGGACGGCGATCGCCCGGTGATCGTGTTCATGGGCCGGATCGTGCTGGAAAAGGGCCTGGGCGTGTTCGCCGAGACGATCCGGCGGCTCGAGCAGCGGCGCGGGCCGGTGCAGGTGCTGGTGATCGGCGACGGCCCGGCGCGCGACACCTTCGCCGAGGGCCTGCCGGGCGCCGTCTTCACCGGCTTCCTGACCGGCGACCGTCTGGCCACCGCGCTGGCGAGCGGTGACATATTCTTCAATCCGAGCCCGACCGAGACGTTCGGCAATGTGAACCTCGAAGCCATGGCGTCCGGCCTGGCCATGGTCTGCGCCGACGTTCCGAACACCCGCGCGCTACTGCGCCCGGGCGGCAGCGCGGCGCTGTGCGACCCCGCCGATCCTGCCGCGTACTGTGCGGCGCTCGAGGCTTTGCTCGACGACCCGGCCGAGCGCGGGCGGCTGCAACGCGCCGCCCTGGCGCGCAGCGCCGCCTACCGCTGGCCGGAGATCCTGCAGGCGGTGGTGGACGTCTACGGCGAGGCGACCGTGGGCCACGGGACCGGGCCGCGCGGCCCCGGCCAGCCTGCGAGGGCGTTGCGGACGCGCGCGGCAAGCTTGTGATCCTCCGCCGGCTCGACCGCTACCTGCTGGGCTGTGCGCTGCCCCCGATGGCGGCCGTTCTGGCCAGCACCATGGTCGCGTTCCTGCTCGAGCGGTTGCTGCGCTCGCTGCAGCTGCTGGCCGAGACTGACCGCGGGTTCGACTTCCTGGTCCAGCTGGCCGTGAACCTGACGCCGCACTACGCGGGCCTGGTCCTGCCGGGCGGCTTCTTCGTCGGCCTCTTCGTCGCCATCGACCGGCTGAACAACGGCTCCGAGATCGACGCCCTGCTGGCCAGCGGCGTCTCCCTTGGGCGGATCACGGCGCCGTTCGTGGGGCTGGGCGTGGTGCTGATGCTGCTCAGCGTCCTGCTGTACGGCTTCGTGCAGCCCTACACGCGCTACGGCTACCGCGCCGTGCTCCACGCCGCGAAGAACGCGGGCTGGAGCGGCGAGGTCAAGCCGCGGGCGGTGCTCTCGCCGAGCCCGGCCCTGGTGCTGACGGTCGATGGCGTCGACAAGACGGGCCACCTGCTGACCCACGTCTTTATCCGCCGGGTGGCGGCGGACGGGCGGGAGGATGTGTTCACCGCGCAGTACGCCGAGCTTCGCCGCGACCGGGACCAGCGCAGCGTCACGCTGGACCTGGTGGACGGCCAGCAGCTCATGCGGCCCGTGGGACACCCGGCGCAGTTGCTGACCTTCAGCCGCCTGACCATCCGCCTGCCTCTGGTCCAGGCGGCGAAACTGCTGCGGTCCCGCGGCGGCGAGGAGAACGAGCTGACGCTGGTCGAACTGGCCCGCCAGGGCTTCGGCCGCGACGCGCTAGCTCCCCTGCGCCAGACGCTGCTGGCGGAGCTCTATTCCCGCCTGGCCCGGGCGCTGGCCCTGCCGTTCATGCCGCTGCTGGCTGTGCCCTTCGCGCTCACGGCCAAGCGCGCCGGGTCGACGCCGGGCATGGCCGTCGCGGGCCTGCTGCTCTTCGGGTTCCAGGCGTCGCTGATCCTGGCGCAGGGCATGGTGGCGGCCGGACGTCTCTGGGCCCTGCCGGCCCAGGGCCTGCCCTTCGCCCTGTTCACGGCCGCCTGCGTGGCGACCTTCGTGGTCAGCCGCGACCGGCCCGGCGAGAACCCGGTGGCCTGGCTGGCCGAGCGCGGGGACGAGGTGATCGCCGCGCTCGTCCGCCGCCGCCGGCCCGAGCGCGCGCCCTCATAGCATATAGTCCCGCGTCATCGGCAGCGCGTCGACGCGGCGGGCCAGCTGGATCTGGAAGACCACGACCCGCTCACAGCGGAACGCCGTCTCGGCCATCGACAGGTAATACTCCCACATCCGGCAGAAGCGCTCGCCCAGCAGGGCGGCAGCCTCCGCCCGGCGGGCCATGAAGGCGGCGCGCCAGGCCCGCAGGGTCTCGGCGTAGTGCAGGCGCAGGACCTCGACGTCGGTGACCATGAGGCCGGCGCGCTCGATGGCCGGCAGGATCTGCGACAGCGACGGCAGGTGCCCGCCCGGGAAGATGTGCTTGGTGATCCAGGGATTGGTCAGGCTGGGCGCGTCCCCTGTCCCGATGGTGTGCAGCAGAATCACCCCGTCGTCGGCCAGGTACCCGCGGCAGGTGTCGAAGAACGTCTGGTAGTGGGCCAGGCCCACGTGCTCGAACATGCCGACCGACACGATCCGGTCGAACGTCCCGGTCACCGCGCGGTAGTCGCGCAGGTCGAAGCGCACCCGGTCGTCGAGGCCGCGGCTCGCGGCCCGTTCGCGGGCGCCGCGGATCTGCTCGTCCGACAGGGTGACGCCGAACACCCGCCCGGCGCCGGCCACGTCGGCCAGGTAGCAGGCCATGCCGCCCCACCCGCAGCCGATATCCAGCACCTTCTCGCCGCCCTTCAGGGACAGCTTGGCGGCGATGTGGGCCAGCTTGGCGAGCTGGGCGTCGGCGAGGCTCTGGCCCGGGTGCTCGAAGTAGGCGCAGGAGTACTGCCACTCCGGATCGAGGAAGAGGGCGTACATCCGGTCGTCCAGATCGTAGTGGTGCTGGACGTTGCGGCGTGATCGGCTGGGATCGTTGCCGCCGCTCAGGTTGCGCAGGACGTTGCGCAGGCGGTCCAGGAGGTCGGCGGAGGCCGAGGGCGGCGCCTGGTCGCCGTGACGCAGGACCAGTTCCAGGAAGTCGTAGACGGTCCCCTGGTCGACCACCAGGCGGCCGTCGGTGAACAGCTCACCGGTCATCAGGTCCGGGTCCAGCAGCAGCGCCCAGGGCGCGCGGCCATCGGTGAACCGCACCTTCACCAGCGGACCCGTGCCGTCCCCCAGCTCGAACCCGCCGCCGTCGGCGAAGGCGAACGCCAGGCGGCCGGTCTTCACGACCGGGGTCAGGGCGCGGCGCAAGAGGCCGGAGATCAGCACGTGGAACTCCTCATTCCGTGGCCATCGCCCCGTCTTCCATCCGGATCACCCGGGTCGCGTGTTCGATGAGACGCGGGTCGTGGGTGACGCAGACGACGGTCGCGCCTTCCTCGGCGGCGGCGCGCAGCATGCGGGTGATCTGCCGGCCGTTCTCGGAATCCAGCGCCGAGGTGGGCTCGTCTGCGAAGATCAGCTGCGGCTGCTTGGCGAGCGCGCGGGCGATGGCGACGCGCTGCTTCTCCCCGCCCGACAGCTCGGAAGGCCGGTTGGTGAGGCGGGCGCCCAGGCCCACACGCTCGAGGGTCGCCGTCGCGCGACGCCGCGCCGCCGCCCGCTGGAGGCCTTGGCGTTCCAGGACGATGCTGACCTGTTCCACTGCGCTCAGCGCCGGCAGCAGGTGGAAGCCCTGGAAGACGAAGCCGAAGTGCTCCAGGCGGAAGTCGTCGAAGGCGTCGCGGCCCAGGCCCGACAGCTCACGGCCCAGCACGCGCACGCGCCCCGCGCTGGGCGTCAGCAGGCCCGAGACGATGGCCAGCAGGGTGGACTTGCCCGAGCCGGAAGGGCCGGCGACCATCACGAACTCGCCGCGGCAGACGCGGAAGTCGGTGGCTTTCAGCGCCTCTACCCGCGCCGGGCCGTCGCCGTAGGTCTTGGCGATGCCGACGGCCTCGATCACCCGCTCGCTCATGCGCCGCCTGTCGCCAGGACGCGGCGCACGTGGGCGTCCACCGCGGCGAGGCGGGCCTGGCGCAGCGCATCGCCTGCGCTTTCGACCTGAGCGGCCAGCGCGGCGACCGCCAGTCCGTCGGCGACGCCGGCGGCGTGACGAGTCTCGCCCTCGCGCCGCGCCGCGCGCGCGGCGGCGAGGTCGGCCTCGGCGATCGTGAGTTGGCGGGCGGCGTTGGCTTCGGCGGCCAGGCTGGCGCGGATCTCCGACCAGCCGTTGAGCACGGCCTGGCGATAGGCCAGGTCGGCGATGTCGGCGTCGGCGGAGGCGATGTGGACCTGGGCGCGACGCGCGCCGCCGTCGACGATCTGGTGGGCGATCGTGCCGGCGGCGGCCCAGGCCAGGGCGCGGACGTCCAGCAGGGTGGCGATGGCCGCGTCGGGCGAGCCGAGGGCGGCGACGATCTGGAACTTGGGGCGGGCGGCCAGGATGGCGGCGGCGCGGCGATGGTCGGCGGCGGCCAGCCGGGCGTAGGCGGCCTTCACGTCCGGACGCGCATCCACCTGGGCGGATGGAGCGGAGGCCGTGGGATGGGGAACGGGCACGGGGGCATCCGGCGGCGCCGCCAGGCTGGGCTGGCCGGTGAGGTCGCCGAGGCGGGCGGTCTGCAGGGCGATCTCGGCGCGCGCCTGTTCAGACTGGGCGGCGGCCGCGGCCGCGTCGTGGGCGCGGGGGTCGAGATCGCGGGCGGAGGCGGCCCCGGCGGACACCCGCAGCCGGACGAAGCCCAACGCCGCGCCGGCGGCGTCGCGGCGGCGCAGCGCGGAGGCCTCAGCGTCGCGCGCGGCCTGCAGAGCGGCGTAGGTCCGCTCCGTTTCGGCGGCGACCATCAGGCGCGCGGCGTCCACCTCCCAGGCGGTGGCGTTGCGGTCGTCGCGCGCCGCCTTGCGCCCCTTGCGGAACAGATGCCAGACATCGAGGTCGAGCGTGGTCTCCAGCGTCGGCGTGGCGGCCGACCGTGCGCCGCCGCTGAAGTTGCGGTTGCCGATCGCCGCCACGGCGCCGACGTTGATCTGCAGCCGGCCGGCGGCCTCGGCGGCCTCGACCTCGGCATCGGCCTTTTCGAGGCGGGCGAGTGCGGTCTTCACGTCCAGAGAGCCGGCGTCGGCGCGGGCCAGGAGGCCGGCCAGGACCGGGTCGCCCAGGTCGTCCGTCCACGGCGACGGCGTCGTGGTTCGCAGGCGCGCGACGGGGTCGGTGCGCGGCGCGCGATCGGCGGCGGAGAGGCCGACGCAGCCGCTGAGCGCCAGGGCCGCGGCCGTGGCGAGGAGGGCGTGGGCGGACTTCACTTGGCGAACCGCACCAGCACCCGCTGGCCCAGCCGCAGGTCCGCGTCCGGCGGCAGGGCCAGGATCACGGCGATCACCCGGGCATCGGCGCGGGCGACCGCGTCCTCGGTCAGCGAGGGGCCGCCCAGCACGTCGGACACCCGCAACACCTTCGCCGCATAGCTGCGGCCCGACTGGAACTCGCGGCTGACGGTGGCGCTCATGCCCGGCATGACCCGGTCGGCGAAGGCCTCGTCCAGCTCGGCCCGGACGATGCGTGGCCCCAGCGGCTCCATCACGAACAGCGGCGTGGCGGCGGCGACATAGGCGCCGGGCGCGGTGGTGCGGCGCACGATGCGGCCGGGGCTGGGCGCGCGGAGGGTGCGGACCTCGACCTCGTAGGCGTTGAGCTGTTGTCGGGCCTCGGCGGCGTGCAGAGCTTGCTGCGCCTGATGTTGCTCGCCGCGGGCGACGGCAGCGGCGGTCGCCGCCTGCTCGGCGTCCTGGCGCGTGGCGGCGTCTCCGGCGGCCAGGTTGCGCAGGCGGGCGGCTTCGCGTTCGGCGCCGGCAGCGCGGGCGGCGGCCACCTCGACCTGGGCGCGGCGGTCGCCGAGCTCGGCAGCGGCGGCGGCCAG
>CBHTUE010000246.1:0-7171 GCA_966096115.1 uncultured Phenylobacterium sp.
AAGGACGGCAAGATGGAATGCTGCTGCGACAAGATGAAGGACGGCATGAAGGACGCCATGCCCGCCAAGCCGGACGCGAAAACGCCGGCGCCGGCGCCGGCCGATCCGCACGCCCAACACCAGCACTAGGCAGGGCCTGGGGCGCGCGCCTTTCCGGGCCGCGCCCTGACGCTCTTCCAGTCCCGGCCGAGCCTGATCCACAGCAGGATCAGGCCGGTCGCCACCACCGGCAGGGTCAGCGCGGCCGCCGCGATGATCAGCGGGTTGTTGAAGTCATCGCCGGTCTTGAAGTCCAGGATATGGATTCGCCAGAACGCATCGTAGAGGCGCCAGACGTTAGAGCGCCGGCTCACCACCTCGCCGGTGTCCGGCGAGAGGTAGAAGCTGGTCTTCTCGGCGTCGTTGAAGTCCACGCGCCACAGGGGTCCGGGCTTGCCGGCCTCCTGCGGCGCGGTCGCGAACCATCGGGCCGCGACCGGCCGGCCCCTACCCTGGTACTGGGCGCCGGCGAACCGCCGCGCGTCCTGCTCGGGCATCGGCGTCATCCGCCGGCCGGTCGCGGCGTCCACGACGTGCGCGCGCCCCTCGGCGTCCTTCAGGACCCAGACCGCACCCCGCAGGGTGGTCTTCAGGGTCGCTTCGACGGCCTCGACGCCGATGGCGGCCGCGGCGGCCTGATGATCCAGCACGCCGCCCGCCGGCAGCGCAGCCGGCCGGACCTTCGCGATATGGTGCTCGCTGCGCACCCGCTCGATCGGAATGGCGGTCATCAGCAGCCCGCCCACGACCCAGCCCAGGACCTGCAGCCCGACGACCAGCGCCAGCCACTTATGGATCTGGGTCGACAGCTTCAGCATCCGCATCGTCCTTTCGCGCCGGCCGCGCCCGCGCCGAATCCCACCGTCTCCAGGAACTAGCACCCGCGCCATGGGCACACACACCAACCTGTTCGACAGGCGTCGGCTTCTGAAGTCCGTCGCAATCCTCGGCGGCGGGGCGGCGCTGAGCAGCCTGCTGCCCGGCTGGGCGCGAAGCCAGTCACCGGGGACGCCGCGGCCCGAGGCCCTCGGCGGCGAGGACATCGCCCTGACGATCGGCCACGCCCCGCTCCGAATCGATGGACGCGCCGCTCACGCCGTCGGCATCAACGGGACCGTTCCCGGCCCGCTGCTGCGGCTGAAGGAAGGGCAGACGGCCCGCATCGCAGTGACCAACCGCCTGGACGAGGACACCTCGATCCACTGGCACGGCCTGCTCGTGCCCTTCCAGATGGACGGCGTGCCGGGCCTGAGCTTCCCGGGCATCAAGCCCGGCCAGACCTTCGTCTACGAGTTCCCGGTCCGCCAGGCCGGGACCTATTGGTATCACAGCCACTCGGGCCTGCAGGAACTGGAGGGCCACTACGCGCCCCTGATCATCGATCCGGCGGGCCCCGACCCGGCGCCCTACGACCGGGAGCATGTGATTGTGCTGTCGGACTACAGTTTCCTGCATCCCCACCTGCTCATGCAGAAGCTCAAGCAGCACTCCGGCTACTTCAACCGCCGCAAGCAGACCGTCGCGGGCCTGCTCGCCGGCAAGGACCAGAGCCTCAGCGAACGCGCCGAATGGGCCCGCATGCGGATGGACCCCACCGACATCCTCGACGTCAGCGGCTCGACCTACACGTACCTGGTGAACGGCCACGGTCCGGCCGACAACTGGACCGGCCTGTTCAAGCCCGGCGAGCGGGTGCGGCTGCGCTTCGTCAACGCCGCGGCCATGACCATCTTCAACATCCGCATCCCGGGCCTGAAGATGACCGTCGTCCAGGCGGACGGCCAGGACGTGCGGCCGGTGGAGGTCGACGAGTTCCAGATCGCCAACGCCGAGACCTACGACGTCATTGTCACCCCGTCGCAGGATCGCGCCTACACCCTGGTGGCCGAGGCGGCCGACAGCTCCGGCATGGCCCGCGCCACCCTGGCGCCACGCCCTGGCATGGCCGCCGAGGTCCCGGGCCTGCGCGAGCGGCCGGTGCTGGGCATGCGCGACATGGGCATGGACATGAGCGGCATGGCCGGCATGCACATGGACATGTCCATGCACAACCCGGACAACGCGCCCGGCGTGAAGCTGGGCCCGGGCGTGCAGATGATCGCCCCCATGGCCGTCGACCGGACGGCCGACCGGGGCACGGGCCTGGCCAAGGCGCCGGGCAAGGTGCTGGTCTACGCCGACCTCATGGCGTTGGCGCCGAACCCCGATACCCGTGCGCCGTCACGCAGCCTGGAAATCCATCTGACCGGCAACATGGAGCGGTTCATGTGGGCCTTCGATGGCGAGACCTTCAGCGAAGTGGTCAAGCCGATCCCGTTCCGCCGCGACGAGCGGGTGCGGGTGACCCTGGTCAACGACAGCATGATGAACCACCCGATCCACCTGCACGGCCACTTCGTGGAGCTGGTGAACGGGCACGACGGCCATCATCCGCGCAAGCACACGGTCAACGTCATGCCGGGCGGCAGGCTCACCTTCGACCTGACCGCCGACGCCCCGGGCGACTGGGCGTTCCACTGCCACATGCTGCTGCACATGCATGCCGGGATGTTCAAGGTCGTCACCGTGCGCCCGCTCGACGGGGCCGCCGCGTGAGCCGCCATATCCTGATCGCGCTTGGCCTCGCCGCCGCGACGGCGGCCCCGGCCTGGGGCCAAACCCCCGACCCGCACGCCCATCACCACATGGCCGCCCCCGCCGCGCCCGCGCCGACGCCCGATCCGCACGCCGGTCACGTCATGCCGCAGGCGCCCGACCCGGATCCGCATGCCGGTCACAACATGGCCGCCGCTGTCCCCGACACCACTGCCGGCGAGGCCCCGCCGCCCGTGCCGGCGGACCACGCGGCCGACAAGGTCTTCCCGCCCGCCGAGATGGCGGCGGCCCGCGCCGTGCTGTTCGGGGAGCACGGCCACATGCCTTGGTCCAAGGTGCTGATCGACAAGGCCGAATACCGGCCCGGGGGCCACGGCGACGGCTACGCCTGGGACGCGCGCGCATCCTGGGGCGGGGACATCGACCGCTTCGTCCTGAAATCCGAGGGCGAAGGCGCCTCGAGCCGCCTCGAGGAGGCCGAGGTGGAGGCGCTCTATTCGCGCGCGATCGGTCCCTACTTCAACCTGGAAGGCGGCGTGCGCCAGGACATCCAGCCCCGGCCGCGACGGACCTACGCCGTGCTCGGCGTCGAGGGCCTGGCGCCCTACTGGTTCGACGTCGAGGGGCGGCTGTTCCTGTCCGATAAGGGGGACCTCTCGGCGCGGTTCGAAGGCTCCTACGACCTGCGGCTGACCCAGAGGCTGATCCTGGAGCCCCGCGCCGAAGCGAACCTCGCCGCCCAGGACGATCGCGCCACGGGCGTGGGATCGGGCCTGTCCGACGTGGAGCTCGGCCTGCGGCTCCGCTATGCGGTCACGCCGGAATTCGCGCCCTACGTCGGCGTAAACTATCGACGAAAGTTCGGCGACACCGCCGACTTTGCCCGCGCCGCCGGAGAGGATGCCGGCGAGACGCGCCTGGTGCTGGGCCTGCGGGCCTGGTTCTGAGTCTCGTACAGTCCGTGTTCATTCGACCTCCCCCACCATCCGCCCCTAGGAGACCGCCCATGACCTTCCGTTTCGCCACGGCCTGCGCCCTGGCCCTGCCCCTGGTCCTCGCCGCCGCCGGCGCCCAGGCCCACGCCCACCTTGTGAAATCCGACCCGGCCGCCAACGCCGCCGTCGCCGCGCCCAAGGCGCTGCACATGACGTTCAGCGAGAAGCTCGAGGCCAAGTTCTCGGGCGCCGACCTGATGACCGTGGCCGGCGCGCCGGTGGCGGCGTCCGCCAAGGTGGCCGGTGACACCATCGAAGCCACGCCCAAGGCCGCCCTGACCCCGGGGGCCTACATGGTGATGTGGCACGTGCTCTCGACCGACGGCCACAAGTCCAGCGGCAGCTACAACTTCACCGTCAAATAGGTGGACGCCGCGGTCCTGGCCCGGGCCGCCCAGTACGCGGCCGTCGCCGTGGTGGGCGGCTCCAGCCTGACGCTGGCCCGCACGTCCGAGGCCGCCTGGCCCCGCGGGCTGACCGCGGCGGCGGCGCTGGCCGGCGCGGCCGCCGTCGGCCTGTGGCTGGCCGCCCAGGCGCAGGAGATCGCCGGCGACGCGACGCAGTGGACCTCGATCGCACTGGACACCGGCTTCGGCCACGCGGCCATCGTGCGCGGCGTAGTCCTGCTGGTCGCCGCAGGCGTAGCGCTGGCCCGGCCGCGGCACGCCCTGCTGGCCGCCCTGGGCGGCGTCGCGGCGGCGTCCTTCGCGTGGACCGGCCACGGTGGTTCCGATGACGGCGTGGCCGGCCTGGTCCACCTCGGCGCCGACGTGGTTCACCTGCTGGCGGCGATGATCTGGCTGGGCGCGCTGCCCGTCCTGGCCTGGCTGACGGTACGCCAACCGCCGCACGCGGCGCGGGCGCTCGGCGACTTCTCGGCGATCGGCCCGGCGCTCGTCGCGCTGATCGTGCTGAGCGGCGCGGTGAACAGCTGGTTCCTGGTGGGCCCGAGCCAGGCCCTCCACCTCACCGACAGCCTCTATGGCCGGCTGCTGGCCGCCAAGCTGGTGCTGTTCCTGCTGATGCTGGCGCTGGCCGCCGCCAACCGCTGGCGTCTGGCGCCGGCGCTGGACCGCGCCGTAGCGACCGACGCACCGCCGCCGCGGGCGCTCATCGTCGCCCTGTCGCTGGAAACCCTGCTAGGCGCCGGCGTGCTGGCGCTGGTGGCCTGGATGGGAACGGTCCCGCCCGCAGCGCACGGCTAGCGCCGCCTGCGACCCGCCATCAGGCCGATACCGATGGCCAGGCCCACGACCAGGCCCACGCCCGCCGCCGCCACTGTCTCGACCTCCACGGCGTCGCCCAGCTTCTTGCGCATGGCGCGGTGGTAGCTGGACGCGCGGATCGCCCGCGCCACGGCCGAAGCCTGGTCGCGCGCCGCATCGACCGCGCCGCTGAGCTTGGCCTTCGCCACCGCCATGCGTGCGGCCAGCCGGGCGCGCCCGTCCTCGTCGGAGTCGAAACCCTCGTAGATGTCGAAGTAGCCGGCCGGCTTCTCCGCCGCCTTGCTCTTGCCCCTGGTCTGCTCGCTGGCCAGCCACAGGGCGCCCAGGCCGATCAGGACGATGGGCAGCGGGTTACGCCGCAGTTCCGCAGCCGCAGTCGCCAGCACCTTGTCGTTCGCGCTCATGAATCCGTCCTGCCGTTCCACCCCATCTCGTCTTTCGACGAACCGGCCGCAAGGCCCCGCATCGAAAGTCCAAACGCATAAGGCGCCCATTTGGTGGCGCGGGACTAAACCTGTGTCGCGCGGAGCACTATAGGTCGCCGCATGAACCTTATGCGTCAGGCCCTTACCGCCGCCCTAACCGTGTTCTTCGGCGCGACCGCGCAGGCCCAGGACATCTCCGCCCAGCGGCTCTCCGACATCACCCGCGAACTGGCCTCCGAGCCCTACGCCGGCCGCGGCCCGGGCGGGCCGGGCGAGGCCAGGACCGTCGACTACATCGTTCGCCAGTTCCAGGCGCTGGGCCTGCAACCCGCGGGCGACAACGGCGGCTGGACCCAGGAGGTGCCCCTGTGGCGCTACCAGACCCAGCCCGACGGGACCTACACCCTGGCGGCCGGCGGCCAGGTGAAGTCGCTGCACGAACAGACCGACCTGCGCATCGAGACCCAGCGGCCGGTCGAGCGCGTCGCCATCCGCGCCGCGCCGATCGTGTTCGTCGGCTACGGCGTCACCGCCCCCGAGCGCGGCTGGGACGACTTCAAGGGCGTCGACCTGAAGGGCAAGATCGCGCTGGTCCTGATCAACGACCCGGACTTCGAGGCGACCTCCACCGATCCGGTCGCCGGCAAGTTCGGCGGCCGCGCGGCCACCTTCTACGGCCGCTGGGTCTACAAGTACGAGGAGGCGGTCCGGCGCGGAGCGCTGGGCATGCTGATCATCCACGAGACCGCCGGCGCGGCCTACGGCTGGAACACGGTGATCGCCGGGAACAACGAGAGCTACGACGTCGTGCGCAAGAACCCGGCGGCCGAGAAGCTGCTGCTGCAGGGGTGGATCCAGCGCGACCTGGCCGTCGACCTGTTCAAGGCCAGCGGCCTGGACTTCGAGGCCCAGAAGGTTCGCGCCCGCGGCGCCGACTTCCGCCCGGTGGAGCTGAAGGGCGCGAGCTTTTCCGCCGACTACAGGAACAGCTTCAAGGCGCTGAAGAGCCACAACGTGCTGGCCCGGCTGCCCGGCGCCAGGCGGCCGGACGAGACCATCCTCTATGCCGCCCACTGGGACGCCTACGGCCTCGGGCCGGCGGACGCGCAGGGGCAGACCATCCGGCCGGGGGCCATCGACGACGCCGTCGGGGTGGCGGGGGTCATCGAGACCGCGCGGGCCTTCAAGGCCGGGCCGCCGCCGGACCGCACGATCCTGTTCGCCGCCTGGACCGCCGAGGAGCGCGGCCTGCTGGGCAGCGAGTACTACGCCCAGGCGCACGGGGCGGACCTGCCGAAGATGGTCGCGAACTACACCTTCGACGTCCTGCAGGTGGCCGGTCCGGCCCGCGACGTGGTGCTGGTGGGCGCCGGGCAGAACGAACTGGAGGCCGGCCTCGCCGCCGCCGCCGCGCGGCATGGCCGCACGGTGACGCCGGATCCCAAGCCGGAACGCGCGCTGTTCTACCGCGCCGACCACTTCTCTGTGGCCAAACGCGGCGTGCCCACGCTGCTGTTCATGGGCATGAGCGGCGGCGCCGACCTGGTCCAGGGCGGCCGCGAGGCCGGCGAAAAGTGGGTCGAGGCCTACACGGCCCGCTGCTACCACCAGACCTGCGACCGCTGGGACGAGGGCCAGAACTACCAGGCCGCCGCGGACGACGTGACCCTGGCCTTCGAGGCCGGGCGCGACCTGGCCAACGCCACCGTCTGGCCCGACTGGAACGCGACCTCGGAGTTCAAACCCATCCGCGCGAAGACGGCGGCGGCGCGGAGCCACTAGTTTCCATCTTGGTACGTCATGGCCGGGCTTGTCCCGGCCACCCAGAGACGCTGACGCGCGCAGGATGGACTCAAGCGGCGCCGCGCAAGCCTTGCACCGACGGCGCTTC
>CBHTUE010000247.1:0-7168 GCA_966096115.1 uncultured Phenylobacterium sp.
AAGCTGCCGGACAAGGCGATCGACATCATCGACGAGGCCGGCGCCTCGCAGATGCTGCTGCCGGAAGGCAAGCGGAAGAAGATCATCGGCCTAAAGGAGGTCGAGGCCGTCGTCGCCAAGATCGCCCGCATCCCGCCGAAGTCGGTCTCCAAGTCCGACACAGAGGCTCTGAAGCAGCTGGAGACCGACCTGAAGCGGGCGGTCTACGGCCAGGAAGACGCGCTGGACCAACTGAGCTCGGCCATGAAGATGGCCCGCGCCGGCCTGCGCGACGCCCAGAAGCCGATCGGCTGCTACCTGTTCTCCGGCCCCACCGGTACGGGCAAGACCGAGACGGCGCGCCAGCTGGCCTCCACCCTGGGCATCGAGCTCCTGCGGTTCGACATGTCCGAGTACATGGAGCGCCACACGGTCAGCCGCCTGATCGGGGCGCCTCCCGGCTATGTCGGCTTCGACCAGGGCGGCCTGCTGACCGACGCCGTCGACCAGCACCCGCATGCGGTGGTGCTGCTGGACGAGATCGAGAAGGCGCACCCGGACGTCTTCAACATCCTGCTGCAGGTCATGGATCACGGCCAGCTGACCGACTCGAACGGCAAGAAGATCGATTTCCGCAACGTGGTCCTGATCATGACCACCAACGCAGGCGCCTCCGACGCCCAGAAGAACTCGATCGGCTTCGGCCGCGGCAAGGCGGACGACGAGGTGGACGAGGCCCTGAAGCGCCTGTTCACCCCGGAATTCCGCAACCGCCTGGACGCCATCGTCCAGTTCAAGTCGCTGACGCCCGAGATCATCAAGCAGGTGGTGCTGAAGTTCGTCATGCAGCTGGAAGCCCAGCTGGCGGACCGCCACGTGACGATCGAGACCTCGGACGAAGCCACCGACTGGCTGGCCAAGAACGGCTTCGACGAACTCTACGGCGCCCGGCCGCTGGCCCGGGTGATCCAGGAGCACATCAAGAAGCCGCTCGCCGACGAGATCCTGTTCGGCAAGCTGATCAAGGGCGGCCACGTCAAGGTGGTGCTCAAGGACGCCAAGCTGGCCTTCGAGATCGAAGGCGAGGAACGCGAACGCGGCGCCCCGGTCATCGAAACCCCGGCGGAAGAGCCGGAAACGGTGGACTGAGGCTAGCCACGCGCTGGAAATGCAGGGGCCCGGGAGCGATCCCGGGCCTTTTGCTTATCCCCCAGGCTCGTCATCCCCCGGCTTGTCCGGGGGACCCATTCCTCAGCTTCACGTTAGGACGGGCCGATCCGCGACCTCGACGCGCGAACTACCTGCGGTCCCAGGAGCTGCGGAAGCATGGGTCCCCCGGACAAGCCGGGGGATGACGAGCGTTTATATGCGGGGCGACGCCACACTCTTCAGCTGATCTTCGCCGCGATCTGCTCGGCCAGCGCCTTCAGCTCGTCCATGTCCGCCATGCCGCCGACGCCGTGGCCCTTCAGCGGCACGCCTTCCCAGCGCGGGATGATGTGGAAGTGCAGGTGGTAGACGGTCTGGCCCGAGGCCTGGCCGTTGAACTGGGTCACGACGATCCCGTCCGGCTGCAGCGCGGCGCGCACGGCCCGGGCGACCCGCTGCACCCCCAGCATCAGCGGCCCGATAATCTCGGGCGCCTCCTCCAGGAAGTTGCGCGCCGTCGAGTGCTTGGGGATCACCAGGGTGTGGCCCTTCGATTGTGGGAACACGTCCATGAAGGCCAGTACGTGGCTGTCCTCGAACACCCGCACCGACGGCATGTCCCCCCGCAGGATCTTCGCGAAGATGTTGTCGGCGTCGTAGGTCCCGTCCAAGCTCATGGCGCACTCCTGAGGTCGTGGAGACCTCGTATCAAATCGCGGGCAAGGGCGGAACGATGGGCGCGAGTGGCGAGCGGACGGTGGCGGACACCCCGGGCCTGACGGAACGCCAGAAGAAGTGGTTCGCCTCGGTGGAGGCCAGCCTGGAGCGCGACACCGGCAAGACGCTGGACGCCTGGGTGGCGATCGCGAAGACCTGCCCGCATGACAAACCCAGGGCGCGCGCCGACTGGCTGCGCGAGCATCACGGCCTGGGGGTCAACCGCGCCGCCCACGTGCTGTCGGTGGCCTTCCCGTCCGAGGTGGGCTGGGACGACGCCGCGACCCTGCGCGCGGCGCTGTGGAAGGACCCGGCGTCGGAGGCGATCCTCGAGGCGTTGGAGGCCGCGGTCGCGAAGCTGCCGGAAATGACCACCGGCCAGCGCAAGGGCTACACCGCCTTCTCCCGCAAGGTGCAGATGGCGGCGGCCCGGCCGGTGAAGGGCGGCCACGCCATGGTGGGCTTCGCCGTCACCCCCGACACCGATTCGCGGCTGCAGCCGCGCGGCAAGAGCGAGAGCTGGGGCGACCGGTTGAAAGGTCAGATGTTGCTGACTTCGCCAGAACAGATTGACGCATCCATCGACGCGCTCCTGCAACGTGCCTGGGAACGGTCGTAAGTCTCATGGTTAATATTCCCGTCCAGAGAGAAGGCTGTTGCCAAGGCGGCCGCAGAATTCATATTCGCTTAACTGAAACCGCCGCTCGCACGGCTCGGCGCTGACTTTGGGGGTTCTATGCGCACGATTAAACTTCTCGCGGCCGGCGCGGCCGCGCTCGCCATGACGGCCGCTGCGATGGCCGCCCAGGCGACGACGATCTCGAACGCTCCGGTGAGCGGTTCGATCGGCTCCTTCGGCTATTCCGACAGCCAGACCTACGGCGAGGTGTTCACCGCTCCGGAAAACGGTCCGCTGACCAGCTTCACGATGTACCTGAACGGCGCCATCGGCGGCCAACTGTACGGCGGCATCGCCGAGTGGAACGGGACCGACGGCTTCGACCTCGGCTTCGGCGCCAGCAACACCCTGTTCGAAAGCGCCGCGGTCAACGCCGACCACGCCGGCGCCTACACCTTCTCGCCGAACGTCAACGTGCAGGCCGGCAAGCTTTACGTGGCCTACCTCAGCGTCTTCGGCCTCGACCACGATGGTCAACACACGACCACGATGCCGCTGGGCGGCGACGGCGTGGTCGTTGGCGGCTGCGACGGCCCCTGCGTGGAGAGCCTGCCGGGCGACTACTTCAACTACTTTGTCTGGAACAACGAGAGCGGCGCCGGCCACGGCCCGCACGACACCAGCTGGAACTACTTCTTCAACGCCGGCAACGCCCGCCTCGACGCCACCTTCAATGGCGGCGGCGTTCCGGAGCCGGCGACCTGGGCGATGATGATCGCGGGCTTCGGCCTGGCCGGCGCGACGCTCCGTCGCCGCCGCGCGATCACCGCCTGAAACAAGCTCCAGTCAGTAAGCGTACGTCGAAGGCCGCCTCCGGGCGGCCTTCTTCGTTCCTGGCCTAGCCTTGACGGAACGGCGAATACTCTTCCTCCAGCCACTCCATCTCGCGCTCCACCCCGGCCCGCTCCTGCTCGAGGAAGCGTTCGACCGCCGCGCGCAGGCCCTCATGCGCGATGTAGTGGGCGGAGAACACCGGCTTGGGCAGGTAGCCGCGGGCAATCTTGTGCTGGCCCTGGGCGCCGGCCTCCACGCGCGGGAGTCCGTGGCTGATCGCCCACTCGATGGCCTGATAGTAGCAAAGCTCGAAGTGCAGGAACGGGATGTCCTCGATGCAGCCCCAGTTGCGGCCGTAGAGACAGTCGTCGCCGATCAGGTTCAGCGCGCCGGCAATCCACCTGCCCTCCCGCCGCGCCATCACCAGCAGCACCCGGTCGGCCATCCGCTCGCCCAGCAGCGAGAAGAACTTCCGCGTCAGGTAGGGCCGGCCCCACTTGCGCGAGCCGGTGTCCATGTAGAAGCGGAAGAAGGCGTCCCAGTGATCTTCGCTGAGCTCGGCGCCGGTGATGCAATGGATCTCGACCTGCGCCTGGGCGTCGCGGCGCTCGCGGCGGATGGTCTTGCGCCGGCCGGACGACAGGTCGCCCAGGAAGGCCTCGAAGTCGGCATAGCCGCGGTTCAGCCAGTGGTATTGCTGGCCCTCGCGCCGCCCCAGCCCCTGCTCGCCCATCCAGCGCCACTCAGGTTCGGTGACGAAATTGAGGTTCAGGCCCGAGGCGCCGTAGCGCTCGCAGAGCGTCAGCGCGCCGCCCAGCAGCAGCCGCCGAGCCTCTTCCTGGTCCACGTCCGGCCGCGCCAGCAGCCGCGCACCGGTGGCCGGGGTGAACGGCGCGGCGGAGAGCAGCTTCGGATAGTACTGGCCCCCTGCCCGCTCGTAGGCGTCGGCCCAGGCGTGGTCGAAGATGTACTCCCCCTGGCTGTGGCTCTTCAGGTAGAGCGGCATCACCGCGCCGACGCGCCCGGCCTCGTCTTCGATCGCCAGGTGCTGCGGGCCCCAACCCGTGCGCTCCACCGCACAGCCCGCCTCTTCCGCGGCGTGCAGGAAGTCGTAGCGGATGAAGGGGTTGCCGTCATAGGCGGGGTTCAGCGCGCAGGCGTCCCAGTCCTCGCGTCCGATCTCGGAAATGCGGCGGGCGACACGGACCGCCGGCTTCAGGCTCACGCCCGCCCGTCCACGCCGGGGGCGAAGCCTTCGAAGATCAGGTTGTCGCAGCCGTCCTTGATGGCGTCCCACTGGGCGGGCTCGCGCACCGTCCAGGCCACCACCGGCATGCCCGCCTCGCGCAGCCTGGCGGCCTTGGCGCTGGGCAGCATGTCGAGGCCGAGCGCCAGGAAGTGCGGCCGGGCGATCTCCACGTGCTCCAGGGCCGCGAAGCTCTTGCGCTGGGCCTCCGCCATCTGCGGCGCCTTGTCGTAGGAATAGCTGTCCAGGCCGCGCAGCACGCCGGGATAGTGCTGGGCGAACCAGGCGTGGCTGTAGGGGTTGAAGCCGATCACACACAGCGGGCCGTGGTGGTCGGCGATCACCTCGTGCACCCGCCGCTCCAGCGGCCCGACCTCGCCGTAGGGCGTCTTGAGCTCGATGTGGACCATGGCCCGGTGGCCGACCACAGCCAGGGTCTCGAGCAGGGTCGGGATCTTCTCGTCGGCGCCGGCCAGGCGCAGCTCGGCGAGGTCCGCGGCGGTGCGGTCGCGCAGCCTGCCCTCGGCGCCGGTCATCCGGGCCAGCTTGTCGTCGTGGAAGACCATCGCCTCGCCGTCCGCCGACAGCTGCACGTCCAGTTCGATGCCGTAGCCGGCGGCGCCGGCGGCCTGGAAGGCGCCCAGCGAGTTCTCCGGCGGCCCGTCGGGGCGCCACAGCCCCCGGTGCGCGATCGGCGGGTGGAAGAGGAGCTCCCAGGCCTGGCCGAAGCCTTGCTTCGCTGGGAGCGGCTTCACTTGATCTGGACCACGGCGTCGACTTCGACCGCGAAGCCCAGCGGCAGGCGGTAGACGCCCACGGCCGAGCGGGCGTGCCGCCCGGCGTCGCCGAACGCCTCGACCATCACGTCGGACGCGCCGTTGACGACCTGCGGGATGGCGAAGAACTCCGGCCCGGCCTGCACGAAGCCGCCCAGCTTCACGACGCGCACCACGCGGTCCAGGTCGCCGTCGCAGGCGGCCTTCATCTGGGCCAGCAGGTTGATGCCGCAGATGCGAGCGGCGCGATTGGCGGTCTCGGGATCGACGTCGACGCCGACGGTCCCGCGCACGCCGCCCGCGGCGTCGACGGAGACCTGTCCGGAGATGTGGACGAGATCGCCGGCGCGTACGAACGGCACGTAGTTGGCCACCGGGGCGTTGGGCGTGGGTAGCGTGATGCCGGCGGCGGCGAGGCGGTCTTCGACTTGGCTCATGGCCGAACGTCTAGCGCCCGGCAGCGCAAAGAAAAAGAGGCCGGCCCCGAAGGACCGGCCCCTAGATACGCTTACTCGGGAGAACGCTTACGCTTACGCGACTGACGGAAAAGCCCGGCGCTACTCAGCGCCGGGCTTCCGGCCTCGATACTCCGAGGTCTTAGCGGACGGCCTGGAACTTCTCGACGGTCGCGGTGACGCGCTCGTTGATCGGCTTCATGGATTCCTTCACCGAGGCGGACACGGTGTCCGACATCTTGGTGAACTCGGCCATGTAGGTTTCCAGGGCCGACTTGGCGAAGGCGGTCTGCAGTTCGACCACTTCCTGCACGCTCTTGGCGCGGGCCAGCGACTTGGCGGCCGTCACGTTGGTGTCGAAGACGGCCTTGGAGAAGGCCATCGCCTGGGCGCCCAGGGCTTCCGCGCCCTTGGTGGCGGCGGTCGTCGAGGCGACGAGCGCTTCCAGGTTCTTCTTGGAATGGGCGTTGGCTTCGTTCAGCGCGGCCAGGGACTTCTCGACGCCTTCCTTGAAGGCGACGTTGGAGGCGGCGGTGAATTGCTCGACGGTGGACTTGGTGGCTTCGGCGGCGGTGGCCATGGGACGGCTCCTGATTGGGACGGGACAGATTGTTCGGGAGGGCGCAATGCCCTGGGATCACGAACCGGGTTCTCTCATGTTGCAGTGCAGCAGTCAACGACTTTTTGTGCACTGCAACATAAGCGTCATAGCCCTGTAAGGCTCCCCGCGTGGCGCCGATCCATCAGGCGCCGCGACAATTGTTCTCGTTCAATCCTTGTTTACTCTCATGAAAGGGTCGGCGGGGCATGCTACCGACTCTCCTGGATGGCGAATTGTTGCCATCTCAACGCGTTGATTCGACGGACGAAGCATGATCCAGCACGCTCGCCGCCTGTGGCTTTCGATTGCTCTGGCCCTGGCCACGACCCTCAGTATGGCCGCCGCACCGGCCATGGCGCAGGTCCCGTACTTCCAACTGCTGTCGCAGACCTCGTCGAAATACGCGTCCATCGTCGTGGACGCCCGCTCGGGTGAGGTGCTGTACGCCAAACGCGCGGACGCGCCGCGGTATCCCGCGTCGATCACCAAGGTGATGACGCTGTACCTCACGTTCGAGGCGCTCTCGGCCGGCAAGATCAGCCTGGACGACCAGGTGGTGTTCTCGCCCCACGCCGCGGCGCAGGCGCCGACCAAGCTGGGCATCCGTCCGGGCGATACGATCACGGTGGCCGAGGCCATCCAGGCCATGTGCACCCTCTCGGCCAATGACGCCGCGGTCGCCATGGCCGAGAAGCTGGGCGGCACCGAGCAGCGCTTCGCCGCCCTGATGACCCTGCGCGCCCAGGAACTGGGCATGCAGAACACCCATTTCGCCAACGCCAACGGCCTGCC
>CBHTUE010000248.1:0-7137 GCA_966096115.1 uncultured Phenylobacterium sp.
CCGGCGATCTTGCTGGTGGAGAACCCGGACATCCTGGCGACCCTGTCGAAGGCCAAGGCGCGGCCCACGCTGGTCGTGGGCTTCGCCGCCGAGACCGACGATGTGGAGGCCCACGCCGCGGCCAAGCTGGCCCGCAAGGGCTGCGACTGGATCGTCGCCAACGACGTCAGCGTGGCCGGCACCATGGGCGGCGACGACAACGCCGTGGCCATAGTCTCCAAGGGCGGAATCGAGCGATGGGAGCGCATGGCGAAGGGCGAGGTGGCCCGCAGGCTCGCCCAGCGCATCGCTCAGGAGTTCCAGTGACCGGCCCGACCGTCCCGATCACCCGCCTGCCGCACGGCCAGGGCATCCCGCTGCCCGCCTACGAGACGGCCCAGGCGGCCGGCATGGACCTGCGCGCGGCGGTCCCGGAGGACGAGCCCCTGGTGTTGCGCCCGGGCGATCGGTTTCCTGTGCCGACCGGCTTGGCCTTCGCCCTGCCGGAGGGCTTCGAGGGCCAGGTGCGGCCACGCTCGGGCCTGGCGTTCAAGTCCGGAATCACCTGCCTCAATTCTCCTGGCACGGTGGACGCCGACTACCGGGGCGAGGTGAAGGTGATCCTGATCAACCACGGCCCGGAGGACTTCACGATCCGCCGCGGCGACCGCATCGCCCAGCTGGTTGTCGCCCCCGTGGTGCAGGCGCGCTGGACCGAGGTGGACAGTCTGGACGACACCGCCCGCGGCGTGGGAGGATTCGGCTCGACCGGGGGGCGATAGGTTCAACTCGAGTTGCGTATCCCATGACGTCTGTCCTTGATCTGCTGCCGGGCGTGCCGCTCGTGGAGAGCCCGTTCTTCCAAGAGGTGCTGGCCGTCGCCGGCTGGGACGACGAGACCCGCCGGATCGCCACCGACCTCCACCGCGACGGCTTCGCGGTATTCGACTTCCCGGAACCGGACCTCGACGCCCTGGCGGCGGACATCGACCGCACCCTGTTCGCGCCCCTGGCCTGGGACGACTGGCGGGCCGGCCGGGTGGACGAGCTGGACCGCGTGGGCGACGCCTGGACCCGCAACGACAGCGTCCGGCGCATCGCCGCCAACGCCCAGGTCGCCGAGCTCCTCAGCCGCATCTACGGCCGCCGCGCCTTCCCCTTCCAGACGCTCAACTTCGCCATCGGCTCGCAGCAGGCGGCGCACATCGACCTGATCCACTTCGCCTCCATGCCGCAGAACTTCATGTGCGGCGTCTGGCTGGCGTTGGAGGACATCGCCGAGGGGGCGGGGCCACTGATCTACTATCCGGGCAGCCACCGCTGGCCGGTCTATCTGAACGAGCACATCGGCCGGCCCGGCCCGCCAGCCAACAAGATCGACGAGCGGCTGGAGATGTACCTGCCGGTGTGGAACCGGCAGCGGGAGGCGGCCGGGGTGGAGCCCGTGCGATTCCATCCGAAGAAGGGCCAGGCGCTGATCTGGGCGGCCGGCCTGCACCACGGCGGCGCGCCGCACACTGACCGGACGAAGAGCCGCCACAGCCAGGTGACGCACTACATGTTCGAGGACTGCGCCTACTGGACACCGCTCGCCAGCGCGCCGTTCGCGGGCCAGATCGCGTTCCGGCGGCAACTGACGGACATCCGCACCGGCGAGGCGATGGCGAACCGCATCTGCGGCGTGCCGACGCCGGACGCCTTCATGGACCTCGCCACGCCCCAGGCGGATCCCGCGGTGGCGGCGCCTGTGCATCCGGCCGCCGTCTCCGCGCCGCCGCCGGCGCCCAGCCTGGCGCGCCGGGCGGTCCGGCGCGTGCGGCGCCTGTTGGGGGCCTGACCGCGGTCGCCAGACCCTAGGCCGTCTCGATCAGCGCCTTTGCGCCGGTGATCCTGACCGGCGTGGTCTCGGGCATGAAGGCCATGGCGGTGACGCCCACCGCGGCGGCGCCCATCAGGTACCAGGCCGGCGACATAGGATCGCCCGTGGCCTTGATGACCCAGGTGACGACGGGCTGCACGATGCCGCCGAACACCGCGACGCCCACGGCGTAGACGATGGCCATTCCCGTCGAGCGCACGTCCTTGCGCAGGGACTCGGTCAGCGCGACGAGTGCGACGCCGACGCTGGTCGAGCTGAGCGCGCTCAACACCGCGGTCGCCACGATCAGGGTTACGAGGTCATGGTTGCGCACCATCAGCAGGAACGCCGGATAGATCGCCAGCAGGAACAGGCTGCGCGCGGTGATCATCACCGGCTTGCGGCCGTAGCGGTCGGAGAGCGCGCCGCCCAGCAGGGCGAACACCAGCCCGCAGGCGCCATTGGCGACCGACGGCCAGAACGAGTCCTTCGCCGTCATGTGCAGGGTCTGCGAGGCGTAGGTCGTCATGTAGAGCAGCACGTAGGTCGAGGTCGTGAAGCTCATGATCATGCCCAGGCCCAGCAGCAGCGGACGCGCGTGGATCATGGCGCCGTCGCCGGTCGGATGGATCGGCTGGGCCGCCTCCTCGCGATGCAGGGTCTCCGGCAGATTGCGCCGCAGGAACAGCCCGAACGGCAGGACAACGGCCCCCAGCCCGAAGGCGATCCGCCAGCCATAGGTTTCCATCTGGGTTTCGGTCAGCGCGGCGGCCATCAGCAGCGCCACGACCGCGCCCACCAGCGAAGCCACCGCCTGGCTGGCGCTCTGCCACGCACCGATCAGGCCGCGTTTTTCGAGCGGCGCGGCCTCGATCAGGAAGGCCGTGGTGGGCCCAACCTCTCCGCCCAGCGCGAAGCCCTGGATCAGCCGGAACAGCAGCAGCAGGACCGGCGCCGCCCAGCCGATCGCGGCGTAGGAGGGCGTGAGCACCAGGCCCACCAGGCCCAGGCCCATCAGGCCGAAGCTGACCAGCATGGCGGGCCGGCGTCCAACCCGGTCGCCGAACCGGCCCAGGACGATGGCGCCGACAGGGCGGCCGACGAAGCCCACCCCGAACGTCATCAGGGCCAGCATCAGGTTCTCGAAGGCCGAATGGGTCGGGAAGAACGTGTGGCCGATCTGCACCGCGAACAGGGCGTAGGTGGTGAAGTCGTAGAACTCCAGCGCATTGCCCATGACGGCCGCGGTGATCTGGCCGCGGGTGATGGGTGCCGGCTCCGCGGCGCTCGTCGGTTCGGACACTACGCTATTCTCCCAGTCCCCCGGTAGATGATGCAACGAACCCGGCGTCGAGCGCCAGGGCCGGTTACCGCTGGATGGCCGCCGTCAGGTCCAGGCGCGTCTTCAGCGGGTCCGCCGTGGCGGCGACCACGCCGTCGCCGCGGAACAGCATCAGTTGGTCGGCCTTGGCGTCATAGCGCGGCCAGGGGGGCAGGCCGGCGCCGTTCGGATCGCCGGTCCTGGCGAAGTTCAGCCAGTAGCCCTGGATTGTCTGGGCCATCTTCAGGTCCGCGGCGCTGGCCTCGCCGGAACGCGCGGGCGAGACCATGGCGATGTAGGGCGCGCGATAGGTGTCGAAGACGTAGGGGATCTCCGAGGCGTGCGGCGCGCCGGTCTTGAGGTAGGGCTGCAGGGCCGAGCCCACATAGTCGAAGCGGAACTCGTAGGCCGGCGCGCCTTGGGCCGCAAAGGCGCCGGCGGCGAAGCGGGCCGGCTCCAGCATCATCTGGTCCATGCCCACGCGGGAGCGGACGGCCAGGAGGTTGCCGCTGCCCTGCGGGTCATAGGCCGCCAGGGCCGCAGCCTTGCGCTCGCCGAAGGGCGCCATGACCCCGTCCAGCGTCGGCGAGAAGTTGAGGCCGATGTCGGCGGTGTTGGCGCCGAAGATGACCGGGACCTTGACCATCCGGCCGGCCTTGTAGGCGGCGCCGGGCGGCTCGACGATGAGCTTCCCGTCGGTGATCGGCCCGGAATAGGTGACCGGGTTGAGCGTCAGGAACGTGCGCATCGACAGGCCGCCGGTCACCCTGTCGGCCGGCAGGGCGCGCAGTTTGGCCAGGGCCGCAGCGTCGGCGGCCTCGATCCCCTGTGACTTCGCGAACGCGACGCCGATCGCCTCGGCGGCCGGCAGGGGCGGAGCTGCGCCCAGCTGCTCGCGCCCGCCGCCGGACTCGACGATGGCCCGGTGGAACAGGCCCTTGCCCAGGGGCGAGGCCAGCAGCGTGTGCACCGAGAAGCCGCCGGCGCTTTCGCCGAAGACCGTGACGTTGGCCGGGTCGCCTCCGAACGCGGCAATGTTGCGCTGGACCCACTTCAGCGCCGCGATCTGGTCCATGAAGGCGTAGTTGCCCTTCAGCTCGTCCGGATGCTCGGCGCTGAGCGACGGGAACGCGAAGAACCCGAAGCGGCCCAGGCGGTAGTTGATCGAGACGAAGACGACACCTTGCTTGGCGAACCGGTCGCCCTGGTAGATCGCCGGCTGCGTGCCGCCGTTCACCAGGCCGCCGCCATAGATCCAGACCATCACCGGCAGCTTCTTCGCGGTCGCCTCGGCCGGCCGCCACACGTTCAGGAACAGGCAGTCCTCGGAGAGGTCCGTGCCCAGGCCCGGATCGTTGGGAATTGGGCCCTGCAGGCAGTCCTTCCCGAGCGCCGTGGCCGGCCGCACGCCGGTCCAGGCCGGCGCGGCCTGCGGCGGGCGCCAGCGCAGGTCGCCCACCGGCGCGGCGGCGAAGGGCACACCCTTGAACGCCAGCACGCCGTCGGTGACGGCGCCCTGCAGCTGTCCGGTCTCGACCTTGACGACCGTGGGCGCCGGGGCGGCGTGGGCGGTCGCGCCCGTGAGGGCGATCGCGGCCACGAGGGGCAGGAGACGTCCGAGCATGGCGGGAACCCTCGTCACAGCAGCGGCGGGGTGAAGCCGCGGATGTTCTCGTCGATGGCCTGGGCGACGGCCAGGCATTTGCCGTCGCCGCCCAGCGGGCCGATCAGCTGCGCGCCGACCGGCAGGCCCGACGGCGTCTGGCCGGCCGGGATCGCCGTGGCCGGCAGGTGCAGGGCGGTCGCCAGGCTGATCCAGGTGAGCATCGAGGCGTAGGGCAGGGTCTGGCCGTCCGAGGTCGTGAGCGTCCGGCGCATGAACGGACGGCGATCGTGCGGGAAGGCCGGGACCGGCGCGATCGGGGCCAGGATCACGTGCCAGCGCTCGAAGGTCTCACCGATCTCGTGGCGCAGGCGGGCGCGCACCGCGTCGGCGGCCATCCATTCGCGGTGGCGGGCAGTGTAGGCCATGGTCATGGCGGCCTGCGAGAGCGGCCCGGCCCCGTTGTCCAGCGCGCGCCGGGCGAAGGGCCGCATCCATTCCATGCCGCGGATCGCCGCCGCCGGCAGGTCCTCGCCCAGCACCGCGCCCAGAAGGGTCTGGTAGGCGTGCAGCAGGGCGCGCATGTCGACCGGGCTCTGGATCAGCTCCACCTCGGCGCCGGCGGCGCGCAGGTCGTTGGCCAGCGCCTCGATCGCTGTGCGCACCTGCGGGTCCAGCGGACACAAAGGATCGTCCAGCCACAGGCCGATGCGGGTCTCGGCCAGGGCGGCCGGCGGGGCCTTCGGCGCGATCGGGCCGCTGGCCAGCACCGACAGCAGCAGCCGCAGGTCCCGCGCCGAGCGCGCCATCGGACCGATCACGTTGAGGTCGCGTTCCGCATACGACCCCGGGCGGGGCGGTACGTGGCCGCGCTGGGAGACCGCGCCCCAGGTGGGCTTGTGGCTGAACACGCCGCAGAAGTTCGCCGGAACCCGGAGCGAGCCGCCGATGTCCGAGCCGATCTCCAGCGCCGTCACCCGGGCCGCCAGCGCGGCGGCCGCGCCGCCCGACGACCCGCCGGGGGTACGGGTGAGGTCCCAGGGGTTGTTGCTGGTCCCATAGAGCTTGTTGGCGCTCTGCCAGTCGGCGGTGAGCACCGGCACATTGGTCTTGCCCCAGATCACCGCCCCGGCGCGCCGGGCGTTGGCGACCGACGCGGCGTCCTCGACCATGCGCCGGCGGTACTCCGGCAGGCCGGACGAGGCGGCCATGCCGGCCACGTCCAGGCTGTCCTTGATGGTCATCGGCAGGCCGGCCAGCGGCCCGGCCTCGCCGCGGGCCCGGGCATCGTCGGCGGCGAAGGCCCGCTCCAGGGCCCGCTCCGGGTCGGCGGCGACCACGGCGTTCAGGTCGGCGTGGGTCTCGGCGTGCCGCGCCAGCGACGCCTTCAGCAGCTCGACCGCCGTCACCCGGTTGCTCGCCAGGGCGGCCAGCTGAGCGGTGGCGTCCTGGTCGAGCAGCTCGTTCATTTCGAAAAGCCCAGCACGTCCTGCATGTTGTACTCGGCGGGCGGCCTGGCGGCGACCCAGTGGGCGGCGGCGATCGCGCCGCGGGCGAACAGGCCCCGGTCGCGCCCGGAGTGGCTGAGCGTCAGGATCTCCTCCTCGGCGGCGAAGGTGACGCTGTGGTCGCCGACGATGCCGCCACCGCGCAGCACGGAGAAGCCGATCTCGCCCATGGGTCGCGCCCCGGTGATCCCGTCGCGGGCGCGCCGCGCCACATCCTTCAGCGCCACGCCCCGCCCTTTGGCGGCCGCCTCGCCCAGCATCAGGGCGGCGCCCGACGGCGCGTCGACTTTGTGGCGGTGGTGGGCCTCGAAGATCTCGATGTCGTAGGCGTCGGCCGGCAGCGCCCGGGCCGCCTGGGCGACGAAGCCCATAAGGATGTTGAGGCCCAGCGAGAAGTTGCCGGCCCGCACGATGGCGACCTTCTCGGCCGCCTTGCGGATGCGGGCGATCTGCTCGTCGCTGAAGCCGGTGGGCCCCACCACCATGCGCACGCCGGCCTCGGCGCACTGGTCGGCCAGCACGACCGAGGCGGCGGGCAGGGTGAAGTCGATCACCACGTCCGCGGCGGCTAGCGCCTCGGCGAGCGTGACCAGGCCCTCGCCCTCGGCGTCGGGCCGGTCGAACCGGGCCACGAGCGCCAGGCCCGGGTCGGCCTCCACGGCGCGGATCATCACCTGGCCCATCCGGCCCAACGCGCCGGCGATGGCGATCTTGATCGGGGCGGGCAAGGCGGTCGGTCTCCGGCGCAAGGCGGAGCCTTAAGTCCCGCGGGAGGACGGCGCGGTCAATACGCCCGCCGCCGCGCCGTCCCCGCTCTGCGCGCGGGCGCTACGCCGCCTGGTACAGCGCCAGCTCCTCGCTCACCATC
>CBHTUE010000249.1:0-7121 GCA_966096115.1 uncultured Phenylobacterium sp.
TTCGCGATGCTGCCGTTCTGCGGCTACAACATGGGCGACTACTTCGGCCACTGGCTGAAGATGGGCGAGGCCAACGACGCGGCGAAGCTGCCGCGCATCTTCTTCGTGAACTGGTTCCGCAAGGACGAGCGCGGCAAGTTCGTCTGGCCGGGCTACGGCGAGAACAGCCGCGTCCTGAAGTGGATCTTCGAGCGACTGGACGGCAAGGCCGACGCCGTGGACACGCCTATCGGCCGGGTTCCCTCCCGCGCCAGCCTGGACACTGCGGGCCTGGGCCTGAGCGACGCGGCCCTGAACCTGCTGCTGACCGTCGACCCGGCCATCTGGGCCAAGGAAGCCGCGCTGATTCCCGAGTTCTACGAGGGCTTCGGCGACCGGATGCCGGAAGGCCTGTGGGAAGAGTACCGCGCGCTGCTGTCCCGCCTGGAAAAGGCCGAGGCGCCGGAGCGGATCGTGGCCGCCGAGTAGGCCTCCATCCGCCAACGCCCAAACGCAAAGGCCGCGGGATCACCGCGGCCTTTGTCGTATCAGAGGCTCTGAGCAGGCTCAGCCGCCGGCGATGACCCGCAGGTTGGGCGCCGTGCCGGGCTTCTCGCCGCGGACCTGGGCCACAAGGTCGAAGAGCGCCTGGCGGACCGCCTCGACGTCGCCGGTCTCGACGATGGCGGCGAGGTCTTCCAGGTGGCCCGACGTGACGCGCAGCGCGGAGCTGGTGACCACCTCCAGCACCTTGGGCGCGACCTGCAGCGAGGTCTCGGTCTCGTCCAGCAGCGCCTCGGTGAGCTTCTCGCCGGGGCGGAGGCCGGTGATCTCGATCTCGATGTCGCGGCCAGCCACACCGCCCGACAGGGCGATCATCTGGCGCGCTAGGTCCATGATGCTGACCGGCTCGCCCATCTCCAGCAGGAACAGCCGCGAGTCGCGGCGCGCATCCTCGTGGCAGGTCGCCGTGGCGTGCAGCACCAGCTGCGCCGCCTCCGGGATGGTCATGAAGAAGCGGGTCATCTCCGGGTGCGTCACGGTCACGGGACCGCCGCGCTCGATCTGCGACTTGAAGATCGGCACGACCGACCCGGACGAGCCCAGCACGTTGCCGAAACGAACGGCGGAGAAGCGGGTGTCGGTCTCATTGGTGGTCTGCTGCGCCTGCACCACCGCCTCGGCCATCCGCTTGGTGGCGCCCATGACGTTGGAGGGATCGACCGCCTTGTCGGTGGAGATCAGCACCATCTGGCCCGCGCCGCAGGCCTTGGCGGCCTCGCAGACGTTCCAGGTGCCGATGATGTTGGTGAGCACGCCCTCGATCGGGTTCCGTTCGACCATCGACACGTGCTTCAGGGCCGCGGCGTGGAAGACCAGGTCCGGCCGCTCGCGCTCGAAGGCGCCGGTCAGGCGGCCGGCGTTGCGGACATCGCACAGCACCGACTTCAGGCCGATGTGCGGGAAGGTCTCGCGCATCTCGCGCTCGATCTCGAAGAGGGCGGTCTCGGAATAGTCGAGCAGGATGAGCTGGCTGCAGCCGAACGTGGCCACCTGTCGGCACAGCTCCGAGCCGATCGAGCCACCAGCCCCGGTGATCAGCACCCGCTGGCCGCGGATCAGCCGGCCCACCGCGCCGCGGTCCAGCTCGATGGGCTCGCGGGCCAGCAGCTCCTCGATGCGGATGTCGCGCATCGGCATCAGGGTCAGCCCCTCATGCTGCGGCAGTTCCACGATGGACGGCAGGCGCAGCAGGCGGATGCCGTCGTTCTTCAGCTGGCCCAGCAGGTCCGCGGTCAAGCCCTTCAGCTTGCCCGGCTCCTCCAGGAACAGGATCGCCCGCGGATAGCGGTTCCAGCGGCGCAGGTCGGTCAGGGCCTCGTCGAGGCGGTCGATCGCCTCAATGATGCAGACACCGCGCACCTGCTGGCCGACGTCGCGCCGGTCGGTGCCGACGATGCCCACGGGGGCGAACGAGTGGTCGTGGCTGCGGGCGACGTCGCGCAGGTAGGTGTCGGCCAGTGACGGGGGCCCGATCAGCAACAGCGACGGCGCCTGGCCGCGGTCGTGCAGGCTTTTGACCGGCGAGAAGCTCTCCAGGGCGCGTTCGAAGAGGGCGCGGCGCAGGATCCGCACGCCCATGCAAGCCACCATCTGGAACAGGGGCGCCATCACCAGCGTCGAGCGCGGCAGGCCCTTGGCCCGGTCCAGCACGAACACCGCCAGCAGGAAGACCCCCACCGTCAGCAGGGCCGAGCGGGCCAGCACCAGGGCGTCGGGGATCGACACGTAGCGCCAGGGCGACAGTTCGCGCCGGAAGATCAGGGCGAACACCCCGGCGATCGCGGCGTAGAGCGCCGCCAGTTGGAAGAAGCCCAGCGCACCAGCTTGGCCGAAGCCCAGCTCGGGCTGGGTCGGGGCGACGAAGAAAGCGAGGCTGAACGCGAAGGCGGCGAGCAGAACGTCGAAGACGACGGTCTGGGCCCGGACGGCCATCCGCTCCATGCGCCGTACTCCGCTCACGTCTGTGATTCCCAATCATAGGCCCGGGCGAACCCGCGACCAGCAAAACTTAGACGGGCGGAGTTTTTCCGCGGAAAAACACCCCTTTGCGGTCAGAAATCAGCCGCCGGGGCAGGGCGAAACTAGAACATGGACCCTGGGGCGCAACGGAAAAGCCGTCCCGGGACCGCAGCGATCTCGTAGCGGGCGTTGGCTAACGTTCGGTGTCCTACCAGGTCACCTTGAGCCCGGCGACGACGCGGCTGTCGTAGATGTTGCCGAACCCGTGCTCGTCGGTGTCGTGGTAGCGGACGTCGATCCCGATGTGGTCGTTGACGGCGTAGCCGATGCCGAGGTTCCAGGTCGTGTAGTCGGCCGGCCCCTTCACCTGCTGGTAGCCCAGGGCGCCGGACACACTGAACTTCGAATCACCCAGCGGCAGCGCGCCGTTGATCTCGTAGTAGGTGGCGTCGCCCGTCTTGCCGAAGAACTCCGGCGAATAGAAGAACGCCGCGCCCAGGGTGGCCGGACCGGCGGGGACCGAGGCGGTGATCTTGCCCTCGAAATAGTCCTCGTGGCTGCCCGTCGGCTGGTCGATGTAGCCGTAGTACAGGATGCCGATGTCGAAGCTGACCGGGCCCACGGTCGGCTTGATGCCGCCGTAGATGTCGAACTCGGCGTCGGTGCCGTTCCCGAAGTCGACGTTGGACACCCAGACCCCGGCGTAGCCGATGCCGGCGAAGCTGGCGTCCGCGCCGCCGTAGACCGACGGATCCTGGTCGGTCTGGCTCACGCCCCGGAAGACGTAGTCGGTGTTGGCCCCGACGTTGAAAGCGATGCTGAAGGAGTCTTCCGCGTGCGCTGCGCCGGCCAGGGCGAGCGATCCGATGGCGCAGGCCATCGCAAGCTGAAGCTTCTTCATGGGCTGTCCTCTCAAGACTCGGCCGTCGGCCAAGCTTTACCATATCCAGGCTGAGGATTAGGCCCAGGTTAACGTGGCGGGTCTGTGAAAAGGGCCGCCGCTGTTACGGCGGCCCACAGTATCCAAGTGATCCGACTACCAGATCAGCTTGATGCTCGCCACGGCGCGCGACTTGTAGATTTTGCCGAAGCTGTGCTTGTCGGTGTCCCAGTAGCGTAGGTCCAGGCCGATGTGATCGGTGAGCGCATAGCCGACGCCCGCGTTCCAGGTCGTGTAGTCCGCCGGACCCTTGACCTGCTGATAGCCCAGCGCGCCGGACACGGAGAACTTGGTGTTCGGGATCGATGCGGCCGCGTTGGCCTCGTAGTAGACGGCGTCGCCGGTCTTGCCGAAGAACTCCGGCGAGTAATAGGCGGCCACGCCCAGGGTCACGGGGCCGGCCGGGACCGAGCCCGCGGCCTTGAACTCCCAGTAGTCCTGGTGCGAACCCTTGGGCGAACCCGAGTAGCCGTAGCGGATCACGCCCAGGTCCAGCGTGGCCGGGCCGACCGTCGGCTTGATGCCGGCATAGATGTCGTATTCGAAGTCGGTGCCGTTGCCGAAGTCGACGTTCGACAGCCAGGTGCCGGCGTAGCCGATCTTCATGATCGTCAGATCGACGCCGCCGAAAACCGACGGATCGTTGTCGGTCTGGCTGATGCCGCGGAACTCGTAGTTGTTGTTCGCGCCGATGTTGAAGGCGACGGCGACCGGCTTTTCTTCGTCGGCCGCTTGCGCGGCCCCGGCCAGGGCCAGCGAGCCGATAGCGGCCGCCAGCGCGATGTTGAGCGTTCTCATTGAAGTATCCCCTCTCAGGTCCGCGCAGCTTGAGCCGGCGGGCGGGGTCATGGTCGTGCGGAGGGGGTTCAGATCAACGCGACGGGGCGGACAGGCGGAGGCTGCGGAACGCCTGACGCAAAATTGAGCGTCACAATTGGGCGGCGCCCACGGAATAGGCAGTAAGCGCCGCCAGCCCCGTCAGCGCGCCACCAGCGGGGCGAATCCCAGGTGCGTGCCGGCGTCGACGATGAGGGTCTCGCCGGTGACGTGACGTGAGGCGCGGGAGGCCAGGAAGACGGCCGCGGCCGCGATATCGTCGGCGGAGGACGCGACCCTCAGCGGTGAGTTGGCCGCGGCATTGGCCCGGACCCGCTCGGCCCCGGCCTCGCCGATGCCCTTGCCGAACCATGGCGTGTCGATGAAGCCGGGGCAGATCGCGTTGACCCGGATCTTCGGCGCCAGCGCGCGGGCCAGCGACAGGGTCATGGTGTTGAGCGCGCCCTTCGACGCGGCGTAGGGCACGGAGGAGCCGATGCCGGCGACGCCGGCGATGGACGAGGTGTTCACCACCGCGCCGGGCTGCGGCGCCGCCTCGAGCAGGGCGCGGCAGGCGCGGACCATCTGGTAGGGGCCGATCACATTGACCGCGTAGAGGCTCTGGAAGTCCTCGGCGGAGACGCCCTCCAGGTCTGCGTGGGCGTTGAAGGTGGTCGTCCCAGCGTTGTTGAACAGGGCGTCGACGCGGCCGAACTTCTCGGCGGCCGCAGCTATGGCGCGGCAGTCGGCGTCCTTGGCCACGTCGCCCTGGACCAGCACGGTCTCCGCGCCGTGGGCCTGGCAGAGGCGGGCGGTTTCCTCGGCGTCCTCGCGGTTGCGGGCATAGTTGATGACGATGGCCTTGGCGCCCTGGGCGGCGGTCTCGACGGCCACGGCGCGGCCCAGGCCGGTCGACGCCCCGGTCACCACCACCACGAAGTCCTGATACTGCCCGGCCATCCAACGTCTCCCGCTTGTGTTGTTAGCGGGCCTAGTAGCGTCTAAAGCCGCCGCCATGGAAGAGACCCATCTCACCCAGCTGGGCCGGGACGCGAAAATCCCGGAAAGCCCGGAGACCGCGGTGCTGGAGCGGGTGGCCAACCCGCATCCCGACACGACCTACCTGGTGCGCTTTGCGGCGCCGGAGTTCACCTCGCTGTGCCCGGTGACGGGCCAGCCGGACTTCGCCCACCTGGTGATCGACTACGTTCCCGCGGCCTGGCTGGTCGAATCGAAGTCGCTGAAGCTGTACCTGGGCTCGTTCCGCAATCATGGCGCCTTCCATGAGGATTGCACCGTGGCGATCGGCCGGCGGCTGGTGGCGGAACTGGCGCCGCAGTGGCTGAGGATCGGCGGGTACTGGTATCCGCGCGGCGGCATCCCGATCGACGTGTTCTGGCAGAGCGGGCCGGCGCCGCAAGGACTCTGGCTGCCCGACCAAGGGGTGGCGCCCTATCGGGGCCGCGGTTGAACATTCGGGCGTCCTGAATAGAGATCGGCAGGCCGTCCGGAATTTCCGAATACTGGGTCTCCCCAAGCAACCGGAAGCGCGATGAGCGGTCGGCCCCAAGGGCAGGTCAGCAGACGGTCAAGCTCGTTGCGGTTGGTCCTACTCTCGCCTCAGGCGAAACGGCCGCGGAGAGTCGCCCCGATGCCTGTTCGGGCTTCCCAAAAGCTTCTCGCGGGCCTATAGCTATCTTGCCCAACTCTCCTCGGGCGTGTCACCTCAGGCCGGGCGACGCGACGCGTCGTCCGGCCGTCGTGTCTTTGGGCTTCCTGCCTACGAACTCCAGTGCGTGACCAAGGGCGCGATGTCCGGGCGCTCCCGTTCCAGCGGCGGCTCCCGCGGGGTTCCGATCAGCACGAAGCCGGCGACGCGCTCGCCTTGCGACAGACCCAGGATCGCGGTCGCCTCGGCGTCGTAGCTGTACCAGTCGGTGATCCAGTTGGCGCCGAAGCCGCTGGCCAGGGTTGCGTAGAGCAGGTTCGTGCAGACGACCGCCGACGACAGCACCTGCTCCCACTCCGGAATCGAGGCGGCCTTCGGCGAGGACACCACCACGACCGCCAGCGGCGGGATCTTCAGCTTCGCCAACTTGGCCGCCAGCGTCGGATCGCTGCGATCGTGCGACAGGCCCTCGAGCCGCGCGGCGAAAGCGGCCTTGCCGGCGCCCTGCAGGACGATGAATCGCCAGGGCGCCAGCTTGCCGTGGTCGGGAACGCGAACGGCAAGCCGCAGGAGATCGGCGAGCTGATCGGCGCCGGGCGCCGGCTCGGCCAGCGTCACGGCCGAGGCCGACCGCCGAAGCGCCAGGAAGTCCAGCACCTGCGGCGAAGCGTGGACGGGCAGGGCGTCGCCGAACTGTGGGGCAGGGGGGAGCGAGGAGGAGGTCACAGCGGGCATGTAGCGGCCGCAGGCTTGGAAACCAACATGCTATGCCGATACTCTTGCGGCGCAGCGAGGGTTCCGATGGCCACGGTCGAAAGTCGTATCACCGTTGACGACAAGGGCGATGTCCTCCTGATCCCCGCCGAGGTCGCTTTCGGCGAGGATTGTGAGGTCGCAATCGAGCGCGTCGGTGACGTGTTGACGATCCGACCGCGCCAGACTCTCGAGGATGCGAGAGCATCAGGTCGCCCGTGAAGCCACCTTGGCTCCGGCCGCACGGCAAGCCCTGGGTGCGGGGCGCGGCGCGGGTGGCCTACGACAACCCGTGGATCCGGGTGACCGAGTACGCGGCCACGGCGCCGACCGGCCATCCGGCGACCTATGGCCTGGTCAGCTACAAGAACCTGGCGATCGCCGTACTGCCGCTGTTCGACGACGGGGCGACGGTGCTGGTCGGGCAGAACCGCTTTCCGC
>CBHTUE010000250.1:0-7104 GCA_966096115.1 uncultured Phenylobacterium sp.
AGGTCCTCCGGCAGCACGATCTGCTCCCAGCCGGACCCGGACATCGCCTCCGCGGCGCGGCCGAACACGGTCTCGTAGTGGCGGTTGGCGAAGGTGACGGCCCCCACCGCGTCGGTCACCCAGATCAGCGCCGGGGCGCTGTCGGCGATCAGGCGGAAGCGGCCCTCGCTCTCGGCCACGGCGGCGAAGGCGGCGTGGCGGTCGGTCACGTCCATCACGATGCCGGTCATCCGCTGCGGACGGCCGGCGCCGTCGCGGATGACGCAACCGCGGACGTTGATCCAGCGGGTCTCGCCGGTCGACAGCAGGATGCGGTATTCGCTGTCATAGTCCGCGCTGTCCGCCAGGGCCTTCGCCAGCCCGGCCGCGCGGCGCTCGCGGTCGTCCGGATGCACCACGGCGAGCAGTTCGGGATACGTCAGCGGCTCGCTCTTCCCGTAGATCTCCATGGCGCGCGTCGAGCCCGACAGCACCATCTGCGGCAGGGAGAGTTCCCAGTAGCCGACGCGGCCCGCCTCGAGCGCGCCCAGCACGTCCAGGCGGCGGTCGTACAGCGAGGCCGCAAGCGCCAGCAGCAGGATCACCAGCGTCCCGCCGGCGACCTCGAAGGCCAGCACCAGCGGCGACACGTCCATCGGCTCGATCGGCGCGACGCCACCGGCGGGCGTCAGCCGAAGCGCCGCCATGGCGGTGTAGTGCATGCCGACGACCGCGCCGCCGAGCAGGATGGCCGCGACCGCGCGCCGGGCCAGGGATTGCTCGCGCGCCGCGGCGAACAGGGCGGCGGTCGAAGCCGCCGCCGCGACGACGAACGAGAGGGCCACCAGCCGGTAGTCGTAGCCCAGCGACACCGCGGTGCGGAGCGCGGCCATGCCGACGTAGTGCATCAGGCAGATGCCGGCCCCCATGAACACCCCGGCCAGCACCACCTGCCGCCGCGACGCCTCCTGGACCGCCGCCGCGAAGAACGCGCCCCCGGTGGTCAGCACCGCCAGGCCGAGTGACATGATGGTCAGCGGCACGTCGTAGCGGACGGGCGATCCGGGATCGAAGCCCAGCATGGCGATGAAGTGCATCGACCAGATGCTGGCCCCCATCGCCACCGACGCCGTGGCGAGCCAGATCCGCCGCGCGCGGCCGACATGGGTGCGCACCCGCCGGAACAGGTCCAGCGCCGTCCAGGAGCCGAGCACGGCCACCAGCAACGACAGCAGCATGTAGATGGAATGGTCGGTGTGCAGCATCCGACTCCGTGTCGGCTCGCAGCTTGGCTCCGGTGGGGCCCAAAGCCAAGGGCCGTCCTCAGCCGAAGGTTGAGCCCTCGACGCGCGGGCCGCCGTGCCTTACCGGGCTTCCCATACGCCGCGTGACGCGGGCCACTTTTTCGGGGGGAAGCGCGATGATCCTGATCGGCCAATACGACAGCCCGTTCGTGCGCCGCGTGGCCATCGCCCTGCGGATCTATGGGATGGCCTACGAGCACCGCCCCTGGTCGGTGTTCGGCAACGCCGACGACATCGCCGTGTTCAACCCACTGCGCCGGGTTCCGACGCTGGTCGCCGACGACGGCGTGTCGCTGGTCGAGAGCGGCGCCATCCTGGACTGGCTGGACGAACAGGTCGGTCCGGAGCGCGCGCTGATCGCCGACGCCGGGCCCGAGCGCCGGGCCGCCCTGAAGGTCTGCGGCCTGGCCTCCGGCCTGGCCGACAAGGCCGTCAGCCTGGTCTATGAGCGCGTCATCCATGACCGCGCGACGGCGGCATGGGTCGACCGCTGTCGCACCCAGATCGGCGGCGTGCTGGACGTGCTGGACGCCGATCGTGCGCGCCAGGCCGGGTGGTGGTTCGGCGCCCGCCCCGGCCATGCGGACATCATCGTCGGCTGCGTATTGAGGTTCGTGCGCGAGGCGCATCCGGACGTGTTCGACGCCGCCCGCTGGCCGGCGCTGGCGGCCCATGCGGACGCCTGCGAGGCCCTGCCCGACTTCCAGGCCGTGGTGCAGCCATTCCACGTTTCGCCGCCGGAAAGCTGAGGCGGATTCACCACTTCCGGAAGGTCTTAAGGCCGCGCCGCACCGCTTGCGGCGGGGCCTTCGCGCGCCGGATTCCACATTAAGTAGGAGACATATTTTCTTTTATATATAGCGTTTTAAACGCTACTTCTAATGTCCATTAACATAGATTGTTTCCGACGATCTCGCAAACCGCGCGGGCGAGGAAGAGCACCTCGGCTTAACCACGTCTGTTACCAATAATCCGGCGGCGTCCTGCCACAATGTCACGCTTCGGACAGAGGGCACGCCGCGCTTCCAGACATGCGACCCGAGGGCTTCCTATCGACCGTCCGCTCGAGCGGGCTCCGGGCGCTGGCCATCGGCCGCACCCTGGGCGCCGCCGTGGCCGCGGTCGCAGCGCTCGCCGGGTCGTCCGCCCAGGCCGCCGACGCCGAGTACCTGCCGCCCGAAGCCAGCGCCGTCTCGACCCTGCACGTGCCGATGGGCAAGTCCGCGGCGTTGCGGGTCAACGGCCCGGTCGGCCGCATCGTCGTCGCCCAGCCGGAGATCGCCCAGGTCGCCGCCGCCGGCCCACACGGCGTCTATGTGATGGGCCGCGACATCGGCGCGACCAACCTCCTGGTCTACGGCAGCGGCTCGGAGCTGCTGCAGGTCGTGAACATCGCTGTCGGCTATGACGGCGTCCAGCTCGAGGACGACCTGCGCGCCGCCCTGCCCGACGAGCGGGTGACGGTCGAGACCCTGAACGGCGGCCTGCTGCTGCGCGGCCAGGTCTCCAGCACCGAGGCCGCCGCCGCCGTCACGGCCCTAGCCGAGCACGCCGCCCCCGGCGCGGTCGTCTCGCAGCTCGACGTTCGGCCCAGCCAGGTCATGCTGGAGGTCCAGCTGGTCGAGATCAGCGACGAGACCCTGCGCGACCTGGGCGCCCAGGTCACCGCCGACGGCGCACACCTGGCGCTGCGCAGCGGCTCCGGCCTGGTCGGGTCCGCCGCGCCGCAGGTCCGCGCCCGGGCGCATGGGGACCTGGCCGGCCTGGACCTGGCCGCCACCCTGCAGGCCCTGGAGCAGCGCGGCGAGGCGCGCACGGTGGCGCAGCCGCGGCTGGTGGCCCTGTCCGGCGAGAAGGCCGGGTTCCTGGCCGGCGGGGAGTTCCCCTACCCCGTGCCGCAGGACGACGGGAAGATCACCGTCCAGTTCCGGCCCTATGGCGCGAAGCTCGACGTGGTCCCGACGGTGCAGACCAACGGCATGATCCGCCTGCGGCTGGCCTCCGAACTGTCCAGCCTGGACGGGCGCAATGCGCTGCGGCTGGGCAACGTGACCGTGCCGGCGCTGCTGACCCGGCGCGCGGCGACCACCGCGGACCTGAAGGACGGCGAGACGCTGCTGATCGCCGGCCTGTTCCAGGACGGTTCCGAGACGCAGAGCAACGGCACGCCGTACCTGGGTCGCCTGCTGGCGTCCGAGCGCTACAAGTCCCAGCGGCTGCAGCTGTCGCTGATGGTGACCGCGCACCTGGTCGGCGGCGGTGCGTCCGACGCCCGGCAGGCGCAGGACCTGGCCCGCGCCGACGAGCTCACCCGCCGCGAGGTCGATCCGGACCCGCCGTCGCCACCGAAAGCGCAGGCCGCCAAGCGCCTGCCCAGGTTCATCGCCAAGTCCCCCCTGGCCAGCGCCGTCGTCACGCGCGCGACCGAGGTGGCCCACAAGGTCCTGGATCTGCCCCGCAAAGGCTGGACCCTCGTCCAGACCTGGACGCGCCGGGCCGTCGGCACGGCCCGCGCCCGCGCCCCACCCTCCGACGAGGGGGCGACCGCCGATCAGGACTGAGGCCTTACGACCCGCCCTTCAGGTTGAGGCGCACCCCCACGTAGACCGTCGCCCCCTCCACCGGCCGGGCGTCGGCCGACCACAGGTTCATGCGCATGGCCCCGGCGAGCTTCGCGGCGACGTCCGAGAACCCCTCGGGATCGCCACCGTCGGGGGCGCACGACGTCAGCCCACCGCCCGCGCCCACGACGCAGCGCGCCACGCCCCGGCCGGACGTGAGCCCCTTGGCGGCCGCCTCGGGCGGGAACAGCTTCGGCGCCTGCTGGGTATCGAAGCCTTGCAGCCAGGTCGGCGCCATCACCGTCCGCGCGGCGCCCGGCGGTGCGAACCGGATCGGAACCTCCACCTCCACCGGCTCGCCCCTCGGCGCGCGGGCAAGCGTCCCGGGCTGCACGCGGAAGTCCGCCGCCAGCTTCACGGCAGCCTCGCCGAAGCCCTGTTTGCGCGGCGCCTCGGTCGCGACCCGGCAGGAGGACAGCCGCCCGTCGTCGCGCAGCCGGCAGTGGGCCACGGCAAAGCCGTTCGCGCCGGCGCCCGTCTCCGGATAGGCGCGCTCAACCGCCTCGAACGTCGGCGCCTGCGCCCAGATCGGGTCGGTCACGAGGGTGATGCGGGTGTTCGGCAGCGGGTTGTGCCTCACCTCGAGGGAGCCTCGGTTGATGCTCCTCTGAGTGGGCGGCTCGATGACCTCGGTATTCGGCGCCTTGTAGGTCATGGCGATGTTCATCAGACCGGCGACGCGCTGGCCGTCCGCCCCTTTGCGGGGCTCGACCTTGATGTGCGGCCGCATGGCCAAGGCGGCGTCGCCAAAACCCCTTCCGGCAGGTTGTTCGAAGGCGATCCGGCACCACTCGGCCAGCCCTTCCACGTTGATCCAGCAGGTCAGCGTCACGGCGCCTGACCGGCGGTCCTGGTAGGCGGCCGCGGGCCAGATGGAGACCCCCTGGTGGCCGAGGCTGTCGTCGTCGCTCTTCATGTTGAAGGTCGCGTCGACCGGCGGGGACGTCTTGGGCAGCGGCGTCACCACCACCCCCGCGACGTCCGTCGGCGGCCGCGCCTGCGGCGCCGCGGCCATCAGGGCAAGGACCAATGCGATCATGGGACATCCTCCGATCCCTCGCCGCTCAAGCTAGCACACCCGCCGGGTCGGCAGGCGGCCACTCGGCCAACGGCCCGGGCTTCCGCTGATCGGACCCCCAGCTTTTGTCGGCTTGAGCGCGGCGGGAATGCGGGCCTAGGTTCGCGTCGCAACGCACGGGAGCCCGCCATGTACGACCTCCACTACTGGCCCACGCCGAACGGCAAGAAGGTGACCATCCTGCTGGAGGAGCTGGGCGTCCCCTACACGATCGTCGACGCCAACATCGGCCGCGGCGACCAGTTCACCGACGCGTTCCTGAAGATCAGCCCCAACAACCGCATGCCCGCCCTGGTGGACCACGCCCCCAAGGGCGGCGGCGAGCCGATCTCGGTCTTCGAGAGCGGCGCGATCATGATGTACATCGCCGAGAAGGAAGGCCGCTTCTGGCCGCAGGACGACGTCCGCGCCAAGTACGAGGTCACCCAGTGGGTGATCTGGCAGATGGCCAACCAGGGCCCCAAGACCGGCGAGCGCGGCCACTTCAGCCGCGTGCCCGAGAGCGAGGGCGACCAGTCCTACGCCAAGCGCCGCTTCGCCGACGAGGTGCACCGGATGTACGGGGTCCTCAACAACCGCCTGTACGACCGCCCCTATGTGGCCGGCGCCGATTACACGATCGCCGACATGATTTGCCTGCCGTGGACGGTGACCTGGAAGCTGCAGGGCATCGACCTGGACGAGTTCAAGTACTTCAAGCGCTGGTTCGAGGAGCTGAGCGCCCGGCCGGCGGTGATCAAGGGCCTGGCCGTGGCGCCCGTCGGCCCGGTGGAGGACCCCGCCAGCCTCAGCCCCGAGGAACAGGCCCGACGCCGCAAGCTGCTCTACAACCAGCGCGCCCGGCCGGCGCCCGTCAGCTGATGGCCGACAGCCTCCCGATCATCGACATGGCCGCGCTGTTCTCGCCGGACGCCGCCGGACGCGCGCGGGTGGCCGGCGAGATCGCCGCCGCCTGCGAGGCGCACGGCTTCTTCTACCTGACCGGCCACGGCGTCTCCCTCGAGGTGCTGGAGGCGCTCGAGACCGAGAGCCGGGCCTTCTTCGCCCGGCCCCTGGCCGAGAAGATGGCCCTCAGCATGGACAGGGGCGGCCGGGCCTGGCGGGGCTACTTCCCGGTCGGCGGCGAACTCACCTCGGGCCGGCCGGATCTCAAGGAAGGCCTTTATCTCGGGACGGAGCTGGCCGGCGACCATCCGCGCGTCCGCGCCGGCGTGCCGATGCACGGGGCGAACCTCTGGCCGACCGGACAACCCGGCCTCCGCGCGGCGGTCACCGTCTACATGGACGCCACGACGCGGGCCGCGGGGCTGCTGATGGAGGCCATCTCGCTGGCGCTCGGCCTGCCGGCGGACTGGTTCGCCCGCGCCTACACGGCCGAGCCCACGGTCCTGTTCCGCATCTTCCACTACCCGGCGACCGGCCCGGCCGACGTCGACTGGACCCGGTCCTGGGGCGTCGGCGAGCACACCGACTACGGCCTGCTGACCCTGCTGGCCCAGGACCGTTTCGGCGGGCTGCAGGTTAAGGGTCCGAAGGGATGGATCGAGGCGCCGCCGATCGAGGGCGCGCTGGTCTGCAACATCGGCGATATGCTCGAGCGGCTGACCGGTGGCCGCTTCAAGTCCACGCCGCACCGGGTGATGAACCGCTCCGGCCACGACCGGCTGTCGTTCCCGCTGTTCTTCGACCCCGACTTCCTGGCGCCGATGCGCGCCCTGCCCGTAGCAGCGACGATCCTGGCCGCCGACCGCGCCGAGCGCTGGGACGGGACCAGCGTGCACGAGTTCGAAGGGACCTACGGCGACTACCTGCTGGGCAAGGTCGCCAAGGTGTTCCCGCAGCTGGCGCCGCTGGCCCAGTAGGACCTCGGGCTCAGTAAGGCCGCTGCGTCCGGATCGGCGCGCCGGGATCGGCGGCAGGCGGCGGACGGAACGCCGGCTGAGGCTCCGGCGCGGGCGGTGGCGGCGGCGCGGCGGCCGGCAGGGCCAGCACGGGGGCGGCGTTCACCTCCTCCGTCACCCGGGCCGCGTCCGACGACAGGTTCAGGCGCGGCGCCGGCCGTGGGGTCGCGGCGGCGCGGGGCTGCGCGGCGGCCAGCCGGGCCGGCGTCGCGGGCCTTGTC
>CBHTUE010000251.1:0-7087 GCA_966096115.1 uncultured Phenylobacterium sp.
GGCCCGCTGGAGGTGCGCCAGTTCAAGGGCGGCCAGTCGAACCCGACCTACCAGCTGGTGACGCCGGGCAAGAAGTACGTCCTGCGCCGCAAGCCGCCGGGCAAGCTGCTGCCGTCGGCGCATGCGGTGGACCGCGAGTACAAGGTGATCTCGGCGCTGGGCCCCACGGGCTTCCCGGTGGCCAAGACCTACGGCCTCTGCACCGACGATGCGGTGATCGGCACCTGGTTCTACATCATGGACATGGTCGAGGGCCGCATCCTCTGGGACCAGACCCTGCCGCAGTACGAGCCGGCGGAACGCAACGCCATCTACCGCGACAAGATCGCCACGCTCGCCCGCCTGCACAACACCGACTACGTGAAGATCGGGCTGGAGGACTACGGCAAGCCGGGCAACTACATGTCCCGGCAGGTCGACCGCTGGACCAAGCAGTACAAGGCCTCCGAGACCCAGCACATCCCCGAGGTCGAGCGGCTCATCGAGTGGCTGCCCAAGACCGTGCCGGCCCAGGAGCGCACCTCGATCGTCCATGGCGACTACCGCCTGGACAACATGATCTTCCACCCCACCGAGCCGCGCGTGATCGCGGTGCTGGACTGGGAGCTGGGCACGCTGGGCGAGCCGCTGGCGGACTTCACCTACCTGCTGATGAACTGGGTCAACGGCACGATTTCGCAGCTGCCCGACCTGAAGGCGCACGGCATCCCGACGCTGGACGAGGCGGTGGAGCTCTATTGCTCGCTGACGGGCCGCAAGGGCCTGCCCGACCTCAACTGGTTCTTCGCCTACAACAGCTTCCGCCTGTGCGGCATCATCCAGGGTATCGTCGGGCGGGTGCGCGACGGGACGGCCAACCATCCGGAGGCCGCCCAGCAGGCCGAACGCGTGGGCCTGCTCGCCAAGGCCAGCTGGGCGTTCGCGCAGAAGGCCGGGGCCGTCTAGGGCCACCAACAAGGAGATCGCGATGTTCAAGGGTGTGGATCACGTCGTCATCGCGGTGAAGGACCTCGACGCTGCCGTCGGGCGCTACGAGACGATCTACGGCGCGCCGGTCAGCGAGCGGCGCGAGGCCGAGGCGGCGGGCATGAAGATGGCCTTCTTCCGCCAGGGCGATTCCTACATCGAGCTGGTCTCGAACCTGGGCGACGGCGGCCCGATCGCCAAGCGGCTGGCCGAGCGCGGCGAGGGCGTGCACCTGGTGGCCATGAAGGTCGACGACCTGGACGCCGCGGTGGCCGACCTGCGCGGCAAGGGTGTGCGCCTCGTGGGCGATCCGGGGCCCGGCAATCCGATCAAGGGCCAGGTGTTCATCCACCCGTCCGAGACCGGCGGCGTGCTGACCCAGATCGTCAAAGGCTAGCGACGTGGACGCCGACGCGCTGGCGGCGATCCTCGCGGCCAGGCCCGGCGCCACCGGCGACCACCTGCCGTCGGCGAAGGGCGTCACGCTCTACAAGGTGGCGGGCAAGATGTTCGCCATCCTGTCGACGCGGAAGCAGCCGTTCGTCATCGTCAAGTGCGACCCGCACCTCGCCGAAATCCTGCGCGAGCAGTACGCCAGCATCGGCCACCGCTCCCACCTCGACCGCCGCTTCTGGATCAGCATCGACCTGGACGGCGATGTGCCGGCGGAGGAGATCGAGCGCCTCGTGGCCGGCTCCTACGACCTGATCGTGGGCGGCCTGACCAAGAAGCAGAGGGCCGAGCTGGCGGCGCTGGCCTAGGGTCGACCAACCCACGAAATATAAAGCGACGTCATCCCCCGGCTTGTCCGGGGGACCCATTCACACCCTCACAGCAGGCGGATCGCGGCGGCGCCGCCGCGGATCGCTCGGCAGCGAAGGTGTTCATGGGTCCCCCGGACAAGCCGGGGGATGACGATCAGCGTTGAGGGCGGTGAGTCATCAACCTAGCGCACCGGCGCCGCCGACCCCGCGATGTCGCGCGCGTCGTGCCCGCCGAACATCGTGGCGCCGGGCAGGAGCGGCTGGCCCAGCGACAGGGCGTGCCCCGCGCCGCCGCCCTTGGGTGGCGACAGCCGCGGCGCGCCGGTGACGATGCCCTCGGCGATGCCCCACTGTTCGTCGTCCTGGAACCTGTGGCCCTTCTTCTCCAGCAGCGCGCGGGTGTCGGCCGACAGGGCGTAGGGCTCCAGATAGACCACGTCCGGCAGCCACTGCTCGTGGATGCGCGGCGCGTCGATCGCCTCCTGCACGTCCATGCCGTGGTCGACCATGTTGAGGATCGCCTCCAGGGTGATGGTGATGATCCGCGAGCCGCCCGGGCTGCCGATGATCAGGGCGACCTTGCCGTCCTTGGTCAGGATCGTCGGGCTCATGGAGCTGAGCGGCGTCTTGCGCGGCGCCACAGCGTTGTTGGCCCCCTGGATCAGGCCGTAGGAATTGGGCGCGCCCACCTTGGACGTGAAGTCGTCCATCTCGTTGTTCATGACGATGCCGGTGCGGCCCGCCACGCGGTGGGCGCCGAACCAGTCGTTGAGCGTGTAGGTCACCGAGACGGCGTTCCCCCGCGCGTCCAGCACGTCGTACTGCGTGGTGTTCTGCCCCTCGTGGACCGGCGCGAACGGGCCCAGGCTGGCCGAGGGCGTCGCACGGTCGGGATCGATCTGGGCGCGCAGCTTCGCGGCATAGGCGGGGTCCAGCAGCTGGCTGACCGGATTGGCCACGAAGTCGGGGTCGCCCAGGCGGTTGTTGCGGTCGACGTAGACGCGGCGCAGGGCCTCGACCAGCACGTGCACCTCGGCGGCGGAGTGGAAGCCCATGGCGGCCAGGTCGTAGCCGGACAGGATGTTGAGGCTCTGGCAGATCGAGACGCCGCCGGAGCTGGGCGGCGGCGCGGAGATCACGTGATAGCCGCGGTAGTCGCATTCGATCGGCTTCAGCTCGCGCACCTTGTAGGCGGCGAAGTCGTCGGTCGTCAGCACGCCGCCGCCGGCGTGGCTGGCCGCGACGATCGCCGCGCCGATCGGCCCCCGGTAGAACGCGTCCGGACCCTTCTGGCTGATCAGGCTCAGGGTGGCGGCGAGGTCGGCCTGGACCAGTCGGTCGCCCTTGGTCGGCGCGGCGCCCTTGGGCGCGAAGATGGCTTTGGCGGCCGGGTCGCGGGCCAGCTTCTCCGCCTCGCCCGCCAGCACGCCCGCGTCGCCCTGGCCCAGCACGAAGCCCTCGCGCGCCAGCCGGATGGCCGGCGCCATCAGCTCGGCCCGCGACCGGGTCCCGTAGCGGATCCGCGCCGTCTCGAGGCCCAGCACCGTGCCGGGCACGCCGACCGCCTTCCAGCTGTCCGTCGACAGGCCGGGGATCACCTCGCCCCTGGCGTCCTGGAACATGGTCGCCGACGCGGCCTTCGGCGCTTTCTCGCGGAAATCCAGGAAGGTCGTGCGGCCGTCGGCGAGGCGCAGGGTCATGAACCCGCCGCCGCCGATGTTGCCCGCCTGCGGGTAGACCACGGCCAGCGCGTAGCCGACCGCCACCGCGGCGTCGACGGCGTTGCCGCCCTTGCGCAGCACCTCGGCGCCGACGTCGGAGGCCAGGTGCTGGGCGCTGACCACCATGCCGCCGGACCCGGCGACCGGCGCCTGCGAGGCGGCCTGGGCGGTGGCAGCGCTCAGGGCGGCGCACAGGACGGCAGTGGCGATGAGGCGCATGGGCGGCTTTCGGTTGGCGGACGGGCGATAGGCGGGGCGGCGGGCGGCGGGTGTCAAGGCCGGGGCTTCGCCTTGGCCAGCACCTCGGCCAGCGCCGCCTCGTCTTCGAACACCGCGCGCACCGGCCAGGGCGTGACGCGGCTGCGCCAGGCGGCCGGCAGGCGGACCCAGTCCTTCTCGGTGGTGACCAGGCCGGCGCTGAACTGGGCGGCGCGTTCCGCCAGCCGCTGCAGCATCGCCTCGTCATAGGCGCGGTGGTCGGGGAAGGGCCAGAAGTCGGCCAACTCGCAGCCGGCCGCACGCAGGGCGCGCTCCACCTTCCACGGCTTGCCGACCCCGGCGAACCCCACCTGCGGCCCGGCGGGCGGCGGCCCGTCCGGCGTCAGGCGGGCGACCAGCACCGGCACAGGCGCCAGGGCCGCGACCAGCTCCGGATCGGCGGTTTCCAGGTCGCCCGGCAGCAGGATGACGGCGGCGTCGGCGCGGGCCAGGCCCACCTTCAGCGGCTCTCGCATCGGACCGGCGGGGAAGACGCGGCCGTCGCCGAACGGCCACTCGTCGTCGCGGGTCTCGCCGTCCACGACGACCAAGGAGACTGTCTTTTGGACAGTTGGATTCTGGTGGCCGTCGTCCATGACGATCAGCCGCTCGCCCGCCTCCGCCATCGCCCGGGCGCCGGCGGCGCGGTCGCGGGCGACCCAGACGCTGAGGTCCGCGGCCAGCATCAGCGGCTCGTCGCCGACCTCGGCGGCGGTCTGGTCGTCCACCTTCACCGGGCCGGCCAGCGACCCGCCATAGCCGCGTGACAGCACCGCGCCACCCAGGCGGCGCGCGATCTCACGCACCACCGGCGTCTTGCCCGTGCCGCCCAGCGTGAGGTTGCCGACGCAGATCACCGGCACGCCCGGATCGAACGGCCGGCCGCGGGCGATGCGCCGGGCGGTGGCGGCGGCCCAGATCCACGACAGCGGCGTGAGCACCAGGCGCAGGACGGGGGCCACTTTGGCCTCGCGCAGGTACCACCAGCGGGGGGTGGCCAGCTTCATGCCGGCAGCAGGGGTTCGAGCAGGCGCATCGCCGCGTCCAGCGCCGCGCCCTGGCGGGCGGCATAGGCCAGCGCCGCCTCGCCCATCCGCCGCGCGATCATCGGGTTGGCCAGCAGGCCGGCGATGTGGCGGGCCAGAGCGGGGCCGTCGGCCGCCTCGATGGCGCAGGCCTCGGCGAACATCTCGGCGTAGAGGTCGGCGGCGTTGAAGGCGTGCGGCCCGGTCAGGATCGGCCGCCCGATCCGGGCCGGCTCCAGCGGGTTGTGGCCGCCGACGTCGGGCACGAAGCTGCCGCCCATCACCACGACGTCGGCCAGGCGGAAGAACAGGCCGAGTTCACCCAGGGTGTCGGCGACATGTATCGGCCCGGTGGGCGCCTCGCCGGCGGCGCGGCGGGTCGCGGCGAGTTCGCGCGCGACCTCCGGACCCCGCTCGGGGTGGCGCGGCGCGACGATCAGCAGGGCGCCGCCGGGGTCGGCCGCGCGGAAGGCCTCGGCGATCAGCAGCTCCTCGCCCGGATGGGTGCTGGCCGCCAGCACGACCTTGCGGCCGCCGACGGCGGCGCGCAGGCGCTCCAGCTCGGCGGGGTCGGCGGGCAGGGGCTCGCCCACCCGCTTGAGGTTCAACCGTGGTCCGGGGCTGGCGCCCAGCTTCGCAAGCCGCGCCTCGGTGGCGGCGTCCTGCGGCAGCACCAGGTCGAAGGCGCCCATCACCGCCCGGGCCGAAGCGGGCCAGCGGGCCCAGCGCTCGGCGCTCGCCTCGGTCATCCGCGCCGAGACCAGCGCCAGGCGCACGTCGCGCGCGCTCGCCGCGCCGATCAGGTTGGGCCACAGCTCGCTCTCGACGAACACCGCCAGGTCCGGCCGCCAGTGGTCGAGGAACCGCCGCACCGCGCCGGGCGCGTCCACCGGCGCGAACTGGTGGATCACCCCATCGGGCAGCCGCTGCGCCAGCAGCCGGGCGGCGGTAACCGTGCCGGAGGTGACCAGCAGCGTGACGTCCGGCCGTCGGGCCCTGAGCGCGCCGACCAGCGGCAGCAGCGAGGTGGTCTCGCCGACGCTCACCCCGTGCAGCCACACCAGCCCGCCCGCCGGCCGCGCCGCCGTGGGCCGGCCCAGCCGTTCGCCAAGGCGCTGTGGGTCTTCCTTCCCGCGCCCCGCGCGGCCGCGGAGGATGCCGGGGGCGAACGGTTCCAGGAGGCCGGTGGCCGCGCCGTACAGGGCCAGCGGCAGGGTCGTCGTCATCCGCCTACGCTCCCGCGGAGCTTCGGAGGACCCGTCCTGCGAAGCCTTGGCGAGGCGGGATCACACCACCTCGGCCGGGGCGAGCCGGCAGCCATGCGCAGCGTCGGTCTCCACCTGCAGCGTCGCGTGGCCGATGCGGAAGCGGCTGGCCAGGCCCTCGCAGGCCTCGTGCAGGAAGTGGTCGCAGTCGCCGTTCTGCGGCCGCAGGATGTGGGCCGTCAGCGCCGTCTCGGTCGTGCTCATGGCCCAGATGTGCAGGTCGTGGACGTCCTCGACGCCCGGCAGCGCGCCCAGCCAGCCGCGCACAGCGTCGACGTCGATCCCGCGCGGCGCGGCGTCCATCGCCAGGTCGGCGGAGTCGCGCAGCAGGCCCCAGGTTCCCAGCACGATCACCCCGGCGATGAGCAGGCTGAGCGCCGGGTCGATCCACAGGATGCCGGTCTGGCCGATGACGAACGCGCCCGCCACCACCGCCAGCGACACCGCCGCGTCCGCCGCCATGTGCAGGAAGGCGCCGCGCACGTTGAGGTCCGAGTGGCTGCCGCGCATGAACAGCATGGCCGTCGCGCCGTTGATCAGCACCCCGGCGCTGGCGATCAGCATCACGACCTGGGTGTCGAGCGGCGTGGGCTCGGCGAACCGACGCACCGCTTCCGACGCGATCACCCCCACCGCCACCAGCAGCAGCACCGCATTGGCCAGCGAGGCCAGGATGGTGCCCTTGCGCAGGCCGTAGGTCCGCCGCCCGGCCGGCGCGCGCTTGGCCAGCACGACGGCGCCCCAGGCCAGCAGCAGCGAGAGCACGTCCGACAGGTTGTGGCCGGCATCGGCCAGCAGGGCCAGCGAATGGGTCCAGACCCCCGCGATCCCCTCCGCCGCCACGAAGGCGCTGTTCAGCACCACGCCGATCGCGAAGGCGCGGCCCATGTTGGCCGGGGCGTGGTGATGATGGCCGCCGGCGTGGCTGTGGCCCGCATGGCCGTGGTCGTGCGCGTGCCCATGGTCAGGCGCGTGCCCATGGTCAGGCGCGTGGTCGTGCGCGTGGTGGTCGTGGTCGTGATGGGCGTGCGCCATTGGGGCCTATGTCTCACCGACCGCCGGGGGGATCAATGCGATACCAAGTAACG
>CBHTUE010000252.1:0-7079 GCA_966096115.1 uncultured Phenylobacterium sp.
CGACTGCAGGCCTCCAGAAGCCGCGCGCAAATGGCCCTGCCCATCCGCGGCGTCAATCCCTCCCCTGGGCGCTCGGGACTTGGCGCGTAGCGCTCTTGAGCCATCTCTCAGGTCGGAGGGGAACACGAAGACCACCAAGACCACGAAGGCGTCCGGGCCACCGCCTGCGGCTGCGGTTCCACGGACTCTGCGTGGTCCTGGTGGTCTTCGTGCCGAAAGGGCCGCTGCCTTCGGCATGAAAAAGGGGCGGCCGCATCGCTACGGCCGCCCCCCTGTCGTCGGATGGTCCTGACGCCTTAGAACTCGGCGTGCAGGGTGGCGATGAACGTCCGGCGGTAGCCCGGCTGGGCCAGCGCGGTGCCGGTCAGGTTCGGGGTGATGTCGCCGAGGTAGCGCTTGTCGAAGGCGTTCCGCAGGTTGAACTGCAGGTAGGTGTCCTTCAGGCCGAACTGCTCGAGCTTCACCCGGGCGTCGAAGTCCACCAGCTGGTAGCCGCGGAACTGCTCGGTGTTGACCAGGTTCGTGTAGCGGTCGCCCACCCACTTCACCTGGGCGCCGAGGCTCAGGAACTCGAAGGGTTCGTACTGCACGCGTGCGCCGCCCTGGTTCTTGGGCGTTTCGTACATGTGCTTGCCCTTGGTCGGCAGCACGCCGGCCACCGCGTTCGGGATGTCCTGCAGGATCTTGGTGTCGATGTAGGAGTACGACGCCGTGAAGCTCAGGTAGTCGACCGGCTTGAAGGCGATCTGGGCGTCGAAGCCCTTGTTCCGCACATCGCCGACGTTCTGCGAGAAGGCCACGCCGGACGGCTCGTCCAGCACCCGCTCGATGCGGTTGTGGAAGTCGGTCTGGTAGATGGCGGCCGAGGCCAGGAAGATCCCGGTCTGGTAGCGCACGCCCAGGTCATAGGTGTCGCTGGTTTCCGGGCCCGGATCGACCAGGATCTGGTCGTACAGGTCGTCGGTCCGCGGCACCGAGATCGTCTTGGCGTAGCTGGCGTAGGCCGACAGGTTGTCGGTGAACTCGTAGCTGGCGCCGACGTTCGGCAGCACCTTGTCGTACTTGCGCGTGAACGCGCGCGGCTGGCCGTAGCGCAGGGTCGCCGACGAGTTCAGCGCCGACGCCGGGAAGGTGACCAGCGGCTTGCCGGTGCCGTCGTTGGTGCCCGGCACCGGGGTGCCGATCTGGGTGGTGCAGTAGGCGTTGAACGTGTTCTGCTGGTAGCAGAAGTTGTTCAGCTCGCGCTTGAAGAAGGGCGCGCGCACGCCGACGTTGACCAGCAGCTTGTCTTCCAGGAACCGGCCGCGATATTCGGCCGAAACCTGGTTCAGCAGCGCGATCGACAGGCGGTCACGACGGCGCAGGTTGGTGCCGTCGGGCAGCTTCACCTGGTCGCCCTGGCCGTCCTTGCCGCCGAACACGTTCATCGCCTTGCCGGTCTGGTCGAAGAAGCCGACGTCGCCGGTCTGGCGGTGCGAGGCGCGGTCGTAGGTGTAGGCGATCCGGACGCTCTGGCTGTCGGCGAACTTCCAGATCAGCGACGAGGTCACGCCGTAGCGGCGGGTGTTCGTCGTGTTCGGGCGGTACAGGTAGACCCGGTCCAGGATGTCGCCGTCGCCGTTCAGGTCGACGCCGGCCGCCGTGGAGTTGCCGCGCAGCTGCGTGTCGGTCTCGGCGAAGACCTGCGCGCCGCCGCCGTTGGCCAGAACGTACTGGAACGACGGGTCGACGGTGAGGGTCAGGTTATGGCCCAGGTGCCACTTCGAAAGGCCGCGGATGTTGCCGGTGTTCGAGGGGTTGATGTTGAAGTTGTAGTAGCCGGTCGGGCAGAGGAAGGCGCCGGCGTTGTCGACCTGGGCGCCGGGGCCGGGCGTGGGCCGCGCGCAGTCGGTGGCGGCCACCAGGCTGGTGTCCGGCGCGCCCGCCGCGGTCACGCCGTGGCGCTGGAACGTGGCGTAGTTGATCCGGTTGATGAAGTTGTTGCGGTTTTCGTTGTAGTTGAAGATCAGGCTGGCTTCGCCGATTTCGCCGAAGTCCTGGTCGATCCGCGCGTTGAACTGGGTCTTCTGGATCTTGCCCTTGGGGGAGATCGGCGAGCCCTTCGGCTTGACCAGGTCGTTGCGGGTGTAGAGGCCCGAAACCCACATCTTGGTGCCGAACGGGCCGATCGCGCCGCTCTCGATGGTGCCGTAGTAGCGCTGGAAGTCGTCGCTGCCGGCGCCGACTTCAGCGCGGACGCCGAAGTGATCGGACGCGCGCTTGGTGATGTAGTTGATCGTGCCGCCGGCCGCCGCGGCCGTGGGGCTGTCCACGTCGGTGGTGCCCAGGTTGACCGTCGCCTGGGCGATCAGGTCGGGCTCGAGTTGCTGGTTCGGGAAGATGGCGTAGTTGCCGCTGTCGTTGAGGGGCACGCCGTCCTGGATCAGCGCGACGCGCTGGCTGTCGAAGCCGCGGATGACGATGTCGCCGCCGGCCGAGCCGAAGGCGTCGTTGTTGGTGAAGTTCACGCCCGGCAGCAGGTTGATCGCATCCAGGATCGTGCCGCCCGGCGCCTGCCGGCTGATGAAATCGGCGGTGATCGAGGCACGCGACTTCGGCTCTTCGATCGCGACCATGGCGCCGTCGACGTTCTTCGGGCCGGTGTTGCCGGTGACCACCAGTTCTTCGACGACCGCCGTACCGGAGGATTGCGCGAAAGCGCTGGTCGCAACCAGCAGGCCCGTCACCAAGGCGGTGCTCGCGCATAGCGCGCGGCTCAGTTTGATAGTCATGCAGTAACCCCTTCCACGGACCAGACGACAAGACCGCTCGTCCCGCGCCCCCTTGGTCCAATTTCCGCCCCTATAGCGCGGAAAAACCGTCCGTTGGTGACGGTTTTGCTACGGTCCGCCCGAGACTGTCACAGTGCGGCGAAATGGCATCACTGCGCTTGTGCTCTGCACGGTCGGCGTGCAGACGCAGGTTTCCAGATGCAACGCCCGCCCGGGGGTCCGCGGGCGCCGAGGGACCTGAATGTCGCAAAGCCTTAGGCCGCAAGGGGCACAGGCCGATCTGCGCGCCGCGGTCCTGATCGCGGCCGGGCTGGCGCTGGCGCGGCTGGTGGCGCTCTTCAAGACGCCGCTCGAGCTGTACCCCGACGAGGCCCAGTACTGGCTTTGGTCGCGCACCCTGGATTTCGGCTACTATTCCAAGCCCCCGGTGATCGCCTGGGCGATCTGGGCGACGACCGCGATCGGCGGCGATTCGGAGCCGTGGGTGCGGCTCTCGGCCAACCTGTTCCAGGCCGGCGCGACCTTCGTCGTCTTCCTGATCGGCCGCCGGATGTACGGCGCTGCGACCGGGCTGGCCGCGGCCGCCCTCTACGGCCTGATGCCCGGGGTGCAGCTGTCGGCCCTGGTGGCGGCGACCGACGCGCCGCTGCTGTTCTTCCTGGGCCTGACGATCCTGGCCTACGTCACCCTGCTGGACGCGCCGAAGCGCCCGGTGCTGGTCGCCGCCGGCCTGGGCGCGGCGCTGGGGCTGGCGTTCCTGTCGAAGTACGCGGCCGTCTATTTCGTCATCGGGCTGGTCATCCATCTGATCGTCTCGCGCGCCGCCCGGTCGGCCTGGACCTGGCCGGCCGCTCTGGCCGCGGTCGGAGCGCTGGCCGCCGTGCTGGCCCCCAACGTCGCCTGGAACGCCGCGCACCACTTCGCCACCCTGCAGCACACGGCGCAGAACGCCGCCTGGAACGGCGTGCAGCTGTTCAACCTGGCCGCCATGGGCGCGTTCCTGGGTTCGCAGTTCGGCGTCTTCGGGCCGGTCCCGCTGGGGGTGCTGATCGCCGGCCTGGCGCTGGCCGTGCGTCGCCGCAGCCTGGCGGCCAACGACCTGACCCTGCTCAGCTTTACCCTGCCGCCGATGGTGATCGTCACGGCCCAGGCCTTCATCAGCCGCGCCAACGCCAACTGGTCGGGGGCCGGCTATCTGGCGGGCTGCATCCTGGTCGCCGCCTGGCTGATCCGCTGGCGGGCGAAGGGCTGGCTGATCGCGGCGCTGGCCATCCAGGGCGCGGTGGCGGCCTTCTTCCTGGTGGGGGTCGTCTCGCCCGGCGTCGCCGACAAGGCGGGCCTGTCCAACGGCCTGAAGCGCGCCCGCGGCTGGGAGGAAACCACCAACGTCATCCTCGCCCGCGCCGAGCGGGAGCCGGGGCTCACGGCGATCGCGGTCAACAACCGCTTCCTGTTCTACGCCATGTCCTACTACGGCCGCGATCGCCTCGGGGGAGGGGCGCCGCCGCTGGCCAGTTGGCTGCTGATGGACGGTCCGCGCAACCAGGCCGAGACCGCCGCGCCGCTGACCACGGAGATCGGCCGACGCGTGCTGATGGTCAGCTACGAAGGGTGGCGGCGCGCCGAGATGGAGGCGGACTTCGCCCACGCCCGCGACCTGGAGATCGGCTCGGTTTGGCTGGACCGCAAGCACAGGCGCCGCGTGGAGATGTTCGTCGGCCAGGGCTTCTCGCCCCGGCCGCGCGATGCCGCCACAGGCCTTCCGACCGGAAGGCCTGCAGCCGCTTCGGCTAGTGGGCTTCCCGGCCCTGCCACACCACCCTGAGGGCCTGCGGCCGGCCGCAGCCGATCCGGTAGCGCTCATAGGCCACGGGGTTTTTCTTGTAGTAATCCTGGTGGTAGCCCTCGGCGTCGTAGAACGGCGACGCGTTGCGGGTCACCACGGTGATCTTGGCGCCCAGTTCCTTCTCGTACTTGGCCCGCGCCGCCTCGGCGACCGCCTTTTCGTCGGCGTTCGAGGTGAACACCGCCAGCTTGTACGACGGGCCCCGGTCGCAGATCTGGCCGTAAGGGTCGGTCGGGTCGATGTGGTGGTAGTAGCTGTCGACCAGCTGGGCGTAGGTGATCTTGGTCGGGTCGTAGGTGACCTTCACCGACTCCAGGTGGCCCGTGTGGTTCTCGTAGGTCGGGTTGCTGCTCGTGCCGCCCGAATAGCCGGACACCGCGCCCACGACGCCGGGCGTGGTCTCGAAGCCCTTCTCCATCGACCAGAAGCAGCCCCCGGCGAAGACCGCGGTCTTCAGGCCGGACGCGCCGAGCGCGGTGCTGGCAAACAGGGCGGCCCCGATTGCGGCCGCGGCGAACGAATAGGTTTTCATAGGTCTCAGGATCCTCACGTCTTGCCCGCCCGGCAAGCGCCAATGCGGCAAATACGTGATGGACCCCTGTGTCGGCTTCAAGGCCGCGCCAGGGCGCGACGGGGGGCGAGGCGGGGGAAGCGGCGCGGCCACGGCTCTCTCACGGGACGCACGGCCGTCAACTGGCGGCAGTCTTACCCTGGGACCCGATATGAACCTCCGCACCCTCGCCGCCGGCGCCCTGATCGCCGCCGGCCTCGCCGCCGCCACCCCCGCGCTGGCGGTGACCAACCTGATCACCAACGGCGGCTTCGAAGCGCCGCCGCAGAACGACGGCGCGTTCCAGCTGTTCGGCGCCGGGGCGACGAACCTCACCGGCTGGGAGGTGCTAGGCCCGCCGCGCAACTCCGTGGCGATCCTGGACACCGCCTATCACGAGGCGGGGGTGACCTTTAACGCGTTCGGCGGCACGCAGGCCCTGGACATCACCGGCGGCGAGAACACCGGGCCCACGGCCGGCATCCGCCAGACGGTGAACACGCGCGCCGGCCAGCGCTATCAGCTCAGCTTCTGGGTGGGCAACGCCGACGGCCGCTCGGATTACGCCGGGACCAGCGCCCTGTTTCTCGGGATCAACGACAACCTGCCGACGCGGTTCGAGAACGCCGACATCACCGAGCATGGCGTGAACTGGAAGCTGTTCACCACCAGCTTCGTGGCGACCAGCGACCACACCGACGTCATCTTCAACAACGGCACCGCGCCCCGCAGCGACGGATCGGGCGACAACTACGCGGGCCTCGACAACGTGCGGCTGACTGCGGTGCCGGAACCGGCCGCGTGGGCGATGATGATCGCAGGCTTCGGCCTGGCCGGCGCCACGCTGCGGCGACGCCGGGGCCTCGCGGCGGCCTAGGCCGCGACCGTCCCGGCCACCTGGAACTCGGCCTCGGTCTTGGCGCGGACTTCGTCCAGCGTCACGCCGTCGGCCAGTTCCAGGAGGGTCAGGGGCTTCTTGCCCCGCGAGACGTCGAAGACCCCCAGGTCGGTGACCACCAGGTCGACCACGCCCGCGCCGGTCAGCGGCAGGGTGCAGGCCTTGAGCAGCTTGGGCGCGCCGGTCTTCTCGGTGTGCTCCATCACCACGACCACGCGCTTGACGCCGGCCACCAGGTCCATGGCCCCGCCCATGCCCTTGACCATTTTCCCAGGCACCATCCAGTTCGCCAGGTCGCCGTTCTCGGCCACCTGCATCGCGCCCAGGATGCTGAGGTCGATATGGCCGCCGCGGATCATCGCGAATGAGTCCGCCGACGAGAAGAACGAGCTGGTCGGCAGGGCCGTGATGGTCTGCTTGCCGGCGTTGATCAGGTCGGCGTCGACCTCGTTCTCGGTCGGGAACGGACCCATGCCCAGCATGCCGTTCTCGCTCTGCAGCGTGACCGTCGCGCCCGGCGGGATGTAGTTGGCCACCAGGGTCGGGATGCCGATGCCTAAGTTCACGTAGAAGCCGTCGCGCAGCTCGCGGGCGGCGCGGGCGGCGATCTGATCGCGGGTCCAGGCCATCAGGCGGCTCCTTCCAGCTTGCGGGTGGTGCGCTGCTCGATGCGCTTCTCCTGCACGCCCTCGAAGATACGGTCGACGAAGATGCCGGGCGTGTGGATGCCGTCGGGATTGAGCGTGCCGGTGTCGACGACCCGCTCCACCTCGGCGACGCAGACCTTGCCGGCGGTCGCCATCATCGGATTGAAGTTCCGGGCGGTCATCCGGTAGACGAGGTTGCCCTCGGCGTCGCCCTGCCAGGCCTTCACGATCGACAGGTCGGCGGTCAGGCCGCGCTCCATGACGTAGAGCTCGCCATCGAACTCGCGGACTTCCTTGCCCTCGGCCACCAGCGTGCCGACGCCGGTCTTGGTGAAGAAGGCCGGGATGCCGGCGCCGCCGGCGCGGA
>CBHTUE010000253.1:0-7050 GCA_966096115.1 uncultured Phenylobacterium sp.
GCTCTTCGCTACGCTCGGCCGATGGTCCCCCCTTCCCGTGAACGGGAAGGGCAGGGCGCTGAGGCCGCTTACGCCGCCTTCTCGCCTTGGATCAGGCCGGGCTGGACGGTGGTGCTGATCTGCACGGTGCGGGGCTTCAGGGCCTCGGGCAGCTCGCGCTTCAGGCTGATCGACAGCAGGCCGTCGGCCAGGTTGGCGTCGGTCACCACGACGTAGTCGGCCAGCTGGAACTTGCGCTCGAAGTCGCGCTCGGCCAGGCCGCGGTGCAGGTACTTCTTGGCTTCGTCGTTCGCCGGCTTGCGGCCGGTTACGGTGAGGAGGTTTTCCTTCACCTCGACGTTGAGCTCTTCCGGACGGAAGCCGGCCACCGCGATGTCGATGCGGTAGGCGTTCTCGTCGGTGCGCTCGATGTTGTAGGGCGGATAGCCGGCGGCGCTCTCTGCGGCGGCGGTTTCCAGCAGGCCCGCCAGGCGGTCGAAGCCGACGACGGAGCGGTACAGGGGGGAGAAATCGATCGTACGCATGCGGTCACATCCTTCTTTCAAAGCAAGGTTGCGTTGTTTTCGTTGGACCTGTGGCGACCCGGATGGCGTCGCCTGCAGCCCAAGGAAGCCCGGACATCCAGCGCCTCCAACCGATGAGATAGGCGCCCGCTCGCGGCCTTCAAGACTGCTGGCTGCGGCGTTTTTTCAAGTCTAGGCTCCCGCTCCACCCAGGAGAGAACCCCCATGCTTCGCCTTGCCGCCGCCGCCACGGCCGCCGTCCTCGTGCTGGCCGCCGTTCCGGCCCAGGCCGCCGACGCCAGGTTGCAGGCCGCCGTGGCCGGCGCCCAGCGCACGTCGGAGAACAAGGCCCGCGATGTCGCCCGCCATCCGGTCCAGACCCTCACCTTCTGGGGCCTGAAGCCGAAGCAGACGGTGATCGAGGTGTCGCCAGGCGGCGGCTACTGGACCGAGATCCTCGCACCCTACGCCAAGGCGACCGGCGGGACCTACGTCGCCACTGCCGCCGACCTCGCCAACCCCAAGCTGTCCGAGGGTGCGAAGAAGGCCCGCGCCGCTTTCGAGGCGCAATACGCCGACACCGCCAAGTGGGGCCAGGTCCGCTACGCCGGCTTCGGCGCCGTGTCGGGTCCGCTGGGCCCGGCGAACTCGGCCGACATGGTGATCACCGCGCGCAACATCCATAACTGGGCGCCGAACCCGCCGTTCCTCGAGAAGGCGATGAAGGACTTCCACGCGGTCCTGAAGCCCGGCGGCGTGCTGGCCGTCGAGGAGCACCGGTCCGACCCGAAGCCGGAGGCCGCGAACTACGCGACCGGCTACATGTCCGAGGCCAGCGTGATCGCGGCGGCCGAGAAGGCCGGCTTCAAGCTGGCCGCGCGCTCCGAGATCAACGCCAACCCCAAGGACACCAAGGACCACCCCTTCGGGGTGTGGACCCTGCCGCCGTCGCGCTGGACGACCGCGAACGGCCAGGGGTCCGACCCCAGCTTCGACCGCGCCCGCTACGACGCCATCGGCGAGAGCGACCGGATGACGCTGCGCTTCGTCAAGCCGGGCTGACCGCGGCGGCGCCACTCGCGTCAAAGGTGACATGCTATGGTCACGGGCGGTTTACACAACCGACGGGCGCGGCGAAGGTCGAACCCCGATTCACGAACGCGGCTGATGGGGAGATGGCCACACTCGAGGAGTTGACGGATCGGATCCGCCGCGCGGCCGCCGCGGGCGACGGCTTGTCCCGCACCGTGACGCTGGATCTGAAGGGCGAGGGGTTCATCCACGTGGACGGCGCGGCGGTCACCAACGAAGATCGGCCGGCCGACCTCACCGTGCGCATCAGCCGGGCGGACCTGGTGAAGCTGGGGAAGGGCGAGCTCAATCCGATGACCGCGATGCTGACCGGCCGGATGAAGCTGAGCGACATGGGCCTGGCCATGAGCCTGCAGGGCGAGATCCAGGCGCTGTTCGAGAAGGCCGCCTGAGCCCCGTCATGTTCGAAGCCGCCCCCCTCGTCGACATCCCGGAAGACCCGGTCCCGCCCGGGGCCGAGGCCGAATGGTACGTGGGCGCCGGCGGGGCGAAGCTGCGCGCGGCGCTGTTCACGCCGCGCGGGCGGCCGCGCGGCACGGTGGTGCTGTCGGGCGGTCGCTCCGAGCCGATCGAGAAGTACTTCGAGACCGTCCGCGATTTCATGGATCGCGGCTTCGTGGTGCTGGCGCACGACTGGCGCGGGCAGGGGCTGTCGGCGCGCGAGCTGCCGGACCGGCTGAAAGGCCACGCCAAGGGCTACAAGAGCTACCTCGAGGACTTCCGCCGCCTGCTGAACGCCTATGAGGCGCGGCTGCCGCGGCCCTGGATCGCCGTCGGCCATTCGATGGGCGGCTGCCTGACGCTACTGGCCCTGGTCAACGGCGAGCGGCGGTTTGCCGGCGCGGTGCTGTCGGCGCCCATGCTGGGGCTGCAGACGGGCAAGTTCTCGCCGGCGATGGTCGGGACCTTCACCGCGCTAAGCACCGCCTTCGGCCGGGCGGGCCGCTACATGCTGAACAAGCCCGGCGCGCCGTTCGACGATACCTTTGAGGACAACATCCTCACCCACGACGAGCGCCGGTTCGCGCGCTACCGGGCCCAGGTGCGCGCCAATCCCGAGTTGGCGCTGGGCGCGCCCACCTGGGGCTGGCTGGACTTCGCGCTCAAGGCCACCGCGGTGCTGGCGAAGCCGGAGCGCCTGCGGGGTGTTACGGTCCCGGTCGATATCGTGTCGGCTGGTGAGGACACCCTGGTCGACAACGCGGCCCAAGCGGCCGCCGCCCGCAACCTGCCCCAAGGCCGCCTGATCACCGTGCCGGGCGCCCGCCACGAAATCCTGATGGAGACGGACGACATGCGTAACATCTTCCTGCGAGTGTTCGACACGCTGACGGGCAAGACCGCCCCGAAGCAGGCCGAAGCTCCGAAGCCCGCGCCGGCCCCGGTCGCCGCCCCGGCTCCCGCGCCCGCGCCGGCCGCTGCCGCGCCCAAGCCGGCCCCGGCGCCGGCTCCGACCCCCGCCCCGGCCGCCGCCGCGCCGGCTCCCGCTCCGGCCGCCGCCGCGAAACCGGCCGCCAACCCCGCCGCCCACAAGGCCTCGGCGAAGAAGCCGGCCGCGAAGAAGGCGCCTGCGAAACCCGCCGCGGCCAAGCCGGCGGCTGCTGCGGCGAAGCCTGCCGCGGCCGCCAAGCCAGCGGCTCCCAAGGCGGCCAAGCCTGCCGCGAAGAAGGCCGCGCCTGCGAAGAAGCCGGCCGCCAAGCCGGCCGCCGCCAAGGCCGCGCCGAAAGCGGCTGCGAAGCCCGCCGCCAAACCTGCTGCGAAGCCGGCGGCGGCCAAGCCCGCGCCCAAGGCGGCGGCCGCCAAGCCGGCAGCGAAGAAGGCCGCGCCCGCGAAGAAGCCGGCGGCCAAGCCCGCCGCCGCCAAGGCTGCCCCGAAGGCGGCCGCCCCAAAGGCAGCTGCCAAGCCGGCCGCGGCCAAACCGGCAGCCAAGCCCGCGGCGGCCAAGGCGGCTCCGGCGGCCAAGAAGCCTGCCGCGGCCAAACCCGCCGCGGCGAAGAAGCCGGCCGCCAAGAAGGCGCCGGCCAAGAAGGGCTAGTTCGCCGACCGCCGCAGAGCGACCAGCGCCTCGTCGAGGCAGGCGCGGTCGCCGGCGATGATGATCTGGCCGCCGTCCTGTCCCACGGGCTCACCTCGCCAGTCGGTGGTGAGCCCGCCGGCCCCGGCGATCACCGGGATCGCGGCCTCGATGTCCCAGCTCTTCAGGCCGGCCTCGATCACCAGGTCCATCGTGCCTGCGGCGACCATGGCATAGGCGTAGGCGTCGCAGCCCAGCCGGGCCAGCCTTGCCGCCGCCCGCACCTGGGTCCAGGCGGCGTGCTCGGCGCCGCTGAAGCAGCCCTCGGGGTCGGTGGTGGCGATCAGCGCGCTGGTCAGCTTGGGACAGGGCCGAACGCGCAGCGGCCGCGAGCTGCCGCCGGTGATGAGGCGCGAGCCGCCCGCGTGGCCGATGAAGATCTCGTCAAGGAACGACTGGCCGATCGACCCCAGCACGGGGCGGCCCTGGTGGCGCAGGCCGATCAACGTGGTCCAGAGCGGCAGGCCGGCGATGAAGGCCCGTGTCCCATCGACGGGATCCAGCACCCATACAAACTCCGCGTCGGGCCGGTCTTCGCCGTACTCCTCGCCGATCACCCCGTGGTCCGGGTAGCGCGCCGCGATCAGGGCGCGGATGGCGCGCTCGGCGCCCTTGTCCGCTTCGGTGACGGGGTCAAACCCCACCTCGAATTTGTTGGAGAGTCCGTGATCGCCGCGGAACAGGGGCAGGATCGCCCCGGCGGCGGCGTGGTTGAGCTCGACCAGGAACGCGTCGAGCTCATCCAGAAGGGAACTTGGCAGAAGCGAGGTGGGAAGGGCGGCCATGCGACCGCCTTACCTCGCCTGAGGCGTTAAGCCTAGAACAGGCGGCCTAAGCCTCGATCTCGCCGTTCATCGCCTTGGCCAGGTCCAGCAGGCGCCGACGGGGGCGCTCACCGAGCTGGTAGTAGGCGTGGATCAGATCCTGGGTTTCCTTGCTGGCCAGGGTCTCGCTCGAGGACTGGGCGGTTTCGCGCTCCAGGTGCTCGCGCTGATCGCGGGTCAGGCCCTCGTAGAAGTAGGACACGGGCACTTCCAGCACCTCGGCCAGCTGCCACAGGCGGGCGGCCGACATGCGGTTGGCCGCGCACTCGTACTTCTGGATCTGCTGGAAGCGCACACCGCAGGCGTGGGCCAGTTCCTGCTGGGTCAGGCCCAGGAGGCGCCGCCGGCGGCGAAGACGCCGGCCCAGGTGGGTATCGATCTCGTCCATGGAATCCCCGACCATGATTTCCCTTCGTCCCGGTTCGGGACTCCGTGGTTGAGACACCGCAAGTCGCACGCCAGCCGCCTCCGTTGCCGAACGTGAGCCACATCCCTTAGTAAGGGCTCATGGCAGCACCTAAACACTCATACGTGTCGGTTCTTGTTTGGATGCTTGAAGTCGCGCTGTTTGACGTAGTTTGTTCGCTCAGTCGCCTGTTTTCCGTAGATAGCGTCTCGGATTGCGGCGCCTGGATTTTTCGAAAAATAGGTCCGCTAACCGGCGCACATCGGGTGGCCGAGCGGAATCTGCGGATCGTCTTTCCGCATGCAAGCGACGCCGAAATTAAGCAACTCCTTCGGGCGCAGTGGACTGAACTGGGTCGTTGGGTAGCAGAGTTCTCCGTCGTTGACCGTATTGTGGCCGACACATTGCGCCTCGAAGTCGAGAATGAGGCCGCGCTGCGTGCAATCGCTGCGTCTGGGAAACCCGTGGTCTTCATTTCCGGGCATTTCTCGAATTTCGAGATGATGGCCGCGGCGATCGTCCGGGCCGGCGTGAACGTCCAGGTCACCTACCGGGCCATGAACAACCCCTACGTGGACGAGCGGGTCCGCAGGACGCGGTTCCGCTACGGCGTGCGGATGCTGGCGCCCAAGGGGCTGGCCGGCGCGCGCGAACTGATGCGGGCGATCGGGCGCGGCGAGTCCGTGGCGCTGATGAACGACCAGAAGTTCAACGGCGGGGTGGCCGCCCCCTTCTTCGGGGTGGTCGCCCACACCGCGCCGGGTCCGTCGACCTACGCCCTGCGCTTCGGGATCCCGATCGTGCCGCTCAGCGTGCAGCGCGTCGGCGACGCCGCCCGCTTCAAGGTGATCGTCCACGACCCGATCCGCCTGGAGAACACCGGCGACCACGACGCCGACATCGAAGCCGGGGTGAAGCGCATCAACGCCTTCATCGAAGACCGCGTGCGCGCCCGCCCCGCCGAATGGTTCTGGGTCCACAAGCGCTGGCCGAAGGAAGTCTATCGCAGATAGATGTTCCTTTCCCGCCGAAGGCGGGAGAGGGGGACCGCGCGCCGAGCGCAGCGAAGAGCGCGTGGTGGAGAGGGAGAGCCTCATCCACCGCGCCGGCCGCGAAATCAGCTGAGCTCAGCAGCCGTACGTCGATCCTCAGAGCTTGAGGCTTGCCCTCTCCACCATCGGCTCTTCGGCCGATGGTCCCCCTCTCCCGCCTGCGGCGGGAAAGGAAGGGGCGCCGCCTACCGCGTCTCGCCCCAGCGCTGCAGCGACTCCGTCGGCCCCGCATAGGCCTCCTGCAGTTCGGCGCTCCAGTAGCGGAGCTGCTCCAGGGGAATCTTCTGGCCGGAGACGGCGCAGAGGACATAGCGGCCGGGGCGCAGCACCGCGTATTCGCCGTCGCTGTAGTGCAGCTTGGCCAGGTCGCCGAGGTTGCGGTCGTGGGCGTTCATGGCCCGCTATGTAGCGCGCCGGACGCGTTCAGAACAGGTCGCCCTGCGGCGGACCGGCCCCCTTGGCCTTCGGTCTGGCCGGCTTCGGGGCCGCGACCGGCGTCCCGCCGGCCCCGTCGATCACCGCCTGGCGGGTCACCTTGTCGCCGAAGGTGATCGCCACCTGCTCGCCGCTCGCCAGCAGGCCGCCGTTCATCACCAGCGACCCGTCCGCCCGCGACACACGGGCAAAGCCGCGCTGCAGCGGCCGGTCCGGATCCACCGACACGTACAGCTTGGCGACGCCGGAGAGCCGCTCGGCCAGACGTTCCACCCGCCGCTGCATGGCCGGCTGCAGGCGCTGCACGAGGCCGTCCAGCCGCTGCTTCTGCACCGCCTGCGGCCGTTGCAGAAGCAGCGGCGACAGCCGGGACGACACCCGCACCAGGTCGCGCTCGTGGGCGGCGGCGTTCTTGGCCAGTCCCGCGCCCAGCCGGCCCGAGACGATCCCGAACCGCTGCGCCGCCAACTCCACCAGGTCCGGCGCCCGCTTCAGCGCCCGCTCGGCGTGGGCGATCCGGTTGCGCCGCTCCTCCACCACCCGCCCGCCGCTGCGGTGCATGCGCCCGCCCAGGTCCGAGATCAGGCCCTTCAGCTCGCTCAGCACCGGCGTCGCCATCTCGGCGGCCGCGGTCGGCGTCGGCGCGCGGCGGTCGGAGACGAAG
>CBHTUE010000254.1:0-6948 GCA_966096115.1 uncultured Phenylobacterium sp.
CCGCCGTTCCACAGCGGGTCGGACTTCACCATCGGCAGGAAGCCCTCGGTGGTCATCCAGAACAGCCAGAAGCGGTACCACTTGTCGTAGTAGGGCACGTGCTCGAGGGTCCACTTCATGCCGTCCGGCACGTCCTCGTGGTAGTGCGGCACCGGCAGCGCCCAGGGCGGATTGCGCTGGAACACCGTCAGCTGCGCCACGTCCGGCGCGATCTCGGGCACGAACTGGTAGGCCGAGGCGCCGGTGCCGATCACCGCCACCCGCTTGCCCTTCAGGTCGACGTCGTGGCGCCACTCGGCGGAGTGGAAGGCGGGACCGGCGAAGGTCTCCATGCCCTCGATCTCGGGGAACTTCGGGCGATTCAGCTGGCCGACGGCGGTGACGACGACGTTGGCCTCGACCGTCTCGGTCTTGCCGTCCTTGCCCTTCAGCGTGGCGCGCCAGACGGAACGGGCCTCGTCCCAGGCCACCTGCTCGACCAGGGTCTCGAAGCGGATCTTCTTGCGAAGATCATATTTGTCCGCGATCCCCTTGAAGTACTTCAGCAACTCCGGCTGGGGCGAGAAGTGCTGCGGCCAGGCGTGGTTGGGCTCGAAGGAGTAGCTGTACATGTGGTTGGAGTTGTCGACCCGGCAGCCAGGGTAGCTGTTCTCGAACCAGGTGCCGCCCACCTCGGGGTTCTTGTCGACGATCTCGAACGGCACGCCGGCCTGGCTGAGGCGGATGCCGGTCAGGAGGCCCGACATACCGGCCCCGATCACCAGCACCTTCAACTTGCGCGCGGCCGCCTTGAGCTGCGGCTGGTCGAACTGTGGGTCCTTGGTGGACTTGCCCGCCAGGGTCAGCTCATCCACCAGGAAGTCGACGTACTGCTCCGGGATCGGCGCGCCGGCCACGAAGTCCATCTGCTTGCGAAGGACGTCGATGGGCGGGCTGGGCATCGCCAGGGGCTTGCCGGCCAGGTACTCGCGGATCGCCGCGGCCGCCTCGGTGCGGATCTTCGCCTGCTCTTCCTCGGGGATGCCCGTGTCGCCGCGCGACAGCGGGTTGTAGACCGGCGTCCAGTCGCTGCGCAGCCAGTGGGTGTCGCCGGTCATGTGGACCATGGCGTCCATGAGCGCGGGCAGATGGGCGTCCTTGAGGATCTCCTCCAGGTTGGCGGGGATGTCGGCCATGGTGATCCTGCCCTCTAGGTTGTCATTGTTCACTTGAGGCGAAGAATGCCCCCCGGCGCGGCCGGGCGAAAGTGTTCCGTTACGTCAGGGCGTTACGCCTGGGCGGCGCGGATGCGCTGCATCAGCTCGCCGGACAGCGTCAGGCCCGAGGCGGCCAGGTTCTCGCGCAGGTGGGCGCTGCGCGTGGCGCCGAACACCGCGGCGCTGACGCCGGGGTTGGCCAGGACGTAGGCCAAGGCGGCCTGGCTGCCGGTCATGTCGGGCAGCTGGTGCAGGAACCGGAACTGCGCGCCGCGCCGCAGTTCGCCGCGATGCTTCGCCAGGGCGCGGGCGGCGTACCAGACGTCCTGCGGGCCCTTGAGGCGGGCCAGCAGAGGGCGCGTGTGGCCCATGGCCAGCGGCATGCCGGCCAGCACCCCCTTGCCCGCCGCGGCAGCGCGCGCGATCAGAGGCTCCCGCTCCGGCCGCAGCACGTTGTAGTCGACCATCGCTACGTCGATGGCCGGCAGGCCGATGGCGTGCTCAATCACGGCGGGGTCGAAGCTGTTGAGGCCGACGGCGCGGACCAGCCCCCTCGCCTTCAGGCCGGCCAGCACCTCGAACATCTCGTCGTTGAGTTCGTCGATCGACGGGCCGTGCAACTGCAGCAGGCCTAAGGTGTCGAGCCCCAGGTTGCGCAGGCTGCGCTCGGCACTGGCGGCGATGGCGGCCGGGCTCATGTCGCGCCCGATCCGGCCGCCGCCCGCGTGATAGGTGCCGGCCTTGGTGGCGATGACCAGGCCGGACGTGTCGCGCCCCTTCAGCGCCCGGCCCAGCCGCGGCTCGGCCTCTCCGGCGGAATAGCTGGCGCCGGTGTCGAACAGGGTCACGCCGAGGTCGAGCGCTTCGTGGACCAGCCCCACGGCCGTCGCTTCGTCGAAGGTTGGCTTGCCCCAATAGCTCGCACAGCCGAAGCCGAGTTCGGAGACGCTGAGGCCGGTGCGGCCCAGGGGGCGCTTGCGCATGGTCTAGCGCAGCCCGGCGATCTCGCGCGCCACGATCCCGGCGACCTGCTTCCACGCGTCCGTGGTCGGGATGACGGGGTCAAAGTGCCCCACGCCCGGGATCGCCACGGCCTCGCCCTTGTCGCCCGCCTTCTCGAGCCGCGCCACGTAGGCGCGGCCGGTGGCCGGCGGCATGACGTGGTCGAACTCGCCGGAGATCATCACCACGTGCGCGCCAGAGGGCAGCAGTTCGGCGGGCGAGGTATCGGCATAGGCATGGGCGCGGCCGGCCAGCCCGATCACCTTGGGAATCGCCTCCGGCCCGCAGGCGCCGGCGAAGACGTCACCCTGCCCCTCGAGGTCGCCGATGCCGCCCAGGCTGACCACCGCGCGGATCGGCAGCGGATCGGCCCGCCACAGGGGGCTGGTCTTCGGAAGCCGATGCCGCGACGCCGCCCACAGCGCCAGGTGGCCGCCGGCGGAGTGTCCGAGGGCGACAACGCGGTTGGTGTCCAACGGGTAGTCTCGCGCTGCGCCGCGGATCCGGTCGATCGCCGTGGCGACATCCAGGAACGTGCCCGGATACCCGGCCCCCGCCTCGCCGAGCTTGCGGTACTCGACGTTCCAGACCGCGTAGCCGCGCCGAGCCAGGTCGGCCGCGATCCCACTGGTCTCCGCCAGCCCCTTGTACTCCGCCAGGTAACAGCCGCCGTGGATCAGCACGACGACGGGGTGCGGCCCCTTGGTCTTCGGCAAGAACAGGTCGACCACCTGCGCCGGCGCCGGCCCGTAGGCGATGCGCGCGTCCGCCTTCACCTGCGGCTGGCCCATGTAGGCCTCCACGGTGGCGGGCGCGGCGTTGCAGGCGGCGGGTCCCATCATCAGCGCGATGATCAGAGCAACCCAGCGCGTCCGCAATGCCTTCTCCCCACACCGGGTCCAGAGGGTCTTTTTCGGCACGCGCTTCCCCTCTACAACCCGCGCGCGGGCGGCTAGCTCAGCTGGTTAGAGCACCTCGTTTACACCGAGGGGGTCGGGGGTTCGAATCCCTCGCCGCCCACCATCCCGCACCCTAGGCCGGCGCGAGCGCCGGCTCCGGTTCCGCGTTCAGGATGCGCCGGAACAGCGGCGCGATGACGATGAACACCACGCCAGCGCCGCCGACGAGGGCGGCGTGCAACAGCCAGAATTCCGCCGGCGGCATCTTCTCCAGCAGGCTGCCCAGCCAGCCGGTGAAGGCGTTCCCGGCGAACAGGTGCAGGTAGTAGATGCCGATCACGGCGCCGGCGATCGCGCGCGGCGCGGCGCGGGCGAACAGGGCCAGGCCCACCGGCAGGACGTTGGCGAAGCCGATGTCGTTCAGGAGATGGAACAGCAGCAGCCAGAAGAACGGCACCTTGCCGCCCGCCGGGGTCAGGATCGTGCCCAGAGCCAGGCAGGCCACGCCCACCGCGCCGAAGAAGCAGCCCAGGATGATCTTGCCGAACTCGTCCGGCTCCTTGAACCGGGTGGCCCACCAGCGCCAGAAGATCACCATCCCTGCCAGGGTGATCACCGAGACGATGGAATCCACCGAGATCAGGAACTCGGTCAGGATCGGCTGGCCGAAGATGCGCAGGTCGACGCTCTGCTGCGCCCAGACCTGGTAGATGATGAAGATCTGCTGGTTGCCGACGATCGAACAGGCCAGGACCGGAACCATCAGCAGCAGCAGGATGACCCGCAGCCACTCGGGCCGGGTCATCGCCGGCCGCTCGATGTGCAGTTCGGCGCGCTTGCGTAGCGGCGGGTCGGACGGGAAGCCCTTGCGGCCGCTGAGGTAGATGACGATCGAGATCAGCATGCCGACCCCGGCCGCGCCGAAGCCCCAGTGCCAGGCCACCTTCTCGGCCAAGGTGCCCACCACCAGCGGCGCCAGGATCACCCCGGCGTTGATGCCCAGGTAGAACACCTGGAAGGCGTCGGCGCGGCGGTTGTCGCCCTCGGCGTAGAGCGCGCCCACCTGGCTGGCGATGTTGCCCTTGAAACACCCCGACCCCAGCATCAGGCACAGCAGCGCCAGCAGGAACGGCTGCTCGAAGGCCATCAGGAAATGGCCCGCCGCCATCAGCAGCGCGCCCAGGATGATCGTGGCCGTACGCCCCAGGATCCAGTCGGCCAGCAAGCCGCCGAAGAACGGCGTGGCGTAGACGATCGCCCCGTACGTGCCGCCGATCAGCGCGGCCAGCGCCTGCGGGCTGCGGACGTGGCCGGGGTCGAAGATGTTCCGCACCACGTCGAAGCCGACGATGTTCTCCACGTGCCCGGGCAGCAGCAGCTGGCGGGTCATGTAGAGCACCAGCAGCGTGTTCATGCCGTAGTAGGAGAACCGCTCCCACGCCTCGGTGAAGGCGAGGTAGCCCAGGGCCTTCGGGTGCCCGAAGAAGGCCTTATCGCCCTCGGCGACGGTGGTCGTGGTCATCAGATTCTCCAAACCCGGCCGAACCTTAGAAGGAAATGCCCGGCTTGAGGAAGGCCGCGACCAGGACCGAGGCGCCGATCAGGCCGAAGATCACGGCCGCGATGATCCGCACGTAACGCAGCGGGATGATCTTCGTCGCGGCCTCGCCCAGGAAAACGGCCGGGACGTTGGCCAGCATCATGCCCAGGGTGGTGCCGGCCGCGACGAGCAGGATGTTGTGGAAGCGCGCCGCCAGGAGGGTGGTGGCGATCTGGGTCTTGTCGCCGATCTCGACCAGGAAGAAGGCGACCAGGGTGGTCAGGAAGACGCCGCCGGCCGTGCGGGAGCCCGCCGCCTCGTCGTCCTTGTCGGGGACCAGGGCCCAGAGCGCCATGGCGACGAAGCCGGCGCCGACCGCGGCCTGGAACCAGGCCCCGTGGAGCCAGTCGGCGATCAGCACGCCCAGGCCGGCCGCCAGGCCGTGGTTGAGGATGGTGGCGGCCAGGATGCCCAGGATGATCGGCACGGGCCGCCGGAACCGCGCCGCCAGCATGATGGCCAGCAGCTGGGTCTTGTCGCCGATCTCGGCGACGGCGACGAGACCCGTGGAGATGAGGAAGGGTTCCAAGTCGATACTCATTCGGACGCGGCGATCGAGACGACGACGCTGAACCTCCGCCGCGCCCGTGGGCTTGGAGGCCGCATCGCCGGTCTCGCCAATCCGGACCCGAAGGCCCGCCGCACGCGCCATGGTCCCGAAAGACCAAGTCTGTTGACGCGGGCTCCGCTGTCTTGCGGACGGCTACTCCCCGAAGAGGCGGCTTCCCTACCCTTCGGCTGGTCGCCACGCAAATGAAAAGGGCGGCAGCCCCCCGGCCCCGCCCCTTCGCCCGATATGAATGCCTCTAGGTGTTGAGCGTGCTCTTCAGCGCGTCTCCCACGCGAAAGCGGCAGGTCTGCGATGCCGGGCGTTTCACCTTCTCGCCGGTCTTCGGGTTGCGCGCGACGCCGGCGGCACGTTTTACCGGCACGAAACTTCCGAAGCCCACGAGGCGGACTTCCTTTCCGGCTCGGAGCGAGCAGGACACGCTGTCCATGAAGGCGTCCAGCGCCTCCTTGGCCTGGGCCTTGTTGAGCCCCGCCTTGTCAGCAATCTCCGAGACCAATTCGGCCTTGGTCATGATGCGTTTTCTCCCAGCCCAATTCTCGTTTTTGGCGTGGCTGGTCTTGGGCTGCGCCTGCCTACGCCTTACGCGAATTCAGGCATGACATTTCAGGGCCGTCAAACGGCAGGGGCGCGGTATGGCTCCCGCGCCGCGCCTTTGACACAGAATGTGATCGTACCGGTCGTTCGATACGAAGCGATCTGCCTAGTGCGTAACCATCGCGTCTGAGCCGTCGTCGCCGTCGATGGCCACGGCCACCGGGGTCGGTTCGGTCCACTCGATCGCCACTGGCATGCGAGTGAGGGCCCGCGACAGGACGTCATCCATGGTGTTGACCGGGATGATCTCCAGCGCCGACTTCACGTTGTCCGGGATGTCGGCCAGGTCCTTCTCGTTCTCCTCGGGGATCAGCACCGTCTTCACGCCCGAGCGGAGGGCCGCGAGCAGCTTCTCCTTCAGGCCGCCGATGGCGGTGACCCGGCCGCGCAGGGTGACCTCGCCGGTCATGGCGATGTCGGCGCGAATCGGGATGCCGGTCAGCACCGAGACGATGGCGGTCGCCATGGCCGCGCCGGCGGACGGACCGTCCTTGGGCGTGGCCCCGTCGGGCACGTGGATGTGCACGTCGGTGCGCTCGAACATCGGCGGTTCCAGGCCGAACTTGGTCGCCCGGCTGCGGACGTAGCTGTTCGCCGCCGAGATCGATTCCTTCATCACGTCCTTCAGGTTGCCCGTGATGGACATGCGGCCCTTGCCCGGCATCTTGACCGCTTCGATGGTCAGGATGTCGCCGCCGAAGTCGGTGTACGCGAGGCCGGTGATGATGCCGACCGCGTCTTCCTTGTCCGTCTCGCCGTAGCGGTACTTCTTGACGCCCGCATACTTCTCGAGCCGCGCATCGTCGACCGTGATCGAGATGAGCTTCTCGCGGCTCAGGTCACGGACCGTCTTGCGCGCCAGGTTGCCCAGCTCGCGTTCCAGGCTCCGCACGCCGGCTTCGCGCGTGTAGTAGCGGATGAGGCCACGGATGGACTCTTCCGGCACCACGAACTCTTCCGGCTTCAGGCCGTGGTCCTTGGTCACCTTCGGCAGGATGTGCCGCAGGGCGATCTGGACCTTCTCATCCTCCGTGTAGCCGGGGATGCGGATGATCTCCATGCGGTCCAGCAGGGGCTGGGGCATGT
>CBHTUE010000255.1:0-6941 GCA_966096115.1 uncultured Phenylobacterium sp.
CCCCCCCCGCGCCGGGGGCCCCCACCCCCCCCGGGGCGCCCGCCACCCCCCCGGGGTATGACGAACGCGTTTAGCGCGGCGCGGGCGGCGGCGCGGCGGGCGCCGGGCGGGGCGGCAGGGTTCCGCCTTCGGCGAGCAGCTTCATATTGGCCATGGCGCGTTCGAAGGTGGTGCGGCGACGCTGGATCTCGGCGGCCTTGGCGGCGGCGTCGCCGGGGACCAGCGAGTTGTCGTAGACCAGGGTGTAGACGATCTTCGAGGTCTTCGCCGTGACCGGGCGGACCTCCAGCAGGCCGTGGTAGAGGTTGTAGGGGCGGCCCTCGTAGACCGGCTGGGTGTAGGTGTAGGAGAGCTCGGTCTTGCCGACCATGATCTCGCGCCCGACCGAGCGCACGGCGCCCACCTCGCCGTCCTTGCCGGAGGTGATCTGGCAGCCGGCGGGGATCTGCAGCCACTCGCCGATGTCGCAGTACTTGCCGATGCGCTTCCAGACGTCGGCCGCCGGTTTGTTGACCGTGATCTCCATCGGGATGGTGACGTAGTTCGGCGTCTCGATGGCCAGTTTCGGCGGGCTCGGCGGCGTCGCGGCCGGCGCCTGGGCCAGCGCGGGCGCGGCGGTGACGGCGACGGCGGCGCAGGCCGCCAGGGTGGCGATCTTCATGGTCTGGTCTCTCCCCAACTTGCGTCCTGGTCTGCCACAGTCGAGGGTGAGCGCCAATTTCGGGAGGGCAACATGTCGGATATCGTGACTGTCGCGGACGCGGGCCATGTGCGGACCATCACGCTGAACAGCCCGCGCAACAAGAACGCGCTGTCGACCGAGCTGGCGTGGCGGGTGATCGAGGCAGTGGACGCCGCGGCCGTCGACGACAACGTCTGGGTGGTGGCGCTGACCGGGACGGGCGACGCGTTCTCGGCCGGGCTCGATCTGACCAATCCGCCCCGCTATTCGCCCAAGTCGGCGATGGACGCGCAGCTGGACGACATCGGCTGGGTGGGGAACTTCCTGCTGGCGATCCGCAAGCGCTGCGACAAGCCGGTGGTGGGCGGGATCAACGGCGTGGCGGTGGGCGCGGGCCTGGGCCTGGCGATGTCGACCGACGTGCGGATCATCGCCAGGAGCGCGAGGCTGATGGCCGGCTACACGCGGATCGGCGGCTCGCCGGACGCGGGGCTGACGATCACCCTGCCGCAGGCCATGGGTTACGAGAAGGCCATGCGCTTCATGATGGAGAACCGCACGGTGCTGGGCGAGGAGGCCGTGGCGCTGGGCATGTGCGGCGAGGTGGTGGACGACGACAAGATCGCCGCGCGCCTGGCGGAGTACTGCCAGGAGCTGTGCGCGTGGTCGCCGATCACCTTGCGGCTCCTGAAGCGCGGCATGGTCAGCGCGGTGGCGGGGACCGACATGGAGCAGCAGCTGCGCATGGAAGTCAGCAACATCCGCATCGCCTTCGCCAGCGACGACGCCAAGGAGGCGCGGCAGGCCTTCTTCGAGAAGCGCAAGCCGGTGTTCGCGGGGAAGTAGGACCCACTCACATCTGACCGTCATGGCCGGGCTTGTCCCGGCCACCCATAAACGCCGATGTCCGCAGGTTGAGGCGGCGGCGGCGGCCGCGTGGCGAACCCTGCAAGGCCTGCGTCTATGGGTCCCCGGGACAAGCCCGGGGATGACGGACGTTGGGGGGAGGTTAGCTGGGTGGCTGAAATCTGGGTGTGATGTGGGGGCGGCAGGGTACGGTGGCGCTTCATAGAAACTTGGGGATGGGGATGAGCAGGACGGTTTTCGTGTCGGCGGCGGTGGCGCTGGCGATGCTGGGAGCGGCGCAGGGCGCGTTCGCCGCGACCAAGGCGGTCGATCCCAAGGTCTCGTCGATCGTGCACGCGGACGCGGCGTCGCTGGGGTTCGATCCGGCGAAGCTGGCGGTGGCGAGCGCGGGGCTGAAGGCGGACGTGGCGGCCGGCAAAGTCGCCGGCGCCTACCTGCTGGTCGGGCGGCACGGCAAGGTGGCCTACGAGGAGGGCTTCGGCGTGCAGGGGCCGGGGCAGAAGACGCCGGTCAGCAATGAGACGATCTTCCGGGTCTTCTCGATGACCAAGCCGATCGTGTCGGTGACGGCGATGACCCTGGTCGAGCAGGGCAAGCTGGACCTGGACGCGCCGGTCTCGAAGTACCTGCCGGAATACGCGAACCTGGTGGTGTTCCAGCCCGACGGGTCGTCGAAGCCGGCGACCCGGCCGATGCTGGTGCGCAACCTGATGAGCCACACCTCCGGGCTGATCTACGGCTTCATCCAGCCGACCTCGCCGATCGGCAAGGTGTGGGCCGCGGGCGGCGAGAACCGCAACGACCTGACGGCGCGCGAGTACGCGAAGCTGATCGCCAAGCTGCCGCTGAAGGCCGAGCCGGGGACGGCGTGGAACTACTCGCACTCGACCGACGTGCTGGGCGCGGTGGTCGAGGTGGCGGGCGGCAAGCCGCTGGACGTGCTGGTGCGGGAACGGGTGACCGGGCCGCTGGGCATGACCGACACCGCCTTCTGGCAGCCGGAGGCCAAGCGGGCGCGGTTCGCCGAGGCGCTCAACGATGGCGGCGGCGGGGTCTACTACGACTACGCCAAGCCCACGCCCTACCTGTCGGGCGGCGGCGGCATGAGCTCGACCACCGAGGACTACCTGCGCTTCGTGCTGATGCTGGAGGGCGACGGGCAGTACAAGGGCGTGCGCATCCTGAAGCCGGAGACCCTGGCGAAGATGCGGGTGGACCAGACCACGCCGGCGATCCGGCAGGCCGGCCTGTTCTTCCCGGGGCCCGGGATGGGCTTCGGCCTGGGCTTCAGCCTGGTGAACGACGACACCAAGCAGCGGCCGGGGAACGGCACGTTCTCGTGGTGGGGCATCGCCGGGACCGAGTTCTGGGTCGACCCGAAGAACGACGTCTTCATGGTGTTCATGGTGCAGAGCCGCGAACTGGCCATGGACTACCAGCGCAAGAACCGCGGCTGGATCTACGACGCGCTGGTGAAGTAGCGGCCGGCCCGCAGGAACCGAAGCGGACGGCGGACAGTTAAGCTTGTAGGGCTGGGCGCGGACGGGTGCGTCCTGCGCGGCTGGGGAACATGCGGTCAGTGTCCATGCGAGCGGAAGACCGAAGAGGTCGGGCCCTGGCGTCTGGGTCCTGTCTGTGCCGGTCGCGATGAGCGCGTCCGACCCCGAGCGCGGCCTGCCCGACTTCCGGCAGGTGTTCGAGGCCTCGCCGCGGCCGTTGCTGCTGCTGGCGGCCGATCCGCCGCGCTTCACCATGCTCGCGGTCAACGCCGCCCACGCCAGGGCATTCTCCACGACGCCGGAGGCGTTGATCGGCCGGGGTGTGCTGGAGGTGTTCGGCGAGACCCCGGAACCGGAGCCCGCCCGCTTCCGCGATGCGATCCGCGAGTCGATGGAGCGGGTGCTGACCACCCGCGAGGCGGACCAGATGCCGATCCGCCCGTACGCGCTGACTCTGCCGTCCGGCGAGGTGGAGGAGCGCTACTGGTCGGCGGCCAACACGCCGATGTTCGGACCGGACGGGGCGGTGACCCACATCGTCAGCGCCGTGCGCGACGCCACCGGCGAGGTGATGGAGCGCCGCAGCGAGGAAGCGCGTACGCTGTTGATGCGCGAGGTGGACCACCGGGCCAGGAACGCCCTGACCGTGGTGCAGTCGTTCGTGCGCCTGACCGACGCGCCGACGATGGAGGACTTCCGCCGGGTGCTGAACGGCCGCGTCGAGGCGCTGGCGCGCGCGCAGACCTCGCTGGCGGCGCGGCGCTGGGAGGGCGCCACCCTGGCCGAGGTGATCGGCGCGGAACTGGCCTCGCTGTCGGAGGCAGCCAAGGCGCAGGTGTCGGGGCCGCACCTGCTGCTGGCGGCCGAGGACGTGCAGGCGATGAGCATGGCGATCCACGAGCTGGCGACCAACGCCACCAAGTACGGGGCGCTGGCCAGTCCCGGCGGCCAGCTGGAAGTCAGCTGGACGGTGGACGTGGACGGCCGGCTGAGCGTGGTCTGGTCCGAACACTGCGGCCGCCCGATCGAGCGGCCGACGCGGGAGGGGTTCGGCACGCGGCTGATCGCCCAGCTGGCGAAGCAGCTGCGTGGCGAGATCGCCTACGACTGGCGGCCCACCGGGCTGAAGGCGGAGCTCCAGGCCTTCCGGGAGAAGTAGCCGGATTTGGGGGCGAAGGGCCGGTGTCGCGCGGGCGCTACATCAGCCGGGTTATTCGGAAAAGGAAGGCGAAGGCGACCGCTGCGACGCTGATCAGGGTGTGGAGCGCGAAGACGGCCCCGGTGACGTAGGCCGCGGCGCGGACCCGGGTGAAGGCGAGGCCCGCCGCGGTGGCGGCGCAGAGCTCGAAGAGGGCGAGCTGCAGGTTGCGCGGATCGATCGGCGTGTAGCGCAGGCGCGAAGCGACGAAGAGCACGACGACCCCGGCGACGGCGAGGGTCAGCCCCGCCAGCGGGCGGACGCTGCGGCGGCGGATCGCGACCACCAGGGCGGCGAGGTGCGCGCCCAGGACGACCAGCGTCGCGGCCTGAAAGAGGGCGTTGCTCAGCCGGTCACGCCGGGGCGCGGCCGAAGCGCTCGGCGTTGCGGGCGCGGGCCTTGGCGGCCTCGGTCTCGCGGTCGCGGGGCGGCGCCTGGGTCTCCAGGTCGTGCAGCAGGCGGTGGCCAGCCTGGTAGACCGCCTCGATGGCGGCGTCGAAGGCGGCCTGGTTGGCCTTGGACGGGGTGTTGAACCCGCTCAGCTTGCGGACGAACTGCAGCGAGGCCGCACGGATCTCGTCGTGGGTGGCCGGCGGCTCGAAGTTGAACAGCGTCTTGATGTTGCGGCACATGAGAAAGCCTCCGTCAGGCGCCCAAGATAGCGAGCCTGCGGAAGCGTTCCAGAGACCTGCGTCGTCGCAGACCGGAATGGCCCGGCGAAGCCGCTCTTAACCGCAGAGATCGCGGAGGTCGCGCAGAGGACGCAGAGTGCTGGGGATCTCCGCGATCTCAGCGAAGTCCTTTGCGATCTCTGCGGTCAAATTCGGCGCTTCGCGCCCCCAGGGAGCTTCCGAGGGGCGCGGGCCGATCAGCCTCAGGCCGTGGCGGTCCGGCGGCGGCGCAGGACGGCGCCGGCCGAGCCGAAGCCCAGGATCATCAGCGCCCAGGTCGCCGGCTCGGGCACCACGGCGGCGGTCCCGGCCAGGTTGTCCACCCGCATCGCTGACGGCGGGCCGGTGTCGAGGATCACGAAGTCCAGGGTGTTCAGGCCAGCCTTGAAGCCGCTGGTGATGCTGAAGGCGGTCAGGTGATCGAAATTGCCGTAGTCGCCGCCGTCGAGGACGCCGTCCACGTTGCCGAACAGCTTGATCCCGGTGGTGACGCCGTTGAGGAAGATCTCGCCCTCGTTGTCCGTGCCCCACAGGCCGCTGATGGCGGCCGTGAACGGGTTCAGGCCGGTGAGGCTGAAGGTGGTGCGATAGGTGGTGTGGCTGGACGGCGCGCCCGTCTGGCCGTCGTCGCGGCCCGAGATCCACTTGGAGTCCGCGTCGCCGTCGACGTAGGCCGGATGCTCGTAGGTGATCGCGCTGCCGAGGCCGAAGAGCGGCGCGTCGGTGGCGATGATCGAATAGTGCGTGTCGACGCCGCCGAAGGTCGGCAGGGCGACGCCGCCGGCGTCCACGCCGGTGTTGTAGAGGCCGGTGATCGTCGCGGCGCCCGCCGCGCCGGCGAACGACAGTCCGATGGCGACCGTGGCCGCTGCCAGAAGCTTCATGGAATTCCCCCCGAACGTCGGCCGCTGCGCGCGGACGAACGCGTTATCTAAACGCCCCTGAGGCGAACGCCGCAACGGACGTCCCCTGTCAGGCGAATGGCGCAACTGGGACGTGGTTAAGCGGCCGGCGCCTTGTTGTTGTCGCGCTTGCGGGCCACGTTGGCCGCATGCTGCTCGCGATCGCCGCCCTGCTGGCCGCCGCCCCCTTCGCCGGGGGTGGCGCGCCGTCGCGGGATCCGCCGCGCCCGCCGACCGAGGTCGAGGGAATCACGGTGATGCCGCCGACCCCGGCGCCGAAGCTGGCGGCCAGTTTCCCGGCGCAGGGCGAGGCGGTGGCCCCCGGCGCGCTGGTGCTGCGGCTGACCTTCGACCAGAAGATGGCGCCCAATGCGTTCGACGTGGTCCCGACCGTCGCGGACGGGCTGGACTGCGTGAAGCGGCCGCGGCTGCTGAACGACGACAAGACCTTCGTCCTCCTGTGCACCGCGCGGGCGGGGCGCACCTATTCGGTGTCGCTGAACAGCGGGCCCGCCGGCGGGTTCGCCAACCTGGGTGAGCACCGCGCCGACCCGGTGGTCCTGAGCTTCTCGACCACCCGCGACGAGCCGATCCGCAACCTGGCCGAGGCGATGAAGGTGGCCAAGCTGACCGGCCTGGACGTGCCGGTGGCGGAGTCGCCGTAGCCTCCTCTCCCCCGAGCCGCGCAGCGGCGAAGAGAGGGAGAGGGTAGGGAGAGGGCCGGCTGGACGCTTCCGCGAGCGCCGTAGGGTGAGGCGGGGGCCCACAGGCCGAGGGTCCTTGATCAGCCACCCGGTGCGCCGCGCTCTTCCGAGCCGGCCCTCTCCCTACCCTCTCCCTCTCCGCTTCGCGGGGGGAGAGGAGAGAGCTACTTCGCCGCCAGCGCCGCGCGTTCCTGTTCTCGGGCGCCCTGCAGGATGTTGGGCAGAGAGTAGTTGCCCTCGTGGCAGGCGTATTCGTAGATCGGGCCGGTGGCGGTGCGCATGGGCATCTCGGCGCGCCAGACCTTGGTGAAGTAGGCCGGGTCGTCGACCGTGAACTGGTAGAGCATCTGGGTCTTGCCGGTACGGGTGAACCGCTCGGTCAGCTTGCCCGCGGGCGACCAGGCGAAGCCGCCGCTCA
>CBHTUE010000256.1:0-6935 GCA_966096115.1 uncultured Phenylobacterium sp.
CGGGTGTTGAACTCGACCAGCTTGGGCCCGTCGCGGGTCGCCATCAGCTCCACGAACAGCACCCCGCGATAGGGCGCCCCGTCGGCGGCGATGCCGGCGAAGGCCCGCTCGGCCAGGCGCTCGCGAACCTGCTCCACCAGCTGCGGCGTGAACACCGGCGCCGGCGAGTAGGTCCCCATGCCGCCGGTGTTGGGACCGCGCACGCCGTCGAAGGCGCGCTTGTGGTCCTGGACCCAGCCGAACAGCATCGAGTCCTTGCCGTCGCAGAGCGCGAACAGCGAGCCGATCTCGCCCTCCAGGAACTCCTCGATCACCACCCGCGCCCCGGCCGCGCCGAACCGGCCGCCGAAGGCGTCGTCGATCGCGGCCTCTGCCTCGACACGCTCGGGGGCGATCACCACGCCCTTCCCGGCCGCCAGCCCGTCGGCCTTGATCACATAGGGCGGCGCGAACCGGGCGAGCGCGGTCTTCGCCTCCTCGGCGGTCTCACACACGGCATAGGCCGAGGTCGGCAGGCCGTGGCGGTCGCAGAAGGCCTTGGTGAAGGCCTTCGAACTCTCCAGCTGGCCGGCCATCGCGGTCGGGCCGAAGCAGGGGATGCCGGCCGTCTGCAGGGCGTCGGCCAGGCCCGCCGCGACCGACGTCTCCGGCCCGATGACCACCAGGTCGGCGGCGATCTCGCGGGCCAGGGCCACCAGCCCCGGCACATCGGTCGCGGCCACATCGCGCAGCTCACACTGGGCGGCCATGCCGGGGTTGCCCGGGGCGGCGACGAGGCGGCTCACCAGGGGCGAGGCGGCGATCTTCCACGCCAGCGCGTGCTCGCGCCCGCCGGAGCCCACAAGCAGGATGTTCATGGCGGGCCTTTGGCGTGGCCGAGACGCCCGGTCAAGCGGTTGGCGGTCAAGCCGAGACGGACCCCTTCGCCCAGCGCCGCACCGCCAGCCGCGCACTGGGGCTCTCGACCTTAGGCACGGTGGAGGCGGGCCAGGTGATCTCCAGGATCACCCCGTCCGGGTCCGGGAAGTAGATCGAGGCCTGGTCGCCGTGGTTCTCCTCCCAGAAATCCACGCCTGCGGAGCGGAGCCTGACACGCCAGGCGTCGAACGCCTCGGCGCTCTCCGCCGCCAGTGCATAGTGGCGCGCATCCACCGGCACGCCGCGGTAGTCCGGCGCCGGCGCGCCCTTCAGGGCCACGCACACCAGCTCCTGCCGCGCGCCCAGTCCGAAGATCATCATCAGCCAGGGATAGCCGTCCCAGTCGTCGCCGCTGAACGCCTCGACCAGGGGCAGGCCCAGCACGTCGCCGTAGAATTTCAGGCTCGTTTCGGCGTCCCGCACGGGGAACACCACGTGATCCAGCGCCAGCATTCGGGGACCTCCGCTTACAGCGTAACACGTTCTCCGACCGGCGGCGCCAAGTCGCACCTGCGGCGGGCGAAACCTGGGATATGGTCCCCGCCTCGCGGGCCAAACGACGGGAGACGGTATGGCCGAGTCGACGACGGACAGCTCTGAGCTTGCGCTCGAGCGGCAGGCGGCGCGCCATCGAGAGGTCGAGCACCGGGTGAAGAACACCCTGCAGCTGATCTCCTCGATCGTATTGCTGCAGGGCCGCCGGGCGAAAGACGACGGCGCCCGCCAGGCGCTGCGGGCCGTGCAGCAGCGCGTGGCCGCGGTCAGCGTGGCCCACCGCCACGTCGGGTGGTCGGAAGAGGCCGAGCAGGTGGAAGTCGCCGCGCTGGTGCGCGAGATCGTCAGCGACCTGGCGGGCTCGGCGGGGCGCGACGACGTGGCCATCGAACTGGACCTGGAGCCGGTGACCATCGATGGGCGCCAGGGCGCGCCGGTGGCGCTGCTGGTCAGCGAGACCGTCGGCAACTGCCTGCGCCACGCGTTCCCCGACGGCCGGGCCGGCCGGGTGCGGGTGATGCTGCGCCGGACCGCCGGCGGCTTCGAACTGGTCGTCGCCGACGACGGGGTCGGGATGGCCGAGGGGACCCAGCCCACCGGCTTCGGCCTCAACGTGGTCCAGCTCATGGCCCAGCAGCTTCGGGGCAAGCTGGCGACCGACACCGCGCAACCGGGCCTGCGCCTCACCGTTACCGTACCCATGGACGTTCAAGCCTACCCCGGCTGAGCCCGCAGGTGCTCTCGCTCGCAGACGTCGTCGGGACGGGCGCGGCCCTATGCTCGATGGCCAGCTTCGTGCCGCAGATCGTCAAGATCGTGCGCGAACGCGACGCCGAGGGCGTGTCCTTGCGGATGTACGCGGTGACCGTCACCGGCTTCACCCTGTGGATCACCTACGGGATCATGACCCGCGCCTGGCCGGTGATGGCCTCGAACGCCGTCTGCCTGCTGCTCTCGGCGACCATCCTCGTCCTGAAATGGCGGCTCGACGGCCGGAGCGCCGACAGGCCGCACTAGCCATCGCGGTTGCGGGGCCGTAAGTCGTCCCGCGAACGCGACGGAAGAAGACTCAACGCCCATGACGGATCGGCTGGCGGCTGCGCAGGCGGCGTTGAACGCGGGACGCAGGGACGAGGCCATCGAGCACCTGACCGCGGCGATCAATGACGATCCGGCGCGCAATCCGCAGATCTATCGCACCCTGACCGTGCAGCTCTACCAGGCCGGCCGCTTCGCCGAGGCCGAGGCGATCGCCGCCCGGGGCCTGGAACGGACGCCGCGCGACTACGACCTGCTCAACACCCGCGGCGTGCTGCTGCGCAAGATGCGCCGGCAGCCCGAGGCGGTGAAGGTCCTCGAGGCGGCCATCAAGCTCAACTCCAAGTCCCTGGCCGCCCAGCAGAACCTGGCCAACGTGCTGCTGGACCTGAAGGAGGGCGCCCGCGCCGAGGCTCTGCTGACCAAGATGGTGCGGCTGGAGCCGCGCAACTCGGAATACCTGCGCCAGCTCGGCCGGGCGCTCATCCAGCAGGGCAAGGTCGAGCCGGCGCTGTCGCGCCTGCGCCAGTCGGTCGCCCTCAAGCGGGACAACGTCGACGGCTGGCTCGACCTCATCGGCGTGCTCAACGAGGAGCACCGTTCCGACGAGTCCGAGGCGACGCTGGAGAAGGCGCTCGCCGCCAACCCGGACAACGCGCGCCTGCTGGAAGGCAAGGTGCTGGTGCTGCGGCGCTCGGGGCAGATGCGCAAGGCCGAGGCGCTCATGGAAGAGCTGCTGCCGACGCATCCCGACGCCGGCTGGCTGCACCACCAGCTGGGGGCGCTGATCTCCGACTGGGACCGCCCGCGCGCCGCCGGCCTGCTGCGCCGCGCCGTCGAGCTGGAGCCCGACAACCTGGGCTTCGCCGGGACCATGATCGAGAACCTGGAGCGCAACCGCTCGGGCGACGAGGGCGGCCACATCGAGGAGGCCTACCACCACGCCAAGCGGCTGATGCCGCGGCGAGCCGAGTTCACCGAGGCGCTGACCAAGATCTTCACCGAGGTCTTCGTGCGGGTGTGCGACTTCGAGGCCCTGGAGGAACTGGGCGACTTCAAGACCCTGGGCCGCCAGTGGGCCTCCTCCGGCCGCCACTCCGCGCTGATGAAGCAGCTGTCGCGGGTGCGCACCCACGAGGACCGCGTCGAGCTGGTCGAGCAGCACCGCATCTGGGGCCGGCTGGTCGACACCGCCGCGGCGCGCCGGCCGATCAAGCGCCCGGCCACGCCGCGCGCGCCCGGCGGCAAGCTGCGCGTCGGCTTCATGTCGTCAGACCTGCGCCAGCACCCGGTGGGCTATTTCGCCCTGCCGCTGTTCGATCACGTGGACCCGCGCTTCGACGTGTTCGTCTACTCGTTCTTCCAGGGCAAGGAGCCGGACGCCGCCCAGCGCTACATCACCGAGCGGATCACCGCCTACCGCTGGTGGCCCGACGTCTCGATCGGCCAGGCGGCGGAGCGGATCGCCGAGGACCAGCTGGACATGCTGATCGAGCTGGGCGGCTCGACCCACATGAACAAGCTGGACGTCATGGCCTATCGGCCGGCGCCGCTGCAGGCGAGCTGGCTGGGCTATCCGGCCTCTGCCGGCCTTTCGGCGATCGACTACTTCGTCTGCGACCCCTACAGCCTGCCGACCCACCCGGAGTATCTGGTCGAGACGCCGCTGGTGATGCCGAAGACGTGGCTCGCCCTGGGCCGCGCCTTCTTCTCCGACCGCAACGAGATCAGCCCCGGCCTGCCCAGCGAGCGCAAGGGCTACGTCACCTACGGCACCGCCAACAATCCGCACAAATACAGCCGCGACGTGTTCCGCGCCTGGGCCAGGGTCGTGGCCGCCACGCCCAATTCGCGGTTCGCGGTGATCCGGCCCGAGGGCAGCGGCGCGGCCTTCCGCGACAACATTCGCGCCGCCTTCGCCCTGGAGGGCGTCAGCGCCGAGCGAGTGGAGTTCCATCCGGTGCGCGGCGCCCATCTGCCGTTCTACAACGAGCTGGACGTGTCGCTGGACCCGTTCCCGCTCACCGGCGGCACCACCACCACCGAGAGCCTGTGGATGGGCGTGCCCCTGGTCAGCCTGAAGGGCGACATGTTCCACGAGCGGCTGAGCTATTCGATCCTGTCGAACGCCGGCCTGGGCGATCTGTGCGCCGACAACCTCGACGACTGCCACCGCCTGGCCCTGGAGCTGGCCGCCGACACCGAGCGGCGGCGCACCCTGCGGACCGGCCTGCGCGACCAGCTGCGCAACTCGCCCCTGGGCCAGACCGAGGACTTCGCGCGCGACTTCTACGCAATGATCCACAAGGCCATCGCCGAGCGGCCGGGGCTGAAGCGCGCGGGCTGAGGCGGACCGTGGCGACCCCCACCGCGGACGAACTGGCGGCGCTGGCCGAGCGCGTCGCGCGGGACGGCCAGGTCGCCGCCCATCATCAGGACCTGGCGCGTGCGCTGGCCGGCCTCGGCCGACGCGAGGAGGCGATCGCGCGGCTGCGCGAGGCGGTGGCGTTGCTGCCCGGCGCGGTCGGCTGCTGGCTGGACCTCGCGACCCTGCTGCACGGCCTGCATCGCCAGGCCGAGACCGAGGCGGCCCTGGACGCGGCCCTGGCGGCCAACCCCGGCGACCGCCGCCTGCTGGAGGCCAAGGCGTTTGTCCTGCGGGTCTCGGGCGATGCGCGGCGCGCGGAAGCCTATCTGCAATCGCTGGCGGACCGGCTGGACGATCAGGCCTGGGTCCACTTCCACCTGGGCGACCTGGTGTCCGGCTACGACCGGCCCAGGGGCGAGCGCCACCTGCGGCGCGCCGTCGAGCTCGAGCCGAGCCTCGACCACCTGTGCGCCCTGATGCAGAGCCTCGAGCGCTGGGTCGGGCCCGAGGAAGGCGCCAAGCTCGACGAGGCCTACGGCCTGGCCACACAGGCGCTGGACCTGGGGGTCGGCCGCCCGGCGCAGATGAAGCTGGTCCGCGACGTGCTGCTGCGGGTCTGCGCCTTCCAGCTTCCGCGCCTGGGGTCCTTCGCCGAAGCCGGACGCCGCTATGCCGAGGCGGGCTTGCACGCGGCGCTGTTTCGCCAGCTCCCGCGGGCGCACACCCGCGCCGAGCAGCTGGAGCTGATCGAGCAGCACCGGATCTGGGGCCGCCAGGCCGAGGCCCGGGCGCAGGCCGCGCCCATTCGCCGTCCGACGCCGCGCCCGCCCGGCGCGAAGATCCGCCTCGGCTTCATGTCGTCGGACCTGCGCCTGCACCCCGTGGGCTACTTCGCCCAACCGCTGTTCGACCACTTGGACCGCGACCGCTTCGAGGTGTTCGCCTACTCGTTCTACCGGGGCGAAGAGGACGCCCTGCAGCGCCAGATCGCCGGCCAGGCCACCGCCTTCCGCTGGTGGCCGGAGGTCTCGGCGCGCGAGGCGGCTCAGCGGATCGCCGACGACGACCTGGACATGCTGATCGAGCTGGGCGGCTCCACCCACATGAACAAGCTGGAGGTGATGGCCTGGCGGCCGGCGCCGCTGCAGGCGAGCTGGCTGGGCTATCCGGCCTCGACCGGCCTCTCCACGATCGACCACCTGATCTGCGACCCTTACGTCCGGCCCACGTCGCCGGACCTGCTCATCGAGACGCCGCTGGCGATGCCGCGCAGCTGGCTGGCCCTGGGCCCGATGGTGTTTTCCGACCGCCACGCCCTGGCGCCGGACCTGCCGTCCGACCGCAACGGCCATGTCACCTACGGGACCGCCGGCGATCCGCAGAAGTACAGCCGCGAGGTCCTCGCCGCCTGGGCGCAGGTGGTCGCGGCCACGCCGGACGCCCGCTTCGCCTTCGTCCGCCCGGAGGCCGGATCGGCTGTCTTTCGCCGCCACGTCGAGGCCGAGTTCGCCCGCCACGGCGTGGCGCCCCAGCGGCTGGTCTGGCGGCCCGTCCGCGGGAACCACCTGCCGCACTACGCCGACATCGACGTGTCGCTGGACACCTTCCCCCTGACCGGCGGCACGACCACGGCCGAGAGCCTGTGGATGGGCGTGCCGCTGGTCACCCTGGTGGGCGAGGCGTTCCACGAGCGGCTGAGCTATTCGATCCTGACCAACGCGGGCCTCGGCGACCTCTGCGCCCGCGACCTCTCGGCGTACCGGGCGAAGGCGGTGGCGCTGGCCGCGGACACCGACCGGCGCCGAAGCCTGCGCACGGGCCTGCGGGCCCAGCTCCGCGCCTCGCCGCTGGGCCAGACCGAAGCCTTCGCCCGCGATTTCTACGACCTGGTCCACAAGACCGTCGCAAGCGGGCGGGGTTGAGGCGAAGCGCGAGAAGCCTGCCCTTCCCGTTCACGGGAAGGGGGGACCGTTCGCCGACCCCGGCGTTGAGCCGGGGGAAGAGCGAAGGGTGGGAAGGGCAAGCGGCCGGCACGGCGGCTAGTTCAGCCCGGTCGATCCGCAGAGCTTGAGGCTTGCCCTTTCCACCCCCCCCGCTTCAGCCCGCTCGCGCCGGC
>CBHTUE010000257.1:0-6887 GCA_966096115.1 uncultured Phenylobacterium sp.
GCGGGGGGACCCTTTTCGCGGTCGCACGTGACGCGGGGATACGCCGCGGCTGCGAAGCTGCAGATCCTCGCGACCTCATGTGTGGTGGAGGAATGGGTCCCCCGGACAAGCCGGGGATGACGATGTTTGGGATGATGGTCTTTGGGGCGGCGTGCCGCCGGGGAACCCTTGACGCCATCCCCCCACCCGAGCGCAATGCGGGTGAACAACGATAAGGGAGGCGACCATGGACGGAGCCCAGGCCGCGAGCGGCTTCAAGACGGACGTGCTGGCGCAGATTCCCGGCGCGCTCCAAGGCCTCGTCGACCAGGGGGTGCTGTCCGGCGCCGTCACCCTGGTGTGGCGCAAGGGCGAGATTGTCCAGGTCAACGCCCTGGGCCAGCGCGACATCGCCAAGGGCCTGCCGATGGAGCGCGACACGCTGTTCCGCATCGCCTCGATGACCAAGCCGGTGACCACGGTCGCGGCGATGCAGCTGGTCGAGGAAGGCAAGCTGAAGCTCGACGACCCGATCACCAAGTGGATCCCGGAACTGGCCGGCATGCTGGTGCTGGACGACCCGAAGGGTCCGCTCGACAACACCAAGCCCGCCCAGCGCGAGATCACGGTCGAGGACCTGATGACCCACCGCGCGGGCCTCGCCTACGGCTTCACCTCCATGGGCCCGATCGCCCACGCCCACGAGGCCAAGCTGGGCAATGTGCTGGTCCATTCGCACACGCCCGACACCTGGCTGAAGGCGCTGGGCGAGCTGCCGCTCAGCTTCCAGCCCGGCGACCGTTTCCACTACAGCCACGCCACCGAGGTGCTGGGCTTCCTGGTCGCGCGCGTCGCCGGCAAGCCGCTGGGCCAGGTGCTGCAGGAACGCATCTTCGGACCGCTGGGCATGAAGGACACGGCCTTCTGGCTGCCGAAGGACAAGCGCGACCGCCTCGCCCGCCTCTACCAGGCGCCGCCCACCGACGGGCCGCTGAAGGACGTCTCCCTGCCGATGGCCGACGAGGCGCCCGAATTCGAGCAGGGCGGCGGCGGCCTGATCTCCTCGGCCGACGACTATCTCAAGTTCGCCCGCATGCTGCTGGGCCGCGGCGAGGTGGACGGCGTGCGCCTGCTGAAGTCCGAGACGGTCGACCTGATGACCGGCAACCGCCTCACCGACGTGCAGCGCGGCCACGATTTCCTGGGCATGCCGTTCTGGCTCAGCCAGGGCTTCGGCCTGGGCCTGTCGATGATCATGGACGCCCAGAAGCACGAGTGGATGGGCGCCGGCGCCGAGGGTTCCTTCGGCTGGCCGGGCGCCTTCGGCACCTGGTGGCAGGCCGACCCGGCCAACGAGATGATCCTGATCTACCTGATCCAGGACTCCATGCCGCTGGGCCCCGAAGCCGTCACCGCCATGCAGGGCCAGCGTCCCACCGGCCGCGTCGGCGGCCCCATGTTCCAGAAGATCGTCTACGCCGCGCTCAGCTGAGCGCGCCGTAGGCGCCGTCATTCGAAACCACGACCCCTAGCGGGCTGACGCGCCTCAGGGGTGGCCGCGGGGGGAGACGCAGATCGGCTGGTCGCCGAGCTTGTCGCCCACCAGCGTGCCGTCCTTGATGCCGGCGGCGCGGGCGATGTTCAGCTTCTTGCCCTCCGGCGGCGGTTTCACGCCCTTCGGGCAGATCGACACGTCCACCCGCTGCCCGCCGTTGATGCAGGTGCAGATGTATTCCTTCTGGTCCAGCCGGCTGGCTGGGACCTGGCATGTGGGCGGAATCAGCTGGCCGCCCACCTCGATGCACTGGATGGTCTTGGTCGGCGGGTTCTCGCTGATCGGCTGGGCCAGCGCGGCGCCGGCGGCCAGCGCCAGCGAAGCGGTGAAGATCGCAATGCGCATCGCATGTCTCCTCTCGCCGCGATGATACGCCCGAGCGGCGGCGGCGGCTTCCGTTAATGCCGAGCCACGGGCATGCTGGCGCCATGGCCCGGGAAAAGTCGCCGCAGTGGCTGGTGGAGCTGTTCGGCGTCAGCCTGCCGGACGGCCCCGGACTCGAGCGGCGACGGATGTTCGGCTGCCCGGTGGCGCTGGCGAACGGCCACATGTTCGCCGGCGTCCTGCAGGACATCGTCTTCGTCCGCCTGCCGCCGGCCGAACACGCGGCGCTCGAAACCGAGCACGGCGTGCGCCATTTCGAGCCGAGGCCGGGACGTCCGATGACCGCCTACGCCGTCCTGCCCGATGCGGTCGTGGAGGACGAGGCGGAACTCGCACGGCTGCTGGCGACCGCCTACCGGATGGCCGCCGCGACCCCGCCGAAGGTGAAGACGCCGAAGCGCGCGCGGGCCAAGACCGCATCCCGCTGATTTACCAAATCTTTCAGCTTCGCCTTAACCGGATGTGGCTCAGCTTGGGCGCATGGACCCGATCTCCACCGCCCGATACGGCCTCACCGCCGCCTCGCAGCGCTTCGAGACCGCCGCGACGAAGATCGCCGGCATGCGCAGCGACGACAACGTCGACGTGGCCGGCGCCGTCGTCGACATGGTGCAGGCCAAGCACGCCTTCTCGGCCAACATCACCGTCATCCGCTTCGCCCAGGACATGTGGGACTCGCTGCTGAAACTGCAGTCCGACAAGTAGCCTCTGAGCCGGCGACCGCCGCGGCGCGTCAGCGCCCTAGTCTTAGAACCACGGATTACACGGATTTACACGGATGGGCGCCGCGCCAAGCGGGGCCGCGGAGCCTCTCCGGCGCCCATGCGTGTAAATCCGTGTAATCCGTGGTTCCAAGACTGCACCTGCGGCGCGCTCGACCTCGCCGGAACGCGCACGAAAAAGGGGAGCCTCGCGGCTCCCCTTTCCGTATCCAGCGCTGTTCCGGACCTTACTTCTCGGTCGGGTCCGAGCCGTCCTTCGGGGCGCCCGTGCCGGACGAGCCCATGAACAGCTTCTTGCCATCGGGGAAGGTCACGTCGCGGCCGTTGGCCTTGCAGGCCGGACGGCAGAGGCGGTCCTTCGACTGGTAGCCGCGGACGATGATTTCCTGGCCGGCCTTCAGCGAATTCCGGTCGATGCCGGCGCGCAGCAGGGTGTTGGGCGTGCCGCCCTCGACCATCCACTCGACGTCCTTGCCGTCGGCGCCGGTGACGTTGATGTGCACCCAGGCGTGGGGGTTGATCCATTCCACGCGGGTCACCTTGCCGCGCAGCAGGACCGGGGCCTTACCGTCGAACTCGGCGGCGAAGGCGTGGTGCGCCAGGGCCGCGCCGCCGGCGATCGCGACGCTCAGCGCCGCACCGACAGCCCCCGCAATGATCAGGTTCTTCTTGTTCATTCCGCGTCTCCAACGCTGGATGCTGACTTCCGACTACCGCCGTTCGGCGGCGGTTATGTGGCTACTTCAACGGTTCCTTGCGCAGGTCACCGTACATGAGTTCCTCGACGAACTCGACGCACTTGAACTGGTTCAGGCGCGCGTCCTCGCCGACGTGCTTGTAGAGGTTGAAGCTCATCTTCCAGGGACGGGTGAACGTCTCCGGATCGGTGATCGTCGCCTCATAGCGCATCACCCCCGGGCCCGTCGGGGTCCAGCGTTCGACGACGCTCATCTGGTCGGAGTGGAAGTTGCCGGCGCGGTCGAACCAGGTGCGGTCCAGCATGCCGGAAACGGTGACCACCAGGGTGTCGCCGTCCCACTTGGCCACCGACTGGCCCATCCAGCTGTCGACCGGGGCCGGGCCCGGATCGTTGAACAGCACGTTGCGCACGGCGCCTGCGTACTCGTACGCGATGATCATCGACTTCTCGGATTGGAAGACCTGGAACGGCAGCGCCATGTAGTTGGCTCGCGGCACGCCCGGCAGGTAGCACTTCACCTCCGGGTCGCCCTTGTCCAGGTCCAGGTAGTTGGCGCGGTTCGTGTCGCGTTGCGCCTTCTTCTCGGGCTTGTAGGGGATCTCGCCGCCTTCGACGATGCCCAGGCCGGCCGGGACCGCGCCCACGGCGCCCAGGGCCACCACCGCCTTCGCCGGCACCGGCACGAACGGGCCGGGACGCAGCTGCAGGGCGGCGCGGGCGGCGTGGGGCTCGATGTCCCAGTTGGCCGAGTTCATCACCTGCCAGACGCCGTTCAGGTCCGGGTGCTTGCCGTCCGGGCCTCGCGGAGCCTTGTAGGCCGGGGCCGCGGCCTTCGCGGGCGCCGCTTTCGGCTTCGTCTGCGCCAGGGCCGGCCCGGCCGATGCAAGGCCGATCACCGCAAGCGCCGCCACGATGCTCTTCATGCTCTCGATTCCCCCAACACTGCCGTTGCTATCGACGGCATCTTGATTGCCTGCAACCTAAACAACGTTCTTGCGCCGCGCCAGCGTGGCGCGACGTTTTGAGAAACCGGTGGGCTGCGATATGCCGCCCTCATGACGCTGCGCCCGCTCTTCGCCACGCCGGTCTACGAAGCCAGCCTTACAACAGACCGTAGCTTCGAAAATTTCAACCACGAGATTTTCGCCGCCTGCCAGGGGCTGGCCGAAGAGGACGCGGCCGGCCGCGCCTGGTGCCGCGAACACGGCTACGGCGGCTACACCTCCTACGCCTCGCTGGACGACCTGCCGCGCCGGATGAGCGTGTTCGCGGACCTGCAACGCAAGCTCGATCGCCATGCCAAGGTCTTCGCTGACCAGCTCGCCTTCGACCTCGGCGCCGGCCGCCTGCGGCTCGACAGCCTGTGGGTGAACATCCTCAAGCCCGGCGCCGCCCACTCCGGCCACATCCATCCGCACAGCGTGCTCTCCGGCACCTACTATGTGGCCACCCCGCCCGGCGCGAGCGCGCTCAGGCTCGAGGATCCGCGCCTGCCGCTGATGATGGCCGCCCCGCCCCGCCGCGCCGACGCGCCCGAAGCGGCCCAGGCCTTCGTCTACCTCCAGCCCGCCGCCGGAACCTTCTATCTCTGGGAAAGCTGGCTCCGCCACGAAGTCCCCGCCAACCGCGCGAAGAACCCCCGGGTGTCCGTGAGTTTCAACTACGGCTGGCGGTAGCTACGCCTGCGGACGCTCAGTCTGAGCGCGTTCGACCTCCGGGTAGAGGCGGTTCACGTGGTCCTCGATGAGGTCGCGCGCGTAATCCTCGATCGACTGGCCCGCCGCAGCGGCCGCTGCTTTCAGGCGATGGAACGTTGGCTGATCCAGCTTGATCGTAATCTCGGCCATGCGCCCAGATTCCGCCCTCCCCGGCCGCGCGTCAATGATCCGCGATCATCGTCGGCGGCGCGAACCTTGCGCCGAAGAAGTCGCCCTTCACCCACAGCGGGCGCGCGTCCCCATCGGCCAGTTCGCGGGTGATCTCGTAGTTCAGGCGCGCGAACTTCGCCCCCGCCGCATAGTCGATCGGCTGGTTCAGGTCGTCGCACGGATGGTGGTAACAGCCGGCCAGGAAGCCGCGGAACTTCTCCTCGCCGCCGTTCTGGACGCCGGTCATCAGGAACACCGCCGGCACGCCCACCTCCACGAACCGGAAGTGGTCGGAGCGGGTGAACAGCCCCTCCTCCGGCAGCGGGTCGGGCGACAGCGCCACGCCCATCCGCCCGGCCGCGCGCTTCACCGCCGGCCCGATCCCCGAGCGGTCCGAGCCGAACGCGATCACGTCGGTGAAGTCGTAGAACAGGATCGGCATGTCCAGGTCGACGTTGGCCACGATCGACCGCGGCCCCAGGGTCGGATTGCGCGCGAAGTACTGCGCCCCCAGCAGGCCCTTTTCCTCCCCCGTCACCGTCAGGAACAGGATCGAGCGCCGCGGCCGCTGACCGCCGTCCACGAAGGTGCGGGCCACCTCCAGCGTGGTCGCCACGCCGGCGGCGTTGTCCAGCGCCCCGTTGTTGATCGCGTCGCCGTTCACCGGCGGGGTCACCCCGATGTGGTCCAGGTGCGCCGACAGCACCACCACCTCGTCCTTCAGCTTCGGGTCGGAGCCTTCCAGCAGGCCGGCCACGTTCTCGCTGACGACGTCCCGGCTCTCAGTGTGCAGACTGACGCTGAGCGACGTCGCCAGCGGGAACCGCGGCGGGTCGGCCTTGGGCTTGTCGGCGGCCTTGGCGATCTCATCCAGGGTCTTCCTGGCGCCGACGAACAGCTTGTCGGCCCCCTCCGGCCCCAGCAGCGCCAGCGCCGGCGTGCCCGGGGCCACGTCGTTCGCCGTCCCGTCGGCGCGCCGCCAGGTCATCGACCAGCTCTGCCAGGTCCGCTTGGCCTCGCCCACCTTCGGGCAGCGCGCCTCGCCGGGCAGGCAGATGCTGATCACCCCCACCGCGCCGTGGGCGGCGGCCTGGGCGCGCTTGTTGTCGCGGTTGGCGTAGTAGGCGCGCTCCTCGGTCTGGTAGCCGGCCGGCGCGCCCTGCAGCAGCACGACGATCTTGCCCTTCACGTCCAGGCCCTTGTAGTCGTCGAGGCCCCGCTCCGGCGCCACCACGCCATAGCCGGCGAACACCAGCGGCGCGTTCAGCTGCAGGTCGGGCCGGCCGGTCGGGCGGCCCAGCACGCGCACGTCGTCGCCGAACACCAGGGTCCGCGCCACGCCGTCCTTGCCGGTGACCACGAAGCGCCCCTCGTCCGTCGGGCGCGACGCCACCAGCGGCACCTTCTGGAAATAACCCCCCTGCCCGCCCATCGGCGTCAGGCCCAGCTGCGCGAACTGGCTGGCCACATAGTTGGCGGCGATGTCGAAACCGGGCGACCCCGCCTCGCGCCCCTGCAGCAGGTCGCTGGCCAGGAAGGTCATGTGGGCCTTGATGTTGTCGGCCGAGCGGGCCGCCTCCGGGGTCGGCTGGGCCGGGGCGGCCACGGCCGCCAGGGTCGCCGCCGCCACGGACACGGCGGCGAGGAAGGATGGCAAGGCGTTCATGGGGCTCCCCGGA
>CBHTUE010000258.1:0-6866 GCA_966096115.1 uncultured Phenylobacterium sp.
CCATCGGCCAGCACCAGCACTTCGTCGTCTGCCCCGACCAAGCCGAGCAGCGAGGGCAGCGGCGTCGGCACGGGCACGAGCTTGCGCCCCTCGTGGATGGCCAAGACCTCGGCGAGTCGCAGCGCATAGCCCTGCTCGGCGACCCGAATCGCCAGCACGTCCACGCGCAGCTCGTCGTCTACCTTTGGCTCGATGGCGAAGGCCTGGTCGAAGCTCGCCCGCATCGCGGCGGCCGCCTGCGCTAGGTCTTTCTGGGCGCTCATGGCGCGCCTCGCAGGTTCTCGAGCTCGGAGCGGCACAGCGTCAAGAGCGCGTTGCGCGTAAAGCCACCACCAAAGAGCAGCAGTCGCGCCGGGTCTTCGCGCTCCAGCAGCCACAGCGCTTGACCGAGCTCGCGTCGCGCGCCGTCGACGTCGCGCCAGCGGCGCCGCCTCAAGCCCGGGGGGGGGGGCGGCCTGGGGGGCGGCCCACAGCTTGGGGTCGTTCGCGGGGTTGGGCGCCGCCGTGGGGGCGCCGGCCGCCGCCAGAATCCCGATCGCAAGCCCCGCCGCCGTCCAGCGCATCACGCCACTCCCCGAACCACCGCCGCATGTTGATCAGACCGTCGCAGGCCTGTCACGGCCGGCCGCTATTCCCAGGGGCGATCGCCCGCAGGAGAGGCGCCGAACGGCAACCTGTGCGCGATTCGTTAACGACACTTGCGTCCGGCCGAAAGCTGGGATGGGGTGGTCGACCGGCCTCTGGGGAGAGGCCGATTGTGGTGTTTTCCTGGGGGCTTAGATGAGCAGCGTCTACTTCAATCTCGCCGGCGGCAACTTCTCGCAGGACTGGTCCAACACCGGCCTGATCACGACCAACGACAACTGGAGCGGCGTCCCCAGCATCGTCGGCTACCGCGGCGACGACATCACCAGCGCCACGGGCGTCGATCCCCGCACGCTGACCGGCGACGGCACGGTGGTCGTCAACGTCATCGCCAACCAGACCAACCCCAACACCCTGGCCACCGGCGGCGTCGCCGAGTTCGCGATTCCCAACCCGACCATCGCGCTGAACGGTTCCGGCACCGCCGATGCGCCGAACATCGTGCTCTTCATGGACGCCACCGGGCGCAAGAACGTGCACATCGAGGTGGACGTCCGCGACCTGGACGGCTCGATCGACAACGCCAGCCAGCAGTTCAACATCCAGTACCGGGTCGGCGAGAGCGGCGCCTGGACCAACGTGTCCGGCGGCTATGTGGCCGACGCCACCACCGGCCCGTCGCTGGCCACCCTGGTCACCCACGTGGCCGTGGACCTGCCTGCCGCCGTCAACGGCCAGGGCCAGCTGCAGATCCGCATGATGACCACCAACGCGGCCGGCAACGACGAGTGGATCGGTCTCGACAACATCACCGTCACCAGCGACCCGCAGGTCGGCGCCGCGGTCTCGGCCGGCAACGTGACGATCACCGAGGGCGACTCGGGCGACCAGCTGCTCACCTTCACGGTGACGCGCACCAACGACGACGGCGCCTTCACCCTGGACTACGGGACGCAGAACGGTACGGCGACGGCGGGCAGCGACTATGACGCGACCTCCGGCACGCTGAGCTTCGGCCAGGGCGACGGGGTGCTCTCCAAGACCATCTCGGTGGTCATCCACGGCGACACCACGGTCGAGCCGACCGAGGCCTTCAACCTGCTGCTGGGCAACCTCACCAGCACGTCGGGCACGGCCAACCTGCTGACGCCCACCGTGACCGGCACGATCACCAACGACGACTTCACCGTCATCGCCATCCACGACATCCAGGGCGCCGCCCACACCTCGCCGTTCAACGGCGCGCACGTCGTCACGACCGGGATCGTCACCGCGATCGACACCACCGGCGCCCGCGGGTTCTGGATCCAGGACCCGAGCCCCGACGTCGACGACCGCACGTCCGAAGCCGTCTTCGTGTTCACCGGCGCGACCCCGACGGTCTCGGTCGGCGACAGCGTGCGGGTCGAAGGCAACGTCAGCGAGTTCGTCCCCGGCGGCGGCTCGAACCTGTCGGTCACCGAAATCGAGAGCCCGGTCGTCTTGGTCCTGAGCACCGGCAATGCGCTGCCGGCGGCGACGATCCTGGGCACGGGCGGCCGGCTGGTCCCCACCGCCGTGATCGACAACGACAACTTCGCGACCTTCGACCCCAACCAGGACGCCATCGACTTCTACGAGTCGCTGGAGGGCATGCGGGTCACGGTGCCGAACGCGCAGGCCACCGCGCCCACGCTGGGAAACACCACCTGGATCGCCAGCGACCAGGGCGCCAACGCCACCGGCATGAACAGCGTCGGCGGCATCACCATCAGCGCCGGCGACTTCAATCCCGAGCGGGTGCAGATCTTCTACGACAGTGGCGTGGCGCCGGCCGGCGTGCAGCCGCTGGCCGTCACCGGCGACCACCTGGGCGACGTCACCGGCATCCTCAGCTACTTCGGCGGCGACTACGAGCTGATCCCCACCGCCATCGGCTCCACCGGCAGCGGCACGCCCGTGCTGCCGCGGGAGACCACGACCCTGCACGGCGACGCCGAGCACATCACCATCGGCGCCTTCAACGTCGAGAACCTGGACCCCTTCGACCCGCAGGCGAAGTTCGACGCCCTGGCCGGCAACATCGTCGGCAACCTGGGCGCGCCGGACATCGTGGGCCTGGAAGAGGTGCAGGACGCCGACGGCCCCGGGGCCGGCACGAACTATTCCGGCCATCCCACCGCCGACAAGCTGATCGCCGCGATCGTGGCCGCCGGCGGGCCGCACTACGTCTACGTCGAGGTGGCGCCGACCGCTAACAACACCACCGGCGGCGAGAGCAACGGCAACATCCGCCAGGGCTACCTCTACAACCCCGACCGCGTCGGCTTCGTCTCGGTCAGCCAGATCACCGACACCACGCCGGCCAACGGCGACGCCTACAACAACAGCCGCAAGCCGCTGGTGGGCGTGTTCACCTTCAACGGCGAGACCATCACCCTCGTCGACGTCCACAACACCTCGCGCGGCGGCTCCGATCCGCTGTTCGGCCAGCACCAGCCGGCCCTCAACGCCGGCGACGACCGCCGGGTGGACCAGACCTCCTTCGTGAAGACCTTCATCGAAGGCCTGGTGGCGTCCGATCCCCACGCCAAGATCATGGTGATGGGCGACTTCAACGCCTTCCAGTTCGAGACCTCGCTGACCCAGCTGGAGAGCGGCGGGGCGGTGACCAACCTCACCAACCTGCTGCCCGTCAACGAGCGGTTCTCCTACAACTTCGACGGCAACAGCCAGCAGCTGGACCACATGCTGGCCTCGCCGGAGCTCTACGCGAACGCCCAGTTCGACATCGTCCACATCAACGCCAACCAGGCGGTGGTGAACCAGACCTCCGACCACGACGGCTCGGTGTCGCGGTTCTTCATCAACTCCGCCCCGCACACCGGCGTGGACACCGGGACGGTCAGCGAGAACCAGACGATCACGATCAATGTCCTGGGCAACGACACCGACTCCAACGTCGGCGACACCCTGACCCTGGTGGGGGTGACGGGCACGACCGCCGCCGGCCATGCGTCGATCGTGAACGGCAAGGTGGTCTATGTGGCCGACGGCGACGCGGCCGACGCCCTGAAGCAGCCGGGGACCCTGGTCGACAGCTTCACCTACCAGGTGCAGGACAGCCACGGTGCGGTGAGCACGGGGACGGTCAACGTCACCGTGCGCGGTATCGCCGACGCGCCGGTGCGCAACGGCACGGCGAACGCCGACACGCTCACCGGCTCCAACCCGCTGGACGACACGCTGAACGGCCTGGGCGGCAACGACAAGCTCTCGGGCCTGGGCGGAACCGACACCCTGAACGGCGGGATCGGCAACGACACCCTGTCGGGCGGCGACGGCGTCGACCGGTTCATCTTCACCGGCGCCTTCGGCAACGACGTGGTCACGGACTTCCAGAGCAAGGATGTGATCCAGCTGGACGCCTCGCAGTTCGCCAACTTCGCCGCCGTCCAGGCCCACGCGGCCCAGTCCGGCCTCGACGTGGTGATCACGCTGGACGCCTCGAACCACATCACCCTGCAGAACACGACCCTCGGCAGCCTGAACGCCGGCGAGTTCCTGTTCGTCTGACGCAAGCGTGCGGGGCGGTGGCGCTATGCCGCCGCCCTGGCTCCTTGCGCCGGGCGGCGGGGCACGCGATATCGGGGGTGAGCGCGGTTGCGCGTCGACCGCCCACGACACCCAAGAAGGACTTCCCATGGCCGATCCCGTGACCACCGCCCTTGGCCTCGTGCCGATGGTCGTCGAGCAGACGAGCCGGGGCGAGCGGGCCTACGACATCTTCTCGCGCCTGCTGAAGGACCGGATCATCTTCCTGGCCGGCCCCGTCGAGGACGGCATGGCCAGCCTGATCTGCGCCCAGCTGCTGCACCTGGAGGCGGAGAACCCGAAGAAAGAGATCCAGATGTACATCAATTCCCCCGGGGGAATCGTGACGTCGGGCCTCGCGATCTACGACACCATGCAATACATCAAGTCGCCCGTGATCACGCTCTGCCTGGGCATGGCCGCCTCGATGGGCTCGTTCCTGCTGATGGCCGGCGAGAAGGGCCAGCGCATCGCGCTGCCGAACGCGCGGATCATGGTCCACCAGCCCTCGGGCGGCTTCTCCGGCAAGGCGCAGGACATCCGCCGCCACGCCGAAGACATCATCAAGACCAAGCAGCGCCTGAACGAGATCTACGCCCGCCACACCGGCCAACCGATCGAGGTGGTCGAAGAGACCCTGGACCGCGACCACTTCATGACCGCCCAGGAGGCCAAGGACTGGGGCCTGGTCGATCACGTCTGGGAAAAGCGCGACAACGAGTAGGCTTCCTTTCCCGCCGCAGGCGGGAGAGCGGGACCGCGCGCCGCAGAGCGCGTGGTGGAGAGGGAAAGCCTCATCTCCTGAGCTTCTGCTCCGACAGCTGAGCCATCGGGCGGACAATCGAACCGCCCCGCTTGGGGCTTGCCCTCTCCACCATCGGCTCTCCGGCCGATGGTCCCCCTCTCCCACGCACACGTGGGAGAGGAAGGCCTAGAGCCGCGCCTGCACGGCCGCCAGCAGCGCCACCCGCCCGGCCGCCTCCGTCACGTCGATCCGCTCGAAGTCGCGACCGTCCGCGTCGCGGACGTCGCCGAACAGGCCCTTGGGGTCCTCGTGGAAGTGCAGGAAAGCGCGGCCCTTCATGTAGAAGATCCCGCGCGACTTCTCCTTCAACCCACCGCCCAACGCCCGGATTTCCGCCAGCAGGGGCTCCAGCAGGTCGAGAGTGGCGGGCGAGGCGTGCTTCATGGACCGATCAGGGCTTGCCGGAGAACACCAGGAAATACGGCTCCTCGGCGATCGCCAGCATCTCGGTGTCGCCGCTGGAGTCGCCGTAGGCCGCCTTGACCCGCAGGCCCTCGCCATACGCGGCCCTCATCCGCACCACCTTCTCAGGTCCGCGGTTGTTGGGCGAGGCGAACGCGCCGGTCACCCGGTCCTGCGCGTCGTAGGCCAGCGGGGTGCCCAGGATGTCGTCGGCGCCCAGGCCTCGCGCGAAGGGCGCCACCACGATGTCGGGCGAGGCGGTGACGATGATCAGCTTCACGCGTTCCCGCCGCCAGTTCTTCCAGGCGGCCACGGCGTCGGGCCGCAGCAGGCTGCGCGAGTGGGCCTCGGCGAAAGCCCGGGCGTCGGCCTCCAGCCGCTCGCGCGGGACGCCGCCCAGATAGACCTTGGTCGCCTGCTCCTTGATCCGGCCCCGGTCACGGTGGACCAGGTAGGCCAGGGCGGCGGGGATCAGGCGGATCCCGCCCAGCACCCAGGCCGCGCCCGGCGTCCGCCACTTCAGGAAAGCCGTATAGCTGTCACGCACCGTCAGCGTGCCGTCGAAATCGAAGGCGACAATGGGCCGGTCCGCACCGTCCGCTTCCGTCAGGGTTTCCAACCCGGGCTCTTGTGCCATTCTGGCGCGTTTCCCATTTGCTAAGAGGCGACGCCTAGGGTTCAGGCGACGCGCCGCACATTGTCGCGATGCGCCGCGAAGGCTTGTGATCCCGGCGCGGATCGGGGAATGTCAAGACTTGGACAACCCGCGGCGCGTATTCTGCAGTGTCAGGGCTGAGCGCCCCGGTACGGGACCAACCAGACGATCGGCCAGTCCCGTCGAAAGAGTGAGATGAAACCATGACCAAGGCGGCCAGCGGAGACTCGAAGAGCACGCTCTACTGCTCTTTCTGCGGCAAGAGCCAGCATGAAGTCCGCAAGCTGATTGCGGGTCCGACCGTGTTCATCTGCGATGAATGCGTCGAACTGTGCATGGATATCATCCGCGAAGAACACAAGATTTCCTTCGTCAAATCCAAGGACGGCGTCCCGACGCCGAAGGAAATCCGCGAAGTCCTCGACGATTACGTCATCGGCCAAGATCACGCCAAGAAGGTGCTCTCGGTCGCGGTGCACAACCACTACAAGCGCCTGAACCACGCGACGAAGAACAATGACGTGGAACTGGGCAAGGCCAACATCCTGCTGATCGGCCCGACCGGCACCGGCAAGACCCTTTTGGCACAGACCCTGGCCCGAATCATCGACGTGCCCTTCACCGTCGCCGACGCGACGACGCTCACCGAAGCGGGTTATGTGGGCGAGGATGTCGAGAACATCATCCTGAAGCTGCTGCAGTCGGCGGACTACAACGTCGAGCGTGCGCAGCGCGGCATCGTCTACATCGACGAGGTCGACAAGATCAGCCGCAAGTCCGACAACCCGTCCATCACCCGCGACGTGTCGGGCGAGGGCGTGCAGCAGGCGCTGCTGAAGATCATGG
>CBHTUE010000259.1:0-6856 GCA_966096115.1 uncultured Phenylobacterium sp.
GGGGGGGGGGGGCCCCCCGCCCCCCCCCCGCGGGATGACGGCCTCAGATCCCCGGGTCGAACCCGGCTTCCAGCTTCGCGAAGATCGCCTCGGCCGCGTCTTCGGGACTCATCGACGTCGTGTCGATGCGGATCTCCGGGCTCTCCGGCGCTTCGTAGGGGCTGTCGATGCCCGTGAAGTTCTTCAGCTCGCCGGAGCGGGCCTTGGCGTAGAGGCCCTTCACGTCGCGCCGTTCGGCCTCGGCCAGCGGCGTGTCTACGTGCACCTCCACGAATTCGCCCTCGCCCAGCAGGTCGCGGGCCAGCCGACGTTCGGCGCGGAACGGCGAGATGAACGACACCAGGACGATGAGGCCGGCGTCGACCATCAGCTTCGAGACCTCGGCCACGCGGCGGATGTTCTCCACCCGGTCGGCGTCGGTGAACCCTAAGTCGCGGTTGAGGCCGTGGCGGACGTTGTCGCCGTCCAGGATGTAGGTGTGGCGGCCCGCCGCGTGCAGGCGCTTGTCCAGCAGGTTGGCGATCGTCGACTTGCCGGAGCCGGAGAGACCGGTGAACCAGACCACCCGGCCCGTCTGGCCCATGGCGGCGGCGCGGGCGGCCTTGCTGACGTCCAGAGCCTGCCAGTGGATGTTCTGGCTGCGGCGCAGGGCGAAGTGCAGCATCCCGGCGCCGACCGTGCGGTTGGTGATCCGGTCGATCAGGATGAAGCCGCCCAGGTCCTTGTTCTCGGTGTAGGCGTCGAAGGCGATGGGCGCGGCCAGCGACAGGTTGGCGACGCCGATCTCGTTCAGCTCCAGCTGCTTGGCCGCGAGCTTCTCCAGCGTATTGACGTTGACCTTGTACTTGGGCTCGGCGACCTGCGCCTGCACCGTGCGGGTCCCGGCCTTCAGCAGGTAGGGCCGTCCGGGCAGCAGCGGCTCGTCGTCGAACCAGACGATGGTCGCCTCGAACTGGTCGGCCACCTCGGGCGGCGAGCCGGCGACCGCCAGCACGTCGCCGCGGCTGACGTCGATCTCGTCCTTCAGGGTAATGGTCACCGACTGGCCGGCGACCGCCTCGGGCAGGTCGCCGGTGAAGGTGACGATCCGCGCCACCGTGCTCTCGCGGCCGGAGGGCAGGGCCTTGACCTTGTCGCCCGGCTTAATGACCCCGGAGGCGATCTGGCCGGAGAAGCCGCGGAAATCCAGGTCGGGGCGGTTCACCCACTGCACCGGCATCCGGAACGGCTTGCCTTGCAGGTCGTCCTCGACCGGCGCGTCCTCCAGCCAGCGCATCAGCGCCGGGCCGTTGTACCAGGGAGACAACGCGGAGTTGTCTGTGATGTTGTCGCCCTTCAGCGCCGACATCGGGATGGCCGTGAAGTCCTTGATACCGATCTGGGCGGCGAAGTCGTGGTAGTCGGCGACGATCTGGTCGAAAACCTCCTGGCTCCAGCCCACCAAGTCCATCTTATTGATCGCCAGCACCACGTGGCGGATGCCCAGCAGGCTGACCAGGTAGCTGTGCCGCCGCGTCTGGGTCAGCACGCCCTTGCGCGCGTCGATCAGGATGATGGCCGCGTCCGCCGTCGAGGCGCCGGTGACCATGTTGCGGGTGTACTGCTCGTGGCCGGGGGTGTCGGCGACGATGAACTTGCGCTTGTCGGTCGAGAAGAAGCGGTAGGCCACGTCGATGGTGATGCCTTGCTCGCGCTCCGCGGCGAGGCCATCGACGAGGAGGGCGAAATCGATGTCGCCGCCCTGGGTGCCGACCTTCTTGGAGTCGGCTTCGAGGGCCGCCAGCTGGTCCTCGAAGATCATCTTCGAGTCGTAGAGCAGCCGGCCGATCAGGGTCGACTTGCCGTCGTCTACCGACCCGCAGGTCAGGAACCGCAGCAGCGACTTGTGCTGGTGGGCGTGGAGGTAGGCCTCGATGTCCTCGGCGATGAGCGAGGACGCCTGCATCTCGTACTTGGCGGCCATCAGAAGTAGCCTTCCTGCTTCTTCTTCTCCATCGACGCCGACTGGTCGTGGTCGATGACGCGGCCCTGGCGCTCGGAGGTGGTCGCCAGCAGCATTTCCTGGATGATCAGCGGCAGGGTGTTGGCCGTGCTCTCGACGGCGCCGGTCAGCGGGTAGCAGCCCTGCGTGCGGAACCGGATCGACTTCATCATCGGGACCTCGCCCGGACGCAGCCGGAAGCGATCGTCGTCGACCATGATCAGGTTGCCGTCGCGCTCCACCACCGGCCGCTCGGCGGCGAAGTAGAGGGGCACGATCGGGATGTCCTCCAAGTAGATGTATTGCCAGATGTCGAGTTCGGTCCAATTCGAGATCGGGAAGGCGCGGAAGTTCTCACCCGGGCCCTTGCGCGTGTTGTAGAGCCGCCAGAGCTCGGGACGCTGGTTCTTGGGGTCCCAGCGGTGCTCGGGCGTGCGGAAGCTGAGGATCCGCTCCTTGGCGCGGGACTTCTCCTCGTCGCGCCGGCCCCCGCCGAAGGCTGCGTCGAAGCCATACTTGTCGATGGCCTGCTTCAGGCCCTCGGTCTTCCACATGTCGGTGTGCAGCGAGCCGTGGTCGAACGGGTTGATGCCGCGCTCGAGGGCTTCCGGGTTCTTGTGGACCAGGAGCTCCATGCCGCTCTCGCGGGCCATCTTCTCGCGCAGCTCGTACATGGCCTTGAACTTCCACGTCGTGTCGACGTGCAGGAGCGGGAAGGGCGGCTTGGACGGATAGAAGGCCTTTTGGGCCAGGCGCAGCATCACCGCCGAGTCCTTGCCGATGGAATAGAGCATCACCGGGTTCTCGCACTCGGCGACGACCTCGCGGAAGATATGGATGCTCTCGGCCTCGAGCCGCTGCAGGTGGGTCAGGGTCTTGGGGGACAAGGCGCCTTCGGGGCTGGACTGTGGAAGGACGCGGGCGTCCATTTGAAACCCTTACAACTATGGGAGCAGCCCGCGTCCTCCTGCAAGGATCAGGCCAGCATCGGCGGTTGAGTTAGCGGCGCGCGCCTGTTGGCACAAGGCGACGCGACCCCAGGAATTCTCTTGCCGCAGACAGCAGGGTTCGCCCCGGCGCCATGGGACTTGGCCCGCGCCGAGGGCCGTGCCAAAAGCCCCGTCCGCATCGTTGCGTACCCGATTTTCGAGCCGCGCGACGGTCGGTCGGGCAGTGGGGCAGTAAGCCTATGACGACCACCCATGCGGGGGCCGCGCCGAAGATGGTGGGCGGCTACAGCTATTTCGTCGTCTGGTTCCTGGCCATCGTCTACACGATGAACTTCCTGGACCGGCAGATCGTGTCGATCCTGGGCAAGCAGATTTCCGCCGAGCTGCACCTGAGCAAGACCCAGTTCGGCCTGCTGGGCGGGACGTTCTTCGCCGTGCTCTACACGACCTGCGGGATCGGCGTGGCCTATCTGGCCGACCGGCTGAGCCGCAAATGGATTATCGCCTTCGCCTGCGCGGTCTGGAGCCTGTTCACGGCGCTCTGCGGCACGGCCACAAGCTTCAGCCAGATCCTGCTGTACCGGATGGGCGTCGGCTTCGGCGAGGCGGGTGGGTCGCCGCCGTCCTATTCGCTGATCTCCGACTACTTCCCCGCCCACAAGCGCGGCACGGGCCTGGCGATCTATTCGCTCGGCGTGCCCCTGGGCTCGATGATCGGGGCGTTCGCCGGCGGCAAGATCGCGGTAGCCCATGGCTGGCGGATGGCGTTCTTCGTCGTCGGCGCGCCGGGGATCATCCTAGCGATCCTGATGCTGCTGCTGATCCGCGAACCGAAGCGCGGCGGATTGGACGCCGTCGTGGACGGCTCCGCCGAGCATCCGCCGGCGCCGCCGATCCTGGAAGCCGTGGCCGGCTTCTTCGGCAACCGCACGCTGATCCTCACCGCGATCTCGTCGGGGCTGTCGGCCTTCGTGGGCTATGCCGGCCTCGTCTGGAACCCGCAGTTCCTCGAGAACGTGAAGCAGATGTCGGAGAGCGACGTGGCGGTCTGGTACGCCCTGGTGCTCGGCGTCACCGGCGTGATCGGCACCTTTGGTTCCGGCTGGTTCGTCGATCGCCTGGGCCAGCGCGACCGGCGCTGGTTTGCGTGGTTGCCCGCGCTGGCGTTCGCGCTGTCGATCCCGTTCTGGCTGGCTCTGCTCTGGGCGCCGACGTGGCAGCTGTCGATGCTTTTCCTGGCGGGGCCGCTGTTCCTGAACAATATGTACCTGTCGCCCGCCCTGACCGTGGCCCAGAACGCCGTCCCGCCGGCGCGGCGCACGATGACCGGCGCGATCCTGCTGTTCGTGCTGAACCTCGTCGGCCTCGGCGCCGGGCCCGTCTACGTGGGCTGGGTCGCCGATAGGATGACGCCCGCGCACGGCGAAACGGCGCTGGCCTACGGCTACGCCGCCGTGATCCCCTTCATCGTCCTGACGATCGGCGCCCACATCGCGGCCTCGATGTCGATCGCCCGCGACAAGCGGCTTGCCGCGGCGCTGGGGTAGCCTTTGCTGCTGACAGGTTTGGGCGCGGCCCTCGGCCATAGCTGAGGCGCCGGCGCGCGCGGATCTTCCACGTGGGTGCGGTGACCGAAAACCGCGAGCCGCCCATGATGAATGTCCGAAAACCGCGAGACTTTGAAGCGATCGACGCCCATCTTCCGGGCATGGAAATGGACTTCGAAGCCTGCCGCCGCGCCTTCGTCACCCGCGACCCGCGGTTCGACGGCCGCATCTTCGCCGGCGTGAAGACGACCGGCATCTACTGCCGGCCGATCTGCCCGGCGCGCACGCCCAAGCCGCAGAACATGACCTTCTACCCATCGGCGGCAGCGGCGCAGGAGGCGGGCTATCGCCCCTGCCTGCGCTGCCGGCCGGAAGCCTCGCCGGACCTCGGCGCCTGGCGCGGCACGTCCAACACCGTCTCGCGTGCGCTTGCGCTGATCGAGGGCGGGGCGATGGACAACGGCGACGTCGACGCCCTGGCCGGCCGCCTCGGCGTCGGCGAACGCCAGCTGCGCCGGCTGTTCCGCCAGCACCTGGGCGCCTCGCCGGTGTCGGTGGCGCAGACCCGCCGCGTCCTGCTGGCCAAGCAACTGATCCAGGAGACCCGCCTGCCGATGAGCGAGGTCGCGCTGGCGTCCGGCTTCGGCAGCGTGCGCAGGTTCAACGAGACCTTCCAGCAGTTGTTCGGCCGCCCGCCGGGCGAGCTGCGCCGCAGCCACAAGGCCGAGAGCCCCGCCGCCGACGGCATCATCGTGCGTCTGCCGTACAAGCCGCCCTATGACTGGGATGCGATCATCCGCTTCCTGACGGACCGGGCGATCCCGGGCGTCGAGCGGGTGGAGCCGAAGCGCTACGCCCGCACCCTGCAGGTGGACGGCGCCTGCGGCGTCGTGATCGTCACTCCGCGCAACGACGGCGCGTTGCAGGCCGAGATCCACTTCTCGAAGCTGAAGGCCCTGCCGGCGGTCATCGCCCGCGTGCGCCGCGTGTTCGATCTCTCCGCCGATCCAACCCTGATCGGGGCTCACCTGAGCCAGGATCCGGCGCTGGCCCCGCTGGTCGCCGCCCGGCCGGGATTGCGCGCGCCCGGCGCCTGGGACGGCTTCGAGCTGGCCGTCCGCGCGATCCTGGGCCAACAGATCACCGTCGGCGCGGCCCGCGGGCTGGCCGCCAAGCTGGTGGCCCAGTACGGCGAGCCGATCGACGACCCGGCCGCGACCGCCCTGGGTCTCAACCGCGTCTTCCCGACGCCGCAGCGGCTGGTCGGCGAGGACATCGCGGCCCTTGGCATGCCCCGGGCCCGCGGCGCGGCGCTGGAGGCCCTGGCCCGCACGGTGGCAGCCGATCCCACGATCTTCACGCCCCGCGCCGACCTGGGCAGCGCGATCGCCGCCCTTAAGGCGCTGCCGGGCGTGGGCGAGTGGACGGCGCAGTACATCGCGCTGCGCGAACTGCGCGAGCCCGACGCCTTCCCGCAGGCCGACATCGGCCTGATGCGGGCGATGGCCGACGAGAACGGCGTGCGCCCCACCGCCGACCAGTTGCTGGCGCGCAGCGAGGGCTGGAAGCCCTGGCGCGCCTACGCGGCGCAACATCTCTGGGCCTCCGATCCCGGCATCGGCGTCCAACCGAAATCCATCAAGAGGACCAAGACCGATGACCGCCGCGCTGCCTGAGACCCTCACCCTGGACCGCACGCCGACGCCGATCGGGATCGCCCTGGTGGTCACCGACGAGGCCGGGGTGCTGCGGGCCTTCAACTGGACCGACTACGAGGACGCCATGTCCGCCTGGATCGCCAAGCGCTATCCGAAGGCGGTGCGGCGCGAGGCCGCGGGGCCGCTGCGGTCGGTGTTCGACGCTTATTTTGCCGGCCAGGTCGACGCCCTCGAGACGGTCGCCTGGTACGGGGCGGGCACGGCGTTCCAGCAGACCTGCTGGAACGCGCTCTGCACCATCCCCGCCGGCGCGACCTGGAGCTACGCCCAGTTGGCCGAGCGGATCGGCCGGCCGACGGCGGTGCGCGCGGTGGGGCTGGCCAACGGCTCCAACCCGGTCGCCCTGGTCGTGCCCTGTCACCGGGTGATCGGTTCGAACGGCTCGCTCACCGGCTACGGCGGCGGTCTGCACCGCAAGCGCTGGCTGCTGGAGCACGAAGGCGCTTCCTTCCGGACGCCCCTGGCGGCGTAGGCGAGAGCCCCGGCCTAGCGCCGGGGCTTTTCACTCTTCGGATCGCCATCCTCCGGCGGCGGTGCGTCGGGCCTCTTTTTCCAAGGCGCCCACGTCCACCACCAGATCACGACCATGGCGATGAAGAGGATCAGCAGAGCGTACTGTTCCATGCCCTGCCATGGCGACGGTTTGCGGCCCGCGTCAAG
>CBHTUE010000260.1:0-6776 GCA_966096115.1 uncultured Phenylobacterium sp.
GCGCCCAGGAACTGGGCATGCAGAACACCCATTTCGCCAACGCCAACGGCCTGCCCGACAGCCGCAACCTGTCGACGGCGCGCGATATCGCGATCCTGTCGCGGGCGGCGATGCGCGACTACCCGCAGTACTATCGCTACTTCAGCCAGGTCTCGTTCAACTTCCGGGGCCGGATGATCACCAACCACAACCACCTGCTCAACGACGCGGCGGGTGTGGACGGGCTGAAGACCGGCTTCACGAACGCGTCCGGCTTCAACATCGCGATCTCGGGCGTGCGCGACAACCGCCGCCTGATCGTGGTGGTGCTGGGCGGCCCCACCCGGATCACCCGCGACAAGACCGCCTCCAGCCTGCTGGAAACCGGCTTCGACGTGATCCGCCGCCGCGAACTGGGCGAGGACATTCGGGTCGCGCAGAACTTCTTCGAGCCGCCGGGCCTCGGCCTGGACAACGAGCGCTCGACCGCCCAGGGCGACACCAGCGACAGCCTGTCGGTGCGCATGGTCTCCTCGACCCCGCCGTCGCGCGCCTCGAAGATCCAGATCGTCGAACCCAAGTCAGTGCCCAAGCTGAACGGCAAGGCCAAGAAGGCGGCCGGCGGCCAGTGGACCGTCCAGGTCGGCACCTTCACCAACCGCTCCGACGCCCGTGACCAGCTGGCGATCATGGAGAAGAAGTTCGGCCAGCACTTCGACGACGCCCGCGGCGCTGCCGAAAAGGACGGCCGCAAGTTCAAGGCCCGCTTCGGCGGCCTGACCGAGGACCAGGCCAAGGACGCGTGCCGCGCGCTGAAGACCAAGAAGCAGCCCTGCCAGGTGGTCGCGCCCGGCCGGGGGTAAATTCCCCTTCTCCCCGGGAGAAGGAGCCTACTTCGACAGCAGCTTCTCACGCGCGGCGTTGAGCTGCGCCGCCAGGCCGGCCGTACCGCCCTTGTCCGGGTGGGCCAGACGCATCAGGCGGGTGTAGGCGGCCTGGATGTCCGCCTGGGTGGCCCCCTCCTCCACGCCCAGGATGCGCCGCGCTTCGGACAGGCTCATGCCGGAGCTTGGGCGCGCAGCAGGCCGCGACCCGGCCTGGCGCGCCGTGCCGGCGAACCACAGGCCCACGACCACCAGAACGATCGTCACCGGCCACTCGCCGCGCACGCCCACGAAAGCCGCGCCGGTGAAGGCGGCGAGCGCGACCGCACCGCTGGCGATCCGCCAGTCGCGACCCTTCAGCAGGGGCTTCTTGCCTATGAGCCAGAAGTAGGCCGCCAGGACCGCGCCCCCCAGGGCGAGGTAGAGCATGCAGCTATTCCGCCGCGATCCGCTCGCGCTCGTCCAGCCCGGTAAAGCCCAGGGCGGCCATCAGCGCCCGCAGTTCCTGGCGCGCCGCCACATGCTGCAGCCCCATGGCCACCGGCCGGATGCTGGGCGACAGGTCGGCCACAGTCAGGCCGAACGGGAACAGCTCGCGGTAGATCACCCGGTCGCGTAGGCCCGGACCGACCCGGAAGCCCACCTTGCGGCTCAGCGCCTCGACCCGTTCGTCCAGGCGGCGGCGGTTGCGCGCCTCGGTCGGGGCCAGGCGGTTGCGCAGCACCACCCAGTCGATCTGCTTGCGCGCCACGGTCGCCCGCTCCTTGCGGCAGGCCCAGACGGTCTCGGCGTAGAGCGAGTGGCGCTTCAGCTCCAGGGTGACCGGGTCGACCACGCCCAGCATGTCGAAGTCCACGAAGCTGTCGTTCATCGGCGTGACGATCAGGTCGGCGCGGGCGTGGGCGGCGCGGCTGATAGCGGTATCGCTGCCGGGGGTGTCGATGATCACGAAGTCGGCCGCCTCGGCCACCTCGGTGAACGCCGCTTCGAAGCGGGCCAGCTGCTCGGCGTCCGGCGCCTTGGCCAGCGCGTCGCCGGCGGCGCTGATCGCATGCTCGATCGGCATCGGCGCCTCGGCCCCGTTGGCCGCCAGCCACTTGGCGCGGTTGGCGAAGAAGTGGCCCATGGTCTGCTGGCGCAGGTCCAGGTCCAGCACGGCGATCTTGGCGCTGCCCTCCTTCCCACCGGCATGCAGCAGGGCGGTGACGATGTGGATGGCGAGCGTGGACTTGCCGGCCCCGCCCTTCTCGTTGCCGACCACGATGACGCTGGCCTGGCCCATATTCAGCTCCCCTCGGGGCGCGGGCCCCGACTCAGATTCCCTCCGAGTGAGCGCGGCCAAGGGCGCGGCGTCAACGCGGCCATCCGCGCCGCCTGTGGATGGACACGGACCTGACACACGCCTAGAGAGCCCCGCCCCCGGAGAGCCATGCGTATGTCCGCGCTGCCCATCGCCCGCACCGTCGCCGATCTCCGCGCCCAGGTCGCCGCCTGGCGGCGCGAGGGGTTGAGGGTCGGGCTGGTGCCCACCATGGGCGCGTTGCACGAAGGGCACCTGTCGCTGGTGCGGCTGGCCCGGACCCGTGCGGACCGCGTGGTCGCCAGCGTCTTCGTCAACCCGACCCAGTTCGCGCCGCACGAGGACTTCGACGCCTATCCGCGCGACGAGGCCGGCGACGCCGCGCTGCTGGCCGGGGCCGGGTGCGACGTGCTGTTCGCGCCTGCGGTGGCCGAGATGTATCCGCCGGGCGCCTCGACCACGGTGATCGTCCGCGGCGTCTCTGAGCCCCTGGACGGCCAGTTCCGCCCCAGCCACTTCGCGGGCGTGGCCACGATCGTCACCAAGCTCCTGAACCAGTGCGGGCCGGACGTGGCCGTGTTCGGCGAGAAGGACTTCCAGCAGTTGCAGGTGATCCGCCGCCTGACCGCCGACTTGGACCTGCCGGTGGAGATCGTCGGCGCGCCGATCGTGCGCGACGCCGACGGCCTGGCGCTGTCGTCCCGCAACGCCTACCTCAGCGCCGCCGAGCGGCTGGTGGCGGGCAAGCTGAACCTGATCCTGGCCGAAGCCCTGCGCCGCCTTCGCGCCGGCGAGGCGGTGGACGCCGTGGAGCGTCATGCGACCGCCGAGCTGCACGCCATCGGCTTCGGCCAGGTGGACTATGTGGAAGCCCGCGCGCCCTCCGACCTCAGCCGCCTGGGCCCCGGCCCCGCGAGCGGTCCGATCCGCCTGCTGGCCGCGGCGCATCTGGGCCGCACGCGCCTGATCGACAACATGGGCGACTGATCCCTACCAGGCGCCGGCTTCCCGCAACTGCCGCGCCAGCGCCTCCGGCACCTCACCGAATGCCTCGAGGTCCAGGTCCGGCGGAGCGTCCGCGGGCTCCAGGTAACGCCAGCCCTGGAATGCGCGGCGCGGGGTCGGCGCCACGCGCACGATCTCCCCGTCGAGGGTGATCTCGCAGCGCGCCGTGACCCCCTCGCCCACCGTATTCACCGCCAGGATCCTCTGCCGGCACAGGATCACGCCCTTGAACACGCGGTAGATGGAGCCGCCGTCGACCATCTCCGCCCCGCGCTTCGGCGTCATCCGCGTGCGCAGGATCCAGGGCCCGCCGTCCAAGGCGTTCCGCAGGCGCCAGGAGAGCAGGTCCTCGATGGTGGCGGCGCCCACCACCAGCTTGATCATGTGCAGGGGCATCCCCCCGCATACGGTCCCGCCGATCGCTTGGGAAGCGCGCCCCTTTGGAGTTTAGGCTGGCGGCGCTACCCTCCGCCCGTGGCAAGCCTGCCGGATATCCCCGTCGATTCGGCCCTGGCGCGGCTGTTCCGCCAGCCCCGGGCGCGTGAGGAAACGATCTGGTTCTCCGTGCCGGGCGGCTCGAAGCTGTTCGGCCAGGGCGATCCCTCCGACCAGCTGTTCGTCGTGCGCACAGGCCGCCTGGGCGCCTTCCGCCGCGAGGAGGGCCAGGAGCCGCACTTCCTGGGCATCATCCGGCCCGGTGAGCCGGCCGGCGAGATGGCGCTGATCGCCGGCATCCCGCACTCGGCCGACGTCTACGCACTGCGCGACTCCGAGATCTTCGCGATGCCGAAGGACGCGTTCTTCGCCGCCTGCGAGGCCGATTCCTCGGTGATGACCGAACTGGCGCGGCTGATGATCGTGCGCAGCCGCCAGGTCGCCCGGCGCGGCCCGGTGGGCGACCCCTCGGTGTTCGGCTTCGTCGCCGCCGGCAAGCCCGGCCCGATCCGGCCCGTCGTGGAGCGTCTGGAACGCGAGATCGCGGCCCTGGGCTATGCGGTCACCGTGGTCGGGGCCGAGGCCGCCGCCGCACCCACCGAGTGGTTCTCCGAGGTCGAGCGGGTCCACGACTTCGTCCTTTACGTGGCCGAGCGCGACGAGACCGCCTGGGCGCCGTTCGTGCCGCGGCAGGTGGATCGGTTGTTCCAGGTGGGCCGGGGCGATCGCCCGCCACCCACCGATGGCCTGCCGGCCGGGGCGACGGCGCTGATGGAACAGCAGCTGGTCGACCTGATCCTGGTGCAACCGCCCGAACTGGAGCGCCCGACCAACTCCGAGGCCTGGCTGGACTCCAGCCGCGCCGCGCGGGTGTTCCACCTGCGCCGCGGCCTCGCCGCCGACTTCGAGCGGATGGCCCGGGTGCTGACCGGCCAGTCCGTGGGGCTGGTTCTGTCGGGCGGCGGGGCGCGGGCCTACGCGCACGTGGGCGCCATCAAGGCGCTCAGGGAACGCGGCGTGCCCGTCGACTTCGTCGGCGGCTCGTCCATGGGCGCGGTGGTGGCCGCGGGCCTGGCGATGGGCTGGGGCGAGGACGAGATGGACCGCCGCCTGCGCGAGGCCTTCGTCAACACCAGCCCCCTGGACGACATCGCGCTGCCGCTGCTGGCCATGACCCACGGGGTGAAGGTGGAACAGCGGCTGGCGACCCATTTCGGCGACACCCAGATCTCGGACCTGTGGCTGCCGTTCTTCTGCCTGTCCTCCAACCTGACCACCGGCGCCTACCAGCTGCACCGGCGCGGCGGGCTGCGCCAGGCGCTGCGCGCCTCCATCGCCCTGCCCGGCGTCCTGCCGCCCGCCACCGACGGCGACAACGTGCTGGTGGACGGGGCGGTGATGAAGAACTTCCCGGCCGACATCATGCGCGCCTCGCACCTGGGCCCGATCGTCGGCGTCGACGTCACCACCGCGCGCAGCATCCTGGCCAAGGACGTGGCCCGGCCCTCGTCGGTCTGGCGCTGGATCTGGTCGGGCCAATGGCGGCTGGGCCCGCCGATCGTCTCGCTCCTGATGCGCACCGCGACGGTCTCCACCGGGCGCGATCTCGCTGCGGCGCGGGAAGCAACGGATGTGCTGGTCCAGCCGGACGTGTCCGGCATAGAAATACGCGACTGGGGCGCCTACGACCAGGCGGTGGAAGCCGGCTACCGCGCCACGCTCGAGATCCTGAACAAATTCAATCGCCCCATCCCGGAACTGCGGCGCCGCGCGAGCCTGGCCGAGCAGGCCGAGGGCGGGACCGTGGCGACGCCGTTCATGGCCTCCACCCACGCTGCGGCGGAATGAGCGCTTGGCAGGACCGCACGGCTCACCCCATATTCAAGGTCCTGTTCAACAGCTGAAAGGAGGTGACCCAGTGTCTCATAGCAAAGGCCGCAAGCCGGTGACCGTGACCTGGACCTCCGTTTACGGGGTCTGCGCCTAGCCTAGCTGGCAAGGTCGCGCACCGCGTCAGCGGTCCGACTATGGAAAGGCCGCTCCAGCGATGGGGCGGCCTTTCGCGGTTCCAGGCCCTAGGATTCGACGGCTTCTGCGGCCTGGTCGATCGCCCGCGAGAGGGCGGCGGCGAACTGGTCCAGCTTGAAGGGCTTGGTGACGAAGTCGTCCATGCCCGCGGCCCGGCAGGCCTCCTCGTCGCTCCGCATCGCATTGGCGGTCATCGCGATGACGGGCACGCGGGCGGCCGGGCCGCTCATGGCGCGGATGCGCCGCGTGGCCTCCAGGCCGTCCATCACCGGCATCTGCACGTCCATCAGCACGACATCGTAGCCGCCTCGCGCCGCGGCCTCGACCGCCTGGGCCCCGTTGGCGACCCGCTCGGCGGCGACCCCCAGCTGCCGCAGGATCTCCATGGCCAGCAGGGCGTTGACCTCGTTGTCCTCCACTAGCAGCACGCGCGCCTGGCCGGACAGCCCGGCCCCACCGCTCGCCGGGGCCGGCTGGGCGGCGACGTCCGCCCCCACGGCCAGCTGCAGTTCGACCCAGAATACCGCCCCGCCGCCATCGCGGTCGGCGACGCCGATGCGGCCGCCCATCAGTTCGACCAGCTGGCGCGAGATGGACAGGCCCAGGCCCGTACCGCCGAACCGGCGGGTGGTGGAGTTGTCGGCCTGCTGGAAGTTGCGGAAGAGCAGCGGCTTTTGCTGGTCGGTGATCCCGATGCCGGTGTCGCGCACCTCGATCCGCACCGCCGTGCGGCCGTCCGCGGCGGGACCGCCGTGCACGGCCAGGGCGACGTGCCCGGTCTCGGTGAACTTGAGCGCGTTGGACATCAGGTTCAGCAACACCTGGCGCAGCCGGGTCGGGTCGCCCTTGAACGGGCCGCGCGCCGCGGGCTCCACCTGGCAGACGATGTCCAGGCCCTTGTCCGCCGCCAGCGGCGACATCAGGTCGGCCACCTCCTTGGCGATGGCCTCCAGGCTGAAGTCGATCGCCTCGATCTCGACCTTGCCCGCCTCCAGCTTCGACAGGTCCAGGATGTCGTCGATGATCGCCAGCAGCGCCGTGGCCGAGCCGCGCACGGTCTCGGCGAACTTGCGCTGGTTCGGGTCCAACGCGGTGCGCAGCAGCAGCTCGTTCATGCCCAGCACCCCGTTCATCGGCGTGCGGAT